>NZ_JASJEB010000015.1 GCF_030064895.1 Crocosphaera sp. | reverse complement strand
CACCATGGCGTTCAACTTAAACGGTTTCAACTTCAACCAGTCTATCCTTGATTCTCAAGGCCGTGTAATCGGAACCTGGGCTGATGTATTAAACCGTGCAGGAATCGGAATGGAAGTAATGCACGAGCGCAACGCTCACAACTTCCCCTTAGACTTAGCTTCTGCTGAGCCTGTATCTGCTCCTGCAATCAATGGTTAATTCCTTGATAAAAACTAAATATTAGAAAAAAAGCACTCTCAGAAATGGGGGTGCTTTTTTGTTTTATATTGGTATGATATTTCATGTTTCTATTTATTTTTGCTATCATAATTGTTTAGTAGAAGAAAGAATGCGGAGATATCAGGATGAATGCTTACACTATTAATTTTGATGTCATTACCAAGATTAACGATGAACAGTTTTTTAAACTTTGTCGTAATAACCCTGAGTTAAAGTTGGAACAAAATCAAAATGGAGAAATCATTATTATGTCGCCCACAGGAGGAGAAACGGGGAAAAGAAATGCTAATTTAATTACCGATTTTGGTATATGGAATCGTCAGAAAAAATTAGGACAAATTTTCGATTCTTCTACCGGTTTTAAACTTCCTTTAGGGAGTAATCGTTCTCCAGATGTGGCTTATATTCAACAAGAAAGATGGGATAAATTAACACAAGAAGAGAAAGAAAAGTTTCCACCCATTGCACCAGATTTTGTCTTAGAACTCAAGTCTAAAACCGATTCTTTAAAGGAACTTCAAGAAAAGATGCAAGAATATATGAATAATGGGGTAAAGTTGGGCTGGTTAATTAACCCTGAAAAGAAACAAGTAGAAATCTATCGTCAAGGACAAGAAAAAGTTATTTTAGATAATCCTCAAACCTTATCAGGAGAGGATATTTTACCCGAATTTAGATTAGATTTAGCTCTAATTTGGTAAAACTTTCACCACAATTTTCGAGTTGGTGGTCTTCGATTAGAGGTACGTCCTCTAATCGGCCTCCTGCCTCCTTCAATCCTGATACAATGATCCATTATCTGCTGATATAATAAATTTCAAGCTAAGCTATTTACTCAAATACACTTATTCGCTTTAAAAAGTGCTAAAAGGTATGGAAAAACAAAAAAATTCTGATTTAACTACGCGAGAGGCAGTTTTTATCTCCTACGCATGGGGCGGAAAAAGCGAAGAAATTGTCGAAAAGTTAGAAAGTATTTGTCAAGCAAAACAAATACAAATGTTTAAAACACTGAGGGATAAAGGAGAAATTGGTTATAAGGGTCAAATTCTGGAGTTTATGAAAAGATTAGGACAAGGAAAAGCGATAATTATCATTATTAGTAAACAATATCTCAAATCCAAGAGTTGTATGTTTGAGTTATTAGAAATTGCCCAAAATGGTCAGTTTTATGAAAGAATTTTTCCAATCGTCACTCAAGATAGCGAAATTTACAACGTAATAGAAAAATTACGTTATCTTCAGTATTGGGAAGAAAAACATAGTGAGTTAGATAATGAATATAGAAAACTTCAATCAATGTCAAATACATTAGGAATCCAAGAGGAATTAAGTCTTTATTCTGATATAAGAAATAAGTGGGATCAATTAATTGATGTTATCTCGAACATGAATAATTTGTCTTTGGATGAGCATTTAGAAAATGATTTTGCTCAAGTTATTAATGCAATTGAAGATAGACTACAAGACTCCCAGAATTTAAAAAAAAAGATCAATTAGATCGTTTAATTCCTCAAAATCTAAAAAATAGTGGTATTGCTAAATTTGTAGGACGAGAAACAGATTTAAATGAGTTATGTAACAAGCTAGAAAAAGCTGACATAGTCGCTATTTCCACTCTCTCAGGAATGGGAGGAATTGGCAAAACAGAACTTGCTTTACGATATGCTTGGCAAGAATATAAAAAAGGAACTTATCAAGGTGGGATATGTTGGGTAAATGTTAAAGGAAATGATCCAAGTGCCGATATTATAAGTTTTTTCAAGATTAAACTTAAATTAGGTGAACCCAGTGGAACAACTCCTGTTGAAAAAGTACAAGATTGCTGGCAGAATTGGATTAATGGGGATGTCTTGATTATTTTTGATGATGTACGCAATGCTGAAGATTTTTTTGAATATTTACCACCCTATGAATTCAAAAAATTTAAAGTAATTATTACAACTCGCTGTAAATACTTATCCGATACTATAGAGAATATTCCTTTAGAAGAATTTTCTGAAGACGCTTCCCTTGATTTATTACGATCTTATGTTGGCGATGAGAGAATTAATACAGAACTTGAGGAATCAAAATTACTTTGTCAAGATTTAGGATATTTACCTTTGGCTTTAGAATTAATAGCGAGACTATTAAAAAGACGGAGATGGACAATAAAAAAGGCTAGAGAAAAGTTAAAAGAAAGAGGTTTAAAAGATAATAGTTTATTAAGTAAACCTCATCCTGAAATGACAGCAAAATATGGTGTTAAAGTTGCTTTTGATTTAAGTTGGTATGAATTAGAAAATGAACCAGAAACTATAGCAGTCGCCAAAGCTATTAGGACATTTTTCTGTTCCCTGTTCCCTGTTCCCTGTTCCCTTAAAATATAATTTATGTGTCCTAACTAGCCTGTCTATTGCTATAACAAAATTCAAAATTTAGCTCTTTCGCTTAGCTTATTTGCTATTGCTCCTATTCAACAAACATGGATTAACGAGTTATTTCCTAATGAAGATGAAGATGATATAGAAGAATGGTTAATGGATAGTTTAGTTAATTTAAACTTAGTTAAGCAAATAGCCAATACTGAATATGAACTTCATAGTCTAATTCATCTTTATCTGAGAGAGAAACTAGATGAATCTAAGTTTATGCTAAGAGCAAAACAAGATTATTGTAAGCTATTAGTTGAAAAATCTGAAAGGTTTACTTACACTACATTATCACCCGAAAAAATAGAATATTTAAAACCACTAATTCCTCATATTAAACAGATTACTCAATACCACTATGATTATATTGTTGATGATTATAATAGTGTAATTCCTAGTGATTGGAATTTACCGATTAAGGCAATTAATAGTTTTTATGTGAGTCAAGGTTTTTACCCTCAAGCAATTCAATATTTTAGAGAGTATATAGATATTACTAAAAATAAATTTGGGGAAGGTGATATACATTTGATGGTTCTTTATAATGATTTTTCACTTGCTTTAAAGGATATATATGAATATCACGAAGCATTAAAATTATTAGAGAAAGCTTTATCAATCGCCAAAAAATGTCTGGGAAAAAATCATCATGAAACAATGATGATAACTAACGCAATAGGTGATACTTATCGGCAAATGGAAAAATATAAGGAAGCTGAAGAAATCTTAACTACTTTATACTATTCTACAATTAATTGGATTCTTTCAAACGAATATAATATAAGAAAGCATCCCATTTTTGTAAAAGCATCACCCCTAGTAATTATCGCCCAAGGGTTTCAGCACCTCTTAAAAAAACTGAGATGCAAAATTGGGATGCTCTCTAATATAAATATTGAATCAAATAATAAAAAAGAAATTGCTCAAAAAGTAATTGTATTTATCTTAGTAAATAATAATTTAGCATTAGTTTATCAATCAATAAAAAAATACCAAAAAGCTGAAAATTGTTACAAACTGATATTAGAGATTGTTGAAAAAGATATTCAAGATAAATCATCTTTTGCTCAAGCAATTTTTAGTCAAGCAGCTAAGAATTTAGGGTCTTTATATATGTATATGAAAAGATATGAAGAAGCAGAGAATTATTTAGTACAAGCATTGGAACTCAATAAGCGTATTCTCGATCCCAAACATCTCAATTATCGTTTAGGACTTGATCATTTAGCATGTTTATATATTATCGAAAATAAACTGGATGAGGCTGAAAAAATTGTGGTTGAATTATTTGAGTTACAACTCCAACTAGATTATTTAGAGCCTAAAGCATTGAAGGCGTTAGAAGTTATCGCTTCTCAATATTTTTATAAAGGTTTGTATGAAAAAGTAGAACAAATATCACTGAAAATTAATCAACTCTATCAAAAATTTCATTTAACTAGCTCAATAGAATATTGTGAATCACTTAATTTGTTAGCAACATCTTATATCCATGTCCAAAAAACGGAAGAAGCCATTACCCTGGCAAAAGAGGCAATAAACATAGCTAAAAAACTTCTACCTCAATCTAGTAGAACAAAAATTACGATTAGTTCTGCTACTTCTCTTAATATAGTTATTGCTAATAGTTTTAACACTTTAGGAAGTGCATTCTGGAATTTAGCTCAAAACTTGACAAGTCTTCCACAGTTATCTCAACGAAAACAGTTTTTATTAGAGGCAGAGAAATGTACTAAATATTCTTTAGAGCTATGCAAAATTGATGAAAATAGTCATGATAAAGAAATTAAATCTATGGTGTCAAATATACATAATAATTTAGGTTTAATTTTAGAAGATTTAGAGAAATATTCGGAAGCAGAAAAAAGTTATAGATTTTCTTTACAACTAAGACGGGAAGAGCTTGGAGAGGAATCTTATCTTGTTGGACAATCTTTCTTGAGTCTTGGTGCTTGTTACGATTGGCAAAAGAAAAATAATGATCAAACTGAAAAAATGTTATTGGAATGTAACAGTATTTGGGAAAAATTACTAAAAACTGATCACCCTGAGATGGTACACTGTTATGAACATCTGGGAAAATTTTATAACCGTACAAGACAATTTAAAAAAGCAATTTATTTTTATGAGAAAGCCGTTGAAAATTGTAGAGTAAGGGAAGATAAAAACATTGATTTTTATCAACAGAAACTAGAGGAGTGTATTAAGCGAAGTAATAAGGTAAAATCGAAGAAATCTAGTAAGTCATCTAAAAAACCAAAAGGCTTTGGCTAAATTATCATAGCACTACATATTTTGCTTAAGCAGTTAATGAGGTTATTGTTTTCTTGGAATGAAAATAAGGATATATAGTTGTTTTAAATAAGTTTGAGAAAGAGGAGTATGAGCAGGATTTTCACTATGCTAAAAATACATTAGGAAAGTTTTGTATCATTTCTATTTGAATTAATTATAGCAACATTTTTTTGCAATTAACTTTTCAATATGATTATTTTCCCTCAACTATTCAACTAATAAATCAAAATTAGGTAAAACATCTTCCCCTGATAAAGAAACAGGTAAACTTAAAACTTCTACTGATTGATTCGTACGATAAATTTCCACATTATTATCTTGGGGATTAATTAACCATCCTAATTTTAAACCAGCATCTAAATACTCTTGCATTTTGTCTTGTAACGGTTTTAATCGATCACTAGGAGAACGTAATTCAATTACAAAATCAGGACAAATAGGGGGAAATTTTTGCCTTTGTTCAAGAGTTAAACTTTCCCATCTTTCCTTTTTTATCCAAGCAACATCAGGAGATCGTTTACCCCCGTTAGCTAAATCAAAAATAGTAGATGAACTAAATACAAAACCTAACTTATTTTGACGATTCCAAATACTTACATCAGTGATTAAATTAGCTTCTTGATTTCCCCTTTCTCCACCAACAGGTGACATAATAATCAACTCTCCATTACGACTTAATTCTAAGGGTATGTCTCGATTAATTTGACAGAGTTTATAAAAATCTTCTGATGTCAACTTAATTAGTGGTTTCAAATCTAAAATAGTAGTCATAGCAAGTATTTTTTGACTTCTAAATAATATGATAATCTATTTAGTAAATATAGCAAATTTTTAAGAGTTAGTTGACATTGTTTACAAGAATTAATTTTATATATGTTAGACTATACTGATAAATAAAAAATAAAATCAACTATAAATCAAGTCTATTGCTTCATCAATAATTGCTCTTTTATTAACCATTTCTGCAAGTTCTTTAGCTTCATATTTACCTTCAAAAGCTTCTTTTGCAGCAGCTTTTAAACCTAAATCATAAGCATCTTCTAGGGTCTCTTCTAACTCTTCTCTCGTAAGATAATATCCCTTAGTTTTACGTCGTTTATTGGTTCGTTGAATTTCTTTGACTGCATTAGCAATAGATAAATCCCATGAGCGTGTTTTTCTTTTTTCTGCTGCTTGTTTAATAAGATGTAAAAGCAGAATTTTACCAAAACTAAAAATTTTGTTGAGCTTATCATCTTTGCTCATTTCTGTCAATTCCTCAACCAATACTAAAGCATCCGTCACATTTCCTGACAGCAATAATTCTTTTAATGTAAATAATTCTTCCATGTCTTTTTTTGGGTTATTAAATTGTTAATCAACTGTTTAAAACATTATTTTCTTTTCTTAGCTTTATCAAAAGTTATTTTTATTGAAAGTTTAGCGACTATAATCACAAATTTCCGGGGGAACTTCTCCTGAGAGTAACCCTGTTACTTCAAAGGGAAGATCCTGATTAGAACGATCATAAGAGATCAAGGAAGCATCAATGTATTTGATGTCTCCAGGAGCGTTTAACCGCCAAATATTAGGGGCTAATTCTGCGTTGAAGGGTTTATCATAACAATAAGCATTGGTATCTCCATGAACGTATAATACGGGTTTTTGGAGCTTATGGGCAAAGGTTTGGATCTGCTGGCAAAATCCTGCATAAGCAGGTTTATTAGTACACCGTGTAAAAGCGTCATTTTCCCCATTTTCAGCGCCAAAGGGATCTAAATGACTGGCAAGAACCACCGCTTCAACATTATTATTTTGAGCAAGATAGAAGGCATAGTCAAGCCATTCTCTGTTTGCTTGATCTCGTTTCTCCACCTCAGCTAAAATGGTTGCTGGATCATCTTGCAAAATCTCATCCCGACCATTATTTGTACCAATCATATGTTCGGTGACAAATAAAACTCCGTCATAGATCCAAAGTGCATTTTCTGGAAGATCCGAGTTTTGTTCATATTGCCACTCAGGATCGAGGGTTTTTGGTTCACTAAAAAAGATTTTCCGAACCGATGCCAACCTTGCTAACTCACTTTGAGGGTTGCTTAATTTTTCTCTGTCGCAGTCTGTCCAGTCATTATCCCCTGGGGTATAAAAGATCGGTTTATCAATATCATTGTCCCAAACGTCTTTAAATGATTGTAGTAACTCATCAGAACAGGTATATTCAGGTCGACTTAGATCACCCAGATGAATAACAAAAGGGACTTCCTCATGTTCATTAATAGCGGGAATAATCTCTTCAAAGAAAACTTCTTCATCGGTTCTACCATCAGCTAGGGTGATCATGTAAGGTAAATCACCATAAACGATAAATGTAGTTTTGTCCGATAATGTATCTGCTTTGGTTGTATTAGGATAGGCAAACAAAAGCAAAGTCACACTCATTACAAAAGCGATAAGACGACTTAGCATAGTAAAAATTTTGACGACTATATTCAAAGGTTATCAAGGTTCATTTTACTATTAAAGGAATGAGAGGGTAGGTGTGTCTAAAATATCGTTAATCTCTCTAATGATTATTTATTTTTGTCAGTAGAATTTTGTGAAGAATTATTTTGAGATTGATTAAATGCTTGGCGATCGGGGAATAAAGTGCATAATAATTGATTAATATAAACTTGACCCACTACAGGAGCATTATTAGTCTGTGCAGGAACATCAGGTTTTGTCGGAATTTCTGGAATTTCTGGAATTTTTGGAACCTCTGTAACTTCCTCAATTTCGGGTGGGGTATCTGCCCATAAGTCTTCTATTTCTTCCACAAATTCAGGCTTTTTCTCCTCAGTTTCCTTCGGTTGAGCATCCTTTTCATGATTATCGGTAATTAAATGACCATTTTCTGAAGAACCATTATTTTCTGGTTTAATTTGTTTGGGAGTTTCGGTTTCTTGTTTTGACAACTGACGAGAAGTATCACCGATTAATGTTCCAGCTTCGATGGTGGTTCCCGACTCAATAGAATTATTAATGACTGTGACACAAGAACCCAGACAAACATTTTGACCAATTTTACCTTGACCAACGATTAAAACCCCTGCCCCTAACATAGCACCGGATTCAATTTCAATGTCTCCTTTATAGGCATTAATTAAAGTTCCCATACCAATACAGGCCCCCGGATAGATGACAATACGACAATTAGGGGCAGCTTGCAAAACAGTTCCAGGTGCGACAACCGCACCCTCATGAATAATAACCTCGCCAATAATCGAAACTTCTGAACGACTGGGTGGTTGAATAAGGGGTAAAGGCATCACTTTATCTCTGGTAATGAGAAGGGGTAAGTCAATATTCCGCCGGTTTTTCTCAAAAACGACTTGATTAAGGTAATTTAGAATGCAGAAAAAATTAATTCTAAATTCTAACTTCTAATACCATTGTTCTTAACTTAAACTACATAAGTTTACACTTTAGGAGTGAACGGCCGTTGACTCCTACGGGATGTGTAGCCGAACTTCAGAAAATTGGTATAAATTCTCAAAAAACCTAGATAATATTGAGGGGTAAGTTCCCTCACCCCTTCTACAGATTATTATGGACGTTGAATAATGGTTTCTAAGACGCGGCGTTTGGCTTGGGTATCAATGCCGATCAAGCGGACATATTCCCCTTGATGTTCTGATAAACAGGCTTCTAAAGCTGCAAGCACATCTGCTTCACGAATGCTATCGATAGGAGAGCAACTTTGCCAAGACTTGGTACGAAAACGACGCTTATTTGCGTGTTCTGTGCCTATTTTATACCCTTGCTTGAGTAACGAACCCACTTGAGAAACTATCTCGGTGGTTAAGTTCATGGTAGCAACACCACCATTACCATTACTATTGCTGTTGTCACGACTACTGCTGGCATAACTATAACTTTGAGCAGGTGCAGTCACGGTAGCAGTTCTGGCCCCATTAGTAGAATTTTGACCAGGACGTTGAATAATGGTTTCTAAGACGCGGCGTTTAGCTTGAGTATCAATCCCAATTAAACGAACGTACTCCCCATTATGCTCGGCTAAACAGGCTTCTAAAGCAGCAAGCACCTCTGCTTCACGGTTGCTGTTAATAGGCTCGCAACTCTTCCAAGACTTGGTACGGAAACGACGCTTATTGGCGTGTTCTGTGCCTATTTTATATCCTTGAGATAGTAAGGAACGCACTTGTTGGGTAGTCTCAGCACTTAAACCACTACTAGCCGCAGCACCGATATTAGCTGCTCTGGGAGAGGCAACAGCACCATTACTTTGAATGCTACCTGCTTCTCCTGGACGTTGAATAATGGTTTCCGATACCCGACATTTAGCGTTAGGATCAACACCAATTAAACGAACATATTCCCCTTGGTGTTCGGCTAAAACGTTTTGTAATTGGTTAATAACCTCAGATTCGCGGTTACTATTGATAGAAGGTCCAGTTTTCCAGGATTTAGTCTGAAAACGACGCTTATTAGCATATTCTGTGCCAATTTTATGCCCTTGATGGAGTATGGCACGAACTTGGTCAGCAATATCACCGCCAAAATTTCCATTCCCGTTGCTGGTAATAGAAACATGGCCATTACTGGAGTTGTTTTTGGTGGTAGTAATGCGACTGGGTTCTCCTGGGATATCTTCTGGCCGTTGCACAATCACTTCGAGAACACGGCGTTTTGCTCCTGTATCAACCCCTAAGAGGCGAACATATTCCCCTTGATGCTCTTGTAAAAACCCTTCTAGGTTGGCTAAAACTTGATCGGCGCGACCATTAAAAGTCCCACCGGTTAACCAAGATTTTGTTTTAAAACGACGCTTATTAGCATATTCTGCCCCAATGGTATAGCCTTGGGACAGTAAAGAACGTACTTGAGCTACAATGTCCGAACTTAAACTCATACTTGTCACCGAATTTCTATAATCAGTCTGATTAATGTCTTTTATAGACTGCCCTAACTGTCCACGAATGGGGGTGATACAAGCGTTATTTTCAGCGCATTGATATCCTACCCGCAACGCTTCGTTGACTTCCACCACATGATGGGCAAAGTGCCGATCGCTATCTGTTACTTCAGGAAGGCGATCAGCTTGTTGTTGGTTAGTAATAACTGCACCAGAGGGGACGTATTTTCCTGGGGGAATCTCTACATCCTGAATCAAGGCGTGCATCATAATAACACAGCCATCACCAACTCTGGCATTGAATACGGTTGAGCGAAACCCGATAAAACAGCCGTCACCAATATAAGCCGGCCCGTGGATCAGTGCCATGTGGGTAATACAAGCTTCTTTGCCGATCCAAACGGAATATTCCCGGCCATCATCTCCCACAACCCGCCCTTGTTCTAGACCATGAATGACAACACCATCTTGGATGTTTGTGCCTTCACCAATATAAAAAGGTGTACCTTCATCGGCTCTGATGGAGGTTCCTGGGGCTATTAAAACATTAGCACCGATCTCAACAGCCCCAATCAGGTTAGAAAAGGAATGTACAAAGGCACTATCATCTATTTTGGGTTCTGCGAGTGTTTGTGACCAGGGTGTTGGGGGTGCCGCCCTTTTGCGGACTACCATGACAATATTTGTCCTCCTCTTTATAATTTAGTATCAGTTATTAGCAGACTTTGATGAAGGTTTTAACCTCGTTCTTCGTCTTTTTTGCTATACAATCGATTATTTTCCACCGTAACCGTATCAATAATTCCCACTACCAACGCATCGAGAGGACGGCGTTCCATACCATCGTCAATGCGAGCAGCACTGCCTCTTGATACCAATACCCACTCATTGATTCCTGCACCAACGAGATCACCTGCTACCTCGTACTTGGGAAGCGGTTGTCCTTGGGCATCCATAAACTGAATCAATAAGAACTTTGTTCCAGTTAAACTGCGGGTCTTGTAGGTACTGACAACAGTACCTCGAACTTTGGCAATTTGCATTATGTTGGGAGATGACTAATTATCACCGTCGTAAGGGGGTAGGATTAACACTTTCACGGAATTGTTCTACGGCTTCGGTGTAACGAATGGGTAAGACATATTCGAGGTTTTCGTGGGGACGGGCAATGATGTGGTTGGATAATACTTCTCCACCGTTGACTCGTCTTGCGTTCTCTATACCCGCACCAACCGATGCTTGCACTTCAGAAACGTCACCCCGTACGATAACGGTAACACGACCGCTTCCAATTTTTTCGTAACCAACTAAGGTCACACGGGCTGCTTTTACCATTGCATCTGCTGCTTCGACAACAGCAGGAAAACCAAGGGTTTCTACCATTCCAACTGCAATTGACATGAGTTTTTTCTCCTAATAATTGATCATTGATTGTTTAATTAACCGTTATTGTGGGAAAGGACGGCTAATAGGAGCGAAATTGCTCTACTTCCTCGGTGTAGCGAATGGGTAGAACGTACTCGAGGTTTTCGTGGGGACGGGCAATAATGTGGGTAGACAGAACTTCTCCCCCATTGACTCGGTTAGCATTATCGATCCCAGCAGCTACAGACGCTTGTACTTCAGAAACATCACCGCGCACAATGACCGTAACACGACCGCTTCCAATTTTTTCGTAACCAACTAAAGTAACACGGGCTGCTTTTACCATGGCATCTGCTGCTTCTACGACAGCAGGAAAACCCTTTGTTTCGATCATTCCAACGGCAATTGGCATTTTTAATATCCTCGCTTTAAGGCCAAAACTAAATTTAATTAATGAGAAGTTACCCTCAATTTTCCCTAGACTTTTTTTTCTAACAATTAGAAAAATTGTTGTCTGATTAAACAGAAAGTAGGCTAATAGATATATCTACCTAATAGCTTCCATTATCTAATCCTAGTGAAATTTGCTCATTCCGGTAGTAAAGTACTGGAGAGAAAATTTTCACGGGGGTAGCTAACTTATCAACCTTCTATATAAACAATAGAGAACCTTGGCCCCTTTGACAATATAAATCGCAATGATATTTTCTAATCTTATGGTTAATGAAAGTTAATAGTTAGGTTTTAGGAGTTCGGAGTTAGGAGTTCGGAGTTAGGAGTTCGGAGTTAGGAGTTCGGAGTTCAGGTTAATGGGAATGTTGGGATAGATTTTGATGTTAAAATAGGACTCATAGCTAGGGGTGTCTGTGGAGTAAGGCTGAGAAAGACCCTTAGAACCTGAGACTGGGTAATACCAGCGTAGGGAAGCTGTTTATAGAGGTATCAAAGTATGAGAACAAAATGGGTTGCCAAGCGACGGGGGCAAAGTAATGTCTCTCAGATGTATTATGCGCGTCAGGGCGTAATTACCGAAGAAATGGACTATGTGGCTAAACGGGAAGGTTTGCCCCCCGAATTAATTCGGGAAGAAGTGGCTAGGGGACGGATGATTATCCCTGCTAACATCAACCATACTAACTTAGAACCGATGTGCATCGGCATCGCTTCTAAGTGCAAGGTTAACGCCAATATTGGTGCCTCTCCTAATTCCTCTGATCTTGATGAAGAGGTGGCGAAACTAAATTTAGCGGTTAAGTATGGTGCGGATACGGTGATGGACCTATCCACCGGTGGGGGTGACTTAGACATTATTCGCACGGCCATTATTAAAGCGTCTTCTGTTCCCATTGGTACGGTTCCCATCTACCAAGCGTTGGAAAGCGTCCACGGTAATATGGATCAACTCTGTGCCGATGATTTTCTTCATATCATCGAGAAACACGCCCAACAAGGGGTGGACTATATGACTATTCATGCAGGTATTTTGATCGAACACCTGCCTTTGGTGAGAAGTCGTTTAACCGGTATTGTTTCCCGTGGTGGTGGTATTATTGCTCGTTGGATGTTACACCATCATAAGCAAAACCCCCTTTATACCCATTTTGACGACATTATCCAAATTTTCAAGAAATATGACGTTTCTTTTAGTTTAGGAGACTCTCTACGGCCAGGGTGTACTCACGATGCTTCTGATGAGGCACAGTTAGCGGAGTTGAAAACCCTGGGACAACTCACCCGTCGCGCTTGGGAACACGATGTACAGGTAATGGTGGAAGGACCGGGCCATGTACCGATGGATCAAATTGAGTTTAACGTTAAAAAGCAGATGGAAGAGTGTTCTGAAGCACCTTTCTATGTTTTGGGCCCTCTGGTAACTGATATTGCTCCTGGTTATGACCATATCACCTCCGCGATCGGTGCAGCTATGGCCGGTTGGTATGGCACGGCTATGTTATGTTATGTGACCCCGAAAGAACATTTAGGGTTGCCTGATGCAGAGGATGTCAGAAATGGCTTAATTGCTTATAAAATAGCAGCACACGCTGCTGATATTGCCCGTCACCGTCCGGGGGCCAGAGACAGAGATGATCAACTGTCGGAAGCTCGTTATAATTTCGATTGGAATCGTCAGTTTGAGCTATCTTTAGATCCTGAGCGGGCAAAAGAATATCACGACGAAACTTTGCCGTCAGATATCTACAAAACGGCTGAATTTTGTTCTATGTGTGGTCCTAAGTTCTGTCCTATGCAAACAAAAGTGGATGCGGATGCTTTGACAGAGTTAGAAAAATTCTTGGCTGAAAAAGACCGAGAAAAAGTTGCTACATAAGGTAACAAACTGCTGGCAATCTTAGTGCATAATGGATAATGGAGAATGGATAATTAATTAGGCTCAAAACCTTTCTATAAGGATTGAAAATTAATTTTCCTCTTCATTATCTTGCCTGTCTATTATTCTTAAATGTTATTTTTTATTCCTTTTCAGATTAACCTTAGAGAAATTTATACTAAAGTTGATTTTGAATAATCTCATCATAAGAAGAATATAAAAGCCGATAATCATATTTTTTACCAAACTTCTTGGCATTTGTCCCTATTTCTTGACGTTTCTTTTTATCTTTTAAGAGGTTAGCTATTAAATGATGATACTCCTCTAAGCGATCGCAGATAATACCTTCTTTTCCAGACTGGACAGGATAGCCTCTAAAGGCGACACTGGTGCCTAAAAGAACTTTACCATAGGCCATAGCTTCAACCGTCTTTAAGGAGGTTCCTGTGCCTGAGAGAATGGGTGATAGAATCAAGGCTGCATGATGATATAACCATGCTAAGTCTTGATCGCTGACTTTCCCGAGGGAGATAAAATTATTATTTTCTTCAGGTTCCCAACAACTACCCACAACAATAAACTGACAAGAAAGATCAGGGTATTCGATTATAAAATCTTGGGCTATTTGTTGAATTATTTTGACAGCTTCTATATTAGGATCATGACGACTACCAACAAATAAACAGAAGTTATTTTCTATCCTCTTAAATGAGGAAGATTCTGTTAATTTTTGCTCACTACATTCATCAAAATTAACTGGGTTAGGTATCAGTGTAGAAGATAATTTATATTCTTTTAAAAATGCTTGATCATCTTGAGAAACAGAGACAAGATTATCCGCTTGTTTTAAAGCTTTAATTTCTTCAGCTAAAGCAATTTTTCCTATCAAGGTATTTTCATCAAGTTGTTGGACTAAAATATCATGTGCTGTAATAATTAATTGAGTTTTAGATTGATGGCAAATATTTCCAACTGTTAACGCCCAAAAAGGATATTCTAAGATAACAGTATCTGCCCATTCTGTTAGTTTTTTAACCCAATTAATAAATCCTGAATCGAAACGATATTGATAATATATCCAAGGCAACCAATGCTCGGATTCTTGGTTATTGTCTAAAATATAATTATTAGATTTTAAGGCATCATACCAAGATTGATAAGCATCTTTATAGATATCATTGACTAAACAATAATCTTGATAATCTTGTTGATAATAGGTATAGTTTACACCATCTTTTCTGAAGTCTTTAGAATCTCCTGTGGTGAATAACCACACTTGATAAGATTGTGATTTTAGATAATCAATAAGTAGTCCAACTCGCTTACTTGCCCCACTTTTTCGCTCTAAAATATCTCCCCAAGGATAGAAAATAGCGACTTTTTTACCTGTTTCTCTTAAAGATATAGCCCGATCATGAAGAAAAGATTCAAACACTTGATCCATTGTTTCAAAATAATCACTCTTATCTAAATTATTATGCTCAGAAATAACATACCCTTGAGGTTTATTAACAGTTTGTTTGATTTTTTCCAGTTCGTATTGATGATGAAAAATTAAGGCATCACATTGATTAAATAATTGACATTCCCTTTGATATTCATCTTGATCAATATCCCGATGATTATGAACAGCATATTGATAAGAGACAATCTCAGGAACTTCACAAATTACAGAAGATTGTGTGACATTAAATCTGTCTATAATACTGTAACTAACAATAGAATTGAGAAAAATAACATCAAATTGATTACTTTGTAGTAATTGACTTAAATCTGATGGAATACTTAAATTATATCTCTCAATTAAATCTCTTTTTAGGCTATTTTTTTGTTCTAAAACTTCCTTGATATATTCTTTAGGATTAATATCATAAGCAAAAACATCGCAAGGACTATAAGTAACAATCCATCTTTGTGTTAAATTAACAGAAAATTCCTGAAAAATGCGGTCAATTATCGGATAGATTTGATGATAAAAAGGTTCATAATTTTCACCTTTTCTTTCTTGTTTATTGGTAAAAAATAATCCATAAACATCGTAACTGCACAGCCCTAAATATTCAAGATAGTTAAGAAAAGAAGCATCTATAGTTTCTTGATCTAATAAAAAGTCACTTTCTATAATTAGAAGAATTTTAGGAACTGCTTGAGATATATTGTGAGAAACTATTTCATTATTTATATCATGTTGTGATTGACTATCTTCTACATTATCAACCTCAATATTTTCTTTATCTGATAATAAAGTTCTAACTAAATTATCGGGGGAATTTTGTTCCAACCATTCTTGAGAAAACCTTTTAGCTGAATCTGAAAATTGAGGTAAATTTTCCAGAATTTCAATTACTTTTTGGGGTATTTCTTCAGGGTTTTGATAAAGACTTGCTCGTGATGAGTTAACTTGTTTTCCTAACCAACTATTTTTAGGTACAATAACTGGTTTTCCTGCTGCTAAAGCTTCTGTTAATACCCCCGAAGTACGGAAGCGATAACTGTTAGAATCATAAGGTAAGATTAAAGAATCAGCTTCTGCTAAAATTTGATAATAATCATCAGCAGACATAGCATTTTTTATCAATTTTACTTTGCTTTCTGGATATCTTTCTAAAGCTAAACGCGCTTGAGGTATTAATCCTTCTCCTCCTTCAATACTAAAATTAGATTGAATAGTTAATTTGATTTTCCCAGGTTGAATATAATCTTTCCATAAAGATTCAATAATATTAGGTAAATAATGATAGCCTTTTTCTGGTCTTGCATCACCTAAATAAACAAAATTAATCGGTTTATCTGTATTTTTCTCTTTTGTTATTTCTTGTAATTTTTCTTGTCGAAAAGGAATAGGTATTTTTTGCAATTTTACGTTACTTAAACTATTGTAGCGTTCAATTAAATCATCGGTATCGGTATAAAACTGTATTTTCTCTGGCCATAATTTAGATTGATAACATTGATCGAAGATTGCTTTTAATCCCATTCCTTCCGCATAAACTACTAAAGGATCATCAATATCTCGACGTAAGAGAATATGAAATCGAGGCATTTTTGATAGATTCTGAGAGGTTAAATAATGATATACCTCTTCAACTTGTTTAATACCAACTGTATGAATAAAAACTTCATCATCTAAGGTAGGTTTAATTTCTTTTAAAACTTGTGATAAAGTTTCTTTAAAGCTTTTTATTTTTGGGGTTAATAGCTTAATTAATAGTTGATTTATTTTTCTAAAAAATACAGATAATATGTATCTAACTAATCCCCAAATAATTTTAAATACTCCCCATAATGTATTGGACAAAGGAATAGAACGTAACAACTTAATATCTTCTTCTATCCAATTAATTAACCTTGATATACTTCCTTTAATTTTCTCTAAAAGAAGTTTTAATTTAGGTTTAGTTAATTCCCAATATCTAAAGTAAAATTGAAATTTATTATTGATGTCTTCTGATAATTGTTCAAGAGGATTATTTTGTAAAAAGTAAAAAATATCTAATATCTTAGTTTTTTTCTCAGAAGAAACTGGATTATCAAACCAATCAACTTCAAAAGCAGAAATCACCTTAATATTATCAGGATATAATGAGCTTGGAAATTTCTTATTAGCAATAATTATGGGTTCATATCCTTGCCTAGAAGCTGATTCAGCAACGGATAAACTACATTCATAATGGTGTCCTTGAAGATTACATAGGGAGTGATCGATAATAATAAATTTTTTCATAATTAATAAAATATACTCCAATTTAATTGATGAATAATGATTTACTATTTCACTAACTTCATTGAATCAGCAAAAAATAATTTTCCGTGAAAACCATCGTATTGAAGAGGAAGATACTTTCCACAAGCACCAACAATTCCATTTTTTTGAGGAAATAAGTTTTTCTTAGCTATGATCCATAGTCCATCTCCACTTTGAATTGATTGTTTAGATGTCGTTTGTTGGTTAGGATTAGGTAAAGCAATTTTAGCCATTATTGTAGTGTCAACAGTAAGACTATCTAATGCTTTATAGAAAGGTTGAAAACCAATTTTAATCATTTCTGGTGAATTGAGTTGAGGAAGAATATCATGTTTAAAATCACTGATACGAATATTGGGTATATAATTCTTATTAATTTCTTTATCTGCAACTAAATTTATAGAAGAACCTTGACTGTTACGAAAGTAAATAATTTCTGTATCAGAAGGGCAAGATATTTGTGAAAATTTAGGTTGATAACTAAGGATTTTAGTTGTTACTGTTCCCATCGTAATCAGCAAAACTAACCCAACTGCGAAAATAGCTAAAGGAGATGAGATATGGGGAGATTGCCTTATTTTTTTAGGCAATAAAGGTGAGAAACAATTAACAATAAAAGCTAATCCCAAAGCAGGAAAAATTGCAACAAAAGGAATCGTTGTTGCATAAACTCGAATTCCTGCATCCCAAGGAGGAACAAACGGTAAAGAGAATAAAATACCTAAAAATCCAGCTAACATAAACCATGTAATCAGAGTTCTTCGTTGACGATAAAAGTAAAAAAAACTAACTAAACTAAGAACTTGTAGCACAATAAGAATTTGAGAACTTTTTATAAAAGAAAAAAGAAAACCATCCTTAAAAAATGCTTGACTAGCACGCCAAAAACTCCTAACTAAGACCAAAGGATCGGCCCATATTGCCTGGAATGCTAAGCGATATATTTCATTTGTATCTTGTATTTCTGGATAATCTTGAGAAAAAGAAACCCAACTACCTTCAACTGCCATTCCATATAAAACTACCGAGAAATTGCCATTAGCTTCAGCACCCGGAAAAGCAACCAGTTTAAAGATTAAAGAATTGAGAAGAAATCCTAAAAAAATAACTGTAAATTCACTCATCAAAAAGTTAAAAGAAAGCTTAGATTTGTGACGAAATAGCCAAGCTCCCAAAAGTCCAAAAGCAGGTAAAATAAAGTAAGTACCTGCACGAATATTTAAGCCGAATGTAAGTATAAAAAGACCACCTAACCACCACATTTTTCTTTGACTATGTAACCCTCTCCATAACATAGTTAAGCCAACTGCCCCAAATACAAACCCTAAATTTTCTGTGCCTAAAGTACCAATAAAAGGTTTAATAAACATGAAAATTACTGTTAGGACTAAAACCCCAGCAACAGTGCCGTGACTAGATTGAACTTCACGAGCTAAAAAAAAGCAACTAATTGCTATGAATAAAACAAGAATGGTAATAGTAAGCTGCAAATTTTGTTGAGTTAATCCTAATAAATTTCCTATAGCTGCATGAGATAAAGGTCGCCAGGAACCTACTGGATGAAATGGTTTACCCTCTAACAGCTTCAAACTACTTATATAATAAAAATTAGCATCATTAAAAGGGAAAAAGCCACTCAATGTATAATGGAAATCAACTAAATTATTCCATAAACCTGCCAATTGTCCAGCGAATAAAGTTAGAGTAGCAGTAAAACTTGTGAAAATTCCTAGCCAACCATTGGGTAAATAAGCTAAATACAATAAAGTAAAAATAACAAGAATGAAACCGGTTAAATAATTAGTTTCTAAAAAAAATTGATTGATAGGTTCAGGAAGTCCTAAAGATAAAATTAAGTAGTACCAGCTTAGGCTAATAATTAATATTATCAATATACATAAAGGTATTTGAGGAATCTTGAAGTATAGTTTTTGAAATTTCATTGTTTCAAGCTATATCTTTAAAATTGAATAATGGCTTTTTGCAATTTAGAATGTTATTAATTAATTTAATTAAGATTACTTGTGAAAGATTTACAATATAAATTAGCTGGTGCTAAGGGAATAGGAAATTCAGTTTTCTCGTAATCATCTAACTGAAACCATGAGTTTGAAGTTTCCAAAAAATCATTATCTAAACCGTCAAAAACCACCACTGTAGAAATGTCTTGTTTTTTATCAAATGAAGTAATGGTTCTACCATCATACTGATTAATGACAGCTTGAGGTACAAGATATGTCAAATAATTCTCAGCTTCTTGAAGAGTGTCGGAAAAAAATTCGGTATCTTTTAATCCATAGGTAGCAATAAATAGATTTTGCCGATTATAAACATAATCAAGAATTTTTGGTGTTACACTAGCAGCTTCATATCGAACTCTTGGATTAACAGCAAACAGAATGGGTTCATTATTAGGGGTACACTGAACAATTTCTTGAAACAGTTGATTAATATTGAAATTATTATAGGCAATATTACTATAAACTGTCCAAACTTTTGGAATACTAGAGGTAATAACAGCAATAGAGATACCGATAAAAATATAAGCAATTATTTTTGAATAAACCCGAAGAAGTTCTATTGAATAAGTGATCAAAAATGCTGAACCAATGGTTGCTGGTATCAAGTAATAGCCCAACATCCCTAAAATACCAGATTTGGTGTACAGTAGGATTTGAGGACCCATAATTAATAAGGAAATGATCACAGCAGGTAATAATTGCTTAATAAATCCCTGAATGGATTTTTTCTGATAGATAATAATAATAATTGTAGCTAGGAATGAAACTGGAAAAATCCACAAATGACTACTATTGAACAAGTCCAATGCAGTACTGAAAATTTTCGACAATTGAAAGGTTTGTTGATCAATTCCTGCATAGTTCATTCCATCCGAACCAATAACAAAAAAAATGTAATATAGTTCAGCAATTAAAATTCCTATAACAATAATATTTGTTTTGAGAGTTTTTGCGATTGATTCATACAATGATGTATGATTGAGATAACTATATGACCAAATTCTCAGAGCGATTAAAGCAGGGATACAAATAATGTAAGACTCTTTAATAAGAGAAGCGCAAAGAGTTGATAAAACAAATAAAATATTAAATATTAATGCTTGACTATTGTTTTTAGTTTTGGCCAACAGTACAGCAAAAACCATAGCAACTGCGAGGAAAAATGTTCCTGTTACTTGAGTATAACTAGGTTGCGTCCAGATTGATGCTTGTGGACCTAATAATGCTAAAGCTGGAAAAATACAAGCTATTAATAAGGGAATATTCAATAATCTAGCAAACCAAACCATTGCAAACGCAGTCAAACTTAGCAGTAAACAACTGAAAGTAAACCAAACATTACCGTTAATACCTAATAGTTGACTGAGCAAAACTTGATTAGTGTAGTAAAGAGGGACAAATCGACCCATGCTATGATCACGTATAACCCATTGTTTTATAGTTGGCCAAAGCCCCAATTCTTGAACTTCTTGGTGCATAGTGACAATGGTGTGATCATTCATGAAAAAATTCAAGCCACTCACTAATAGTCCTGTTTGCCAAAAAAAGAAAAAACAAATTAAGATAATAACTCCAGCAACTAAGAGATTAGTGATAAGAATTTTTCCTCTTTTCTTGTGATGGTAATTCCTATCTTTGCTCCATTGTGTTTGTGATTCCGTTGTTGATTTCATGATTTTTTTATTAAATTAATTTATGAGTAAAAACTAAATCAATATAAGTTCTTTTTTTAATTTCTTGTTTTATAATTGCTAAATCAGCTTTCAGTAATTTACCTCCTTGATCAAGAACATACATAAAATAACCTCGTTTCTGAAAAAAATCCAGTATTTCTTGAGGAATAAACCCTAATTCAGTAATCATAGAAGGCATATATTCTAAAACAATTGCTGCATCAGGATTATTTTGTAAAGTCTTTTCCATTCCTAAACAAACCGGTAATTCATACCCTTGGACATCAATTTTAATAAACTTAATGGCACCATTGTTTAACTCATTTTGAACAAAATCATCGATAGATAATAAGGTAACTTGAGAAACTTCTTGTAGGGCAACTCCAGATGATTTATAAGTGTTGGTAAGAATTCGATGATCAGCATGATGGGTTTCATTGTGCCATAATTCAATAGTTCCTTTTTCTGCACCAACAGCAGCCTGAATGGGAATTACTTGACCAATTAAATGATAAATGTTGAGAATTTCTCGTAAACTATCAATGTTTTTTGTTTCGGGTTCAAAGGCATAAACTTGAAAACCTGAGGTAATAACTTGACTAAATAAAGTGGCTGTATAACCAATATTAGCCCCCACATCCAAAATATGACCCCCTTTAAAAAGTTCTGGATATTGTTGAGTTAATCCAAAAAATGGATCTTCTATATGTTTTTTATAAAAAAAGTAAGCCCAATAAAAAATTTTCTTAAACCAAGCTGTTTCTAATAAACCTATTTTTTTAAATAGGGCATAAATCCAGAGTAAAACTTGCTGTATAATTGACATAATTAATCTCCTCTAGGGCTTAGGAATGGCAAGAACATTGATGCCACCATCTTTAGGACAAAGCTTTTCTAATGCAGCTTGATTCATAGTAATAGGTTGACGGTTTGTTAACTGTACCAACTGATAATCAGCTTCCTGTAAAGTTATCAGTAACTCGTCAATTTGTTGGCGTTCTTCTTGTACGTACAAAGCCATTTCCATGATAATTTTGGGTCGGTACTTTCTTAACGTTTTCTTTGCCCCGTTTAATACGGTTAGTTCATACCCATCCACATCTAATTTAATGAGATCAATTTTTTCTATTCTTTGCTGTTCGCAATATTCATCTAAAGAAATACCTTGAACGCCATCGGTTGTCATCAATTTGCCTTGATGGAGGGGATGAATACTCGGATTATTATCAACTTCAGCCGTTAAATCCCAACTGGAATAAACTAAAGTAGGAGGATTTTCTCCTCTATCTAATAACATGATTTGTTCAGCTTGAACACGATTGATTAATTGAGGATTAAGAGCTAAATTACGTTGTAATTTTTCATAGGCCCAAGTTGTCGGTTCAAAAGAAATAACTTGACCCGTTTCCCCTACTGCTTGCGCTAAAGGAAGGGTCATTGCACCAATATTTGCCCCAATATCTAAGACAACATCACGAGGTTTAATCAGGGATTGAAAAGAATTAAGGGTTTCTGGTTCATAAACGTTTAAATAAATAGCAAGATCAATGCCTTCTCGTAAATCTAAAGACCATTTAACCCCTCGACGTTTAACTCTTGTTATAGAAGATAAGCCAAATAAAGAGCGAATAGTGACAATCAAACGACTGAGGAAACGAGCAATTTTAATTTTACCTTCTGTGGAAATTTTCATAGTTTAAACTTCCCTTTTTTCTAAAACAACTAAAATACGAAAGGCGAGAAATTGACTTATAAAAGATAATCTTTTCTCTAAATTTAATAAAGGTTGGTATAAAAACATAGGAATTAATGATGGTTTTTCAAATCCTCCACTCAAAGGATAAATAAAAAAGGACAAACGACGATGATAAACTTTTAAAAATTGCGGATATTTATCTCTAAATTGGGAGAACTTTCGTTCAAATAAAATCGTCGCAAAAGCTTGATTGGCATCCAAGGGTTGACGATTGGGAGAGGGGTCAATAAATACCAAAGGATCTTGTTTAAAGTTAACCGGTTCTGGGTGTAAAAAATGATAAACTAGCCAAGAAATAGGTGAGATATAAGGCTCCATCATAATAATTCTGCCCCCAGGTCGAAGAATGCGTAAGGCTTCGTTAAAAAATAGGGTAACATTTTCAATATGATGAAGAACATCAAACATCACAATATTGTCAAAAGATTGATCGGGAAAAGGCATATCTTGAGCATCGGCCACCACGTCAATCCAAGGGAGAGGAACAATATCGCTGGAGGTGACATTAGGAGCAAACTCCTTAAAATTTCCACTTCCTCCCCCTAGTTCTAAGGTTTTTCCAGGAGAGAGTTGCGCCGTCATTTCTTTGTACCAAGTAGTGTACAAAGCTCGTAAAATAGGCTTTTTTTCCCAGGTTACTCGATGTTGTTGTAGAATTGTTTCGGTCATTTTTTACCCATCGTAAGTAATTATTAAGAAATTGTATTAATATTTAACGAAATTTTATTTTCTTGGCTGCAAATAAACACATTTTTAAAAGAACGATTCCCTCCTTAAAATGTTGAATATTAGAAGAACCATAGGTTCTGGGATCGTATCTTACTGGTACATCTTTCATCTGTAAACCCAGTTTTGCTGCACCAAATAATAAGTCAAAATCCCCAAAAGGATCAAATTCTCCAAAGTAGGAACGGTTTTCAGCAATCTGTTGATAATGATGGCGAAATAGCACTTTAGTTCCACACAAAGAGTCTTTGATTTTAATACCTAATAAATAGGATAATAACCAAGCAAAAAAGCGATTTGCCATGCGATTTAACCAGGGCATAGCTTGGGGATGAACCGGATACACCAAACGGCAACCATTGGCAAACTCACAAGACCCTGAAGCCAAGGCATCAAAGAAATGGGTTAAATCTTCTGGTCTGACGGTCAAATCAGAGTCCAAAATCATCAAAATGTCTCCTGTTGCCATAGCAAACCCTTGACGCACAGCATCCCCTTTTCCTTTTCCGGTTTGCTGACAAATTTTGATGTCCCATTGATGACCATATTTGGCTTGGACCCTTTGAATTTCTTCCCAGGTATTATCCCTTGAATGACCCTCAATAAAAATAATTTCTGTGTGTTTTCCTAGTAAAGGCATTCGGGTGACACAACTTTCGATATTTCCGGCTTCATTACGGGCAGGAATAATTACAGAACAAGTTAAGGTTTGATGTTGCTGAACTGTATTGGTTTGATGAATTTTTGGTCTCGCAACAATTGATTCAGTTAAGCATAATTGATTAATTAAAGGAAGTGGGGCAATTAGTTTATTAAACAGCCAGGATAACCCCACAATACGTCTAGGTAGAAGCATCTGTTTATGATGAGAAATGACTTCAAATCCATTTAAGTTCAAGATGTTTTTAATATCTTCATAACTGAGCCAATTTAAGTTATCAATTGGCATTCTTTGTTTAAGTAAGGTTGCCAGTTTTAAAATGATTTCCCAAGCCGGATTATGAAAGGTTAAAATTAAACGGGTGTTAGCATGGGAAACATCAGCTAAATTGTTAAAAGTTTTGTGTAAGTTATGAAGATAACTGACGGTGTTAGCTAAAAGAATGTAGTCAAATTGTTGTTGAGAATTGTAAGACTCTCCATCTTCTAAGAGAAAATCTAAATCAGGAAATCGATATTTAGCATATTCTATGGCTTGATCATTGATATCAATTCCTAAACCAGATTCAGGATTGACTGAAGCTAATAAATATCCTGTTCCTGAACCAATTTCTAAGACCTTTGAATTGGATTTTACGTAAAAGCGATAAAATCTTTCTATATCTTGATAATATAATAAGTTTCTCTTTCTCCAAGTTTCAGGCAGGAAAACAGATTCTTTATCGGCTTGTTTGTGGCTTTTTTGTCTATCTTTTGTAGATTTCATAAGATTTAATTTCAATGGTGATTTCAAAAAGTTGGTTTTTAAAAAGTTTAATTTAACAACCCCTTAATCGGGGTTAAAAAGAATCGCCAGGGCTTCTTTAGTCTAAACCAAAAAGCTCTTAATTTCCAAAATTTGCTAGTTTTCATGGCTACAATTTCCTCCTCAATTTCTCTAATTGTATTATCTTGGTTAATGACTAGCCTTTGAGATGCTTGAAGTTGTTGATTAGTCGTTTCTAAATTAGACTTAAGTTCCTGGTTATTTTTCTGAGATAATAATAATTGTTCTTCAAAATATAAAATAATATCTTGATATTTTAAGAGTCTTTTATTATCCCAATTATGACCTTGATAAACTTGAGCAGTATTGTGAGCTTGCCAATATTCACTCCTAGTTAATTTAATATCTTTAGTCGATAAACCATCGAGAGCATAAGAGGCGATTGTTCTCGGATAATAATGCCAATTAATATTAGTATATTGTAAAAGATTGAGATACCATGCCACGTCAGCAACTATCTTATACTCTTCATTGAATAAACCATATTTTTCAAAGACATTGACTTTAGCAAATGTGGCTTGATGAGGCATACTACCATAGATCATCCAGTCTAAAATCTTCTCAGGTTGAGGAGGTTTTACTAGAGTCTTATTCTCTTTATCTCGTGCTTCTAAATTACCATAAATAACATCACAATGAGGAGATTTAATTAAATAATTAACTACATCTTGAATCACATTATTATCTAATAAATAATCATCAGAATTTAGAAAATAGATAAAGTCTCCTGTCGCTAGTTTAATGCCTTTATTCATCGCATTATAAATTCCAGTGTCAGGTTCACTCACCCATTGACTTATGTGTGTTTTGTATTGATTAATGATTTCTTTTGTTTTATCCCTAGAATTTCCATCAACCACAATATATTCAATGTCTGAATAAGTTTGATTGATAACACTTTCTATGGCTTTTTTTATAGTTGTCTCTGCATTTTTGCAAACCGTAATGATGGAAATTTTCATGATAATTAATAACAATATTTTAAAATAATTAATCGGTCGGTAAGCCTAATTTTTGCTTAATTTTAAACCAAAGTGATCGCAGTTTCCAAAACTTACTGGTTTTCATAGCTTCCAGTTCTTCTGTTAAGCTTTGAATGTGTTGTTGATATTGCTGTATCTCAACCGAGAAATCCTGAGATTTTTGATGTTGATATTGATGAATTTCTTGTTGATGGGATTGGACAATAGTTTCAATTTTCTGTTGAGTTTTGCTTAATTCTTGTGATAAAGAATAACGTAATACAGATTCTAATACGGAACTAGAACCAGAATTCATTTCTGTATTAACAGGAACAAAAATACCTTTTGTTTTTTTACCTAAAGATTTAACGTCAGAGGTCAGTTGCTGTTCAGTTCCTAACCCATCTGATGGATAATTACCCAGTAACTCTTTGTATAAGTTTAAATAAGCATTAGCTTGCACCGAGAGAGAATATTTTTCCTGAATTAATTGACGACAGTTCTCTCCCATGACTGCTCGTTTTTCTGGTGTTTTCAAAGCAGATAAAATAGCTTGAGCTAAGGCAAAACAGTCCCCTTTCGGCACTAATTTTCCAGTGATATTATCCTGAACTAAATCAGGTAAACCTCCCACTTCAAATCCCACCACAGGAGTTCCACAACTCATGGATTCTAACATAGTATTGGGCAGATTATCTTCTAAGGAAGGTAAGACAAAAATATCCGCTGCTGAATAAATTTCAGCTAACTTATCATCACAGTTAATCTGCCCTAAAGAAACCACAGGGATTTTCAGAGAATTAAGCTGATCATTTGGCACACCAAAAGACAATAATTTAATCTTTTCTTGTTGAACAGCAATAAAAAATTTCTCATCATCTAAACAAACTTCAAGAGCTTTGATCATTTGCTCAAATCCCTTGCGTTTTTCATTGCCATTATCCGCCCCAATCAATAAAGTAAAAGTATTAGGTTTAATGCCTAAACTTTCTTTAGCTTTTGCTTTAGGAATGGGAATAAATTTATCGATTTCCACTCCATTGGGAATAACTTCAACCCGTTGATGTTTAAATAAAGCACTTTTTCGTACACAATCAGCTAACCAATAACTAGGCGTAACAAGGGTTAAATTTATCCCTGATAATAAATCTAATTTATCTTGTAAAATAGCTGCTGCTAAATCAAATTGATCCGCTTTTAATTGCGGACAATTATTACAATTGAACTGATACCCTTCACATCCAGCAGCATAGTGACATCCCCCAGTAAACCCCCACATATCGTGCAGTGTCCAAACAATGGGTTTACCTAAACTGGCTAACCGTTTTAGGGTTTGAGGTGACTGAAACATGGCCACCCAATGTAACTGAATAATATCAGCTGTTTGCACTTCTTCTGCTTGACTCATATCCCATCCAGGATAGGGAAAATTAAATAAAGTATTAGACAAATCCGTGCGATTGTTATTGATATAATGGGTTTGTAGAGCCGTAAACGGGTCTGTTTGCGCCGTATCCAAGGATGGGAGAGATTGCACTAAACCCACTGTTTCATCCCTAGAAAGCTTATATTTAGCCAATAGGAGAGATTTTTGTCCAGCTTGTTGCAGTCCCTTGTGTAAACGATAAGCCGCCCTGGCAGCCCCTCCACCCACATCAATGGTGTTTAACTGGGCCACTTTGAGGGAGTTTGTTTGCTGGTTTCCTGACACAAATACTTGTGACCAATAGTTAGCACGAGATTCAACCGCTTCGACAAATAGAGAGTCTGGTTTACGAATACGACCTTCTTGGGTGACATCTAAGCCAAATTGCTCAAAATTGGCGATTCTTGACTCATGGGCTTCACAAACCTTCACATCTGTAAAGCCGGTTTTAGTTAAAATGCGTTCTAGAGAATAGCGATCGTACATCCATTGATGAACTTCTCCACTAAGCCGAAATTTACCCACTTTTAGGGCAACTTCATCAAAATCATCGGTTTTGGGATCAAAAGAAAAAGGAGGCGGTATTTGCTCTTTAACAGGACGTAACAGCTTAATTAAAATTTCCCCTTCTATGCCAATTCTTTCGATAATAAAAGACTCGTTAGGAATATTTTCATCGGCTAAATAAGTAGCCATTTCGCCCCCAGATTGATGACGGGCTATTTGGTCGAACATTTCTAATAAAATCCAATCATATTTAGCGATCGCTTCTGTTGCTCCTTGACTGGCTTCTTCTAGATATTTAAGGTATAGTTTTGCCAGATTTTCTAAGTTAGGAACAACCACCCGAATTAAACCTTTTGGTCGTAGAACACGGTGACATTCTTCTAAAAAACGTTCTGCTTCTCCTTGGGTAAAATGTTCGAGGACATGGGAATGATAAACCACATCAAAAGAAGCATCTTCAAAAGGAATTCCTTGCCGTAAATCATGGGCTATTACCCCTTCTTGGGTAGAGACAAAATCAACATTTGTCCAGTCAGGATGAAAGTGAGAACCGCAGCCTACATTAAGGTATTTCATGGATTACAAAATATACTTCAATTAATGAGAAAAACAGATAATATCTAGCCTATTTTCTTGAATTCAACATAAAGGGTTTGTCCAGGAAAGAATTTTCTTAATCCTTTATTTAAGACGGTTTCGTAATAGGACATAGCTGCTTCACTTAAGAAAAATTTACCCAAGGGAGAAACGGAACACCAATAATCTCGATAACTGGTTAAATAACCCGTCACATGACAGTCTGCTAAGGGTTCTATTTTGACTTTTGTTAATTTAATGGGAAAAATATTTTCTAGGGATTTAAAGGTTCCTGCTGACCACTGCGTCATGTGATGGGGAGGCATATCTAATAGACAATATTGATGTTTTAAAAAGCTGTGGGCATTAGGAACCCCAAGAATTAATTTGCCTCCTGGTTTGAGAACTTCCACTGACCAACGAATAAAATTTTTAGGATCCCTAACGTGTTCTAAGACTTGAAAACTACACACAGCATCATAGGATTCAGGAGTATTTTCGGCTACATTTTGTAAGTCTAATTTTTTAACAGGCAACTGCTTTCCTTCAGCCACTTTAACGGCGTGTTCATTCAATTCTAGCCCAGTTATATTAATACCTTTTTCTTGTGCTTTTTCAATAAAAAATCCGAATCCTGAACCTACTTCCAAGACATTTTTACAACCTGATAAGTCTCGTAAAGCTAGGGAATATTCCCATTTATCATCGGTATAATACCAGTCAAATTGATCTAACTGAGCGTACAATTTTCCTGATCCCACTGTATCAGTAGGTACAAAAAAGTTGAGTTTTGTTTGCTCACATTGATAAAGATAAATTTCCGAATGTCCTTCTAATTCTTCACTAATATCTAGTCCCGTATGCAGTTTCCAATCATCAATTAGCTTTTGTGCCGACATTATTTCTAAAAGTTTGACCGAAGGAGATCCAGTTAGAGGACTAACCACTGAGATTTGCGGTGGAGTTTCTCTATTTATCGCATCGGCTTTAAATTGTTGTCTAACACTGATTTGAGTGGAAAATAAAGGAGAGTTTAAAATAGCTTCCTTTAACCTTATCCATCGTTGTCTGAGCTTCCAGAATTTACTTGATTCCATCGCTTCAACAATTTCTTGTCCTTGCCGAAGTTGCTCGTTTAATTGAGATACTTTGTTGTCAACATCATGGTATTGAGATGCAATGATTTCTTGTTGTTCCTTGAGATATGTTTGTTCTAATTCTTCTCGTTTTTGCTGTAATTGTTGGTAAATAGTCAACCCAGAATCAGCCTCTAAATATTGACCAAAAATTTGGCGATCGCTCGTCTGATTGGGTAATAAATAATCAGGATGATTAAGGATTAATTGTTTTCCTTTGATTAACGGTTCAAACCCCTGAGCAACAGTAGGATAAAAACTAGGATAGTCCTCTGTTTCTAAAGCATAAACCAAGTCAACGGTTGGAGTAATAGCGAAGCCATTTTGGGACCAACAAGCTAAGTTCCAAGCTAAGGTTCCATCGTTTAATTCTTCCCGAAAACTGGCTTTGAGTTGTCTAGTCCAATATTCCTGTTCTTGGGGGTCAGCAAACAATCCTTTGAGTAACCCCAGATTATGCAACTTTGGCCACTGTTGCAATTCACCGTCATAATGTTGCCAAACCCGTTTCCAGGTAGCCCAACCTAAGTAATGAGGGTATCGAGAAAAATCATAGCTATTTTCCCCAACAGGTGCCTGTTGATGCCCCCTAATACCGTTGATATGGGTGATTCTTTCATCCTGAGCATAATCCTCTAATAAGCGTTCACAAAAGGCAAAAAAACTGAGGGAAGGATCACAAACTTCCTCTAAAATAACCGCTTTTTCTACTTGAGAAAAGATCCAATTCAGGGCCGTTGCCATTCTTTGAGAAGGATCTAAATAGGTGTCACAGAGATGGGTTAACACCTGAGTCTGGGGGTTGATCTGTTGTATCAGTTCCCGAGTTTGCTGAGTTTTCTCTTCTTGTTCAAGAGAAGGAGAACCATTGGCAAAGATCAAGAGGGTTTGAGGACGAACTTGAGCGATCGCTTTGAGAACTTTTTGGGTCAACTGAGGACGATGACCGATAAATAGGGCGATAGGTGCAGAATATACCATTATTTTTTCTGAATCATTAAGGATTAAAGTTAAGGAAGACGACGCAAAACTATGATGGAATCCCGTTTTACCAGTCCTAAATCAGCCGTAATGACACTCCATCCTGCTTTTTGGGCAATGGAATTCATGGTTGCTCGATTATTGCGTGGCCACCAAATTTGGTCGTCTGGTTGTTGTTGAAAAGTAACTGGAACCCCTCCTTTTTCCCAACCATAATCATCTAATTTATTCCAGTCCCCGTATTGATGTACGGCCAACCCTCCTGGTTTAACCTTGGGTAGGGCATTTTTGAGGATTTGAGCAATATTATCTATATTGTTGTGACATAAAACCCCAAAAGACCAAAAGAAGTCAAAATAGTTATCTGGCACCATAGAAAAGGAATTATCTTGCACAAGATGACAAATCAGTCGACCCTGATAATTTTGGGGTTGCAGCCATTGTTTAACGTCCTGAAAGTCAACCACCTGTAATTCCCCTTCGGGAATATGTCTTAAAATCGCTCTTGACCACGATCCTTTTCCTGGACCAAGTTCTAAGACCTTAGCATCTGGTTTGAGGTGAACTGCAACAGCTTTGAGAAAGACTTCTCCATAGGAAGCTCCTGAGAGTTTTTCCTCTTCAATGCGGGTTTCATTGGGAGTAAGGGATAGTACGTCACCGCTATCATATCCATAGTCAAATTCTTGTTTTAGCCAATCGATAGTAGGCATAGTTTTATCGTTTATTTGTTTTATAAAGGTTATTTGAGTTTAAAGTTTTTGAATCCATCGAGCGGTATAATCAACTTCGTGTAATTTATAGGAGAGTTGCCGTTCTTGGAAAAATTCATCTACAGCTTTTTTGCACCCTGGCCAATGGCCGTAGTCATCAAAGGAAATAAAACCACCTGGCACCACAGCATCATAGAAGGTTTCTAAACAGAATTTAACGGGAACATACCAATCTGCATCGATATTGAGTAAAGCAATTTTGGGAATATTAACTGTAGGGAATGTCTCATCAAACCATCCTTTGAGAATCTCTACTTTGGTCATATCTGCGTTGAGGAGGTTCAATACCGTTAATACTTTGGAAATGTCCCCCACCACTTCCCCTACATATTCTTTGGCTTCTTCTTCGTCTTCTTCGGTGGTTTCAGGCATTCCTTGAAAAGAGTCAAAGAACCAAGCTTTACGCTCGTATTTATAAGAGTTGGTGGCGAAGTGAGCTAAGATAGCGGCTGTTCCTCCATTGCATACCCCACACTCTATAACATCTCCCGGAATATTCTCTAAATCAATACGTTGGGATAAATTATAAAGACTTTCCATCCTTTCTGGTCCAACTAGGGTAAAAGGTTGAACTTTGGATTTAATATACTCTAGTTGTTTATTTTCTTGAATAATTGGGGAAGGAGTAGGCTCTTCTTTCATTTCTACCGCAACTGTATCTACTTCAGGAGCAATAACAATATTTTGGGGGGTTTCTGGTACGTCTAAAATCATCGATTCACTGACGGCCCCTTCCCATTGAGGGAGATCGTTTTCTGGGTTAAGTCCGAGTTTGCCTTTGACTTTAAACCATTTATTCCTTAATTTCCAAAATTTACTAGACTTCATTCCTGTAATCTGTTCTTTGGTAGTGACAATTTGTTCTTGAAGTTGACGTAAATGTTCTTTTCCTTGTTCAATTTGTTGTTGTTTTTTACCTAGTTGCTCCTGTTGATAATAGAAATTTTCTTCATTGAGAAAGATATAAACTCGGCTATAAGCATCGGCTTCTTGATTCACCATGACAAACTCAGGATGTTTAATCTTCTCTATGGATTGTCGGGGTAAATTAGCTAAAGGATGATTCTCTTTTTTAAAGGTGGCATCGATCCCAAAACCAATGTTGGTTACTAAATTGACATCGGGTAAAATGGTTAACCCATTTTGTGCCCAACAACTATAACCCCAAGGAAAGTCCCAAGTATTAATTTCTCCTTGATAGGTTCGCTCTAATAAGTCTGTCCAATATTTTTGTTCGTGGGAATCAGGAAAAACAGAAGCCAAGCTATCACTTTGGCGAAACTCTGGCCAATCTTTCATCGTTACGTCATAATGTTTCCAAGCGCGTCTCCAAGTTGCCCAACCCCAAATATGTGGATATTGAGAAAAATAGTAACTATCTTGAGTTCGACTTTGGCCTAACTGAAAATTGTTACCACTGATGTGCATAATTCTTTCATCATGGCGATAATAATCTAGTAAAGTTTGACAAAATTTAAAAAAGGATAAATCGGGTAAACAATCATCTTCCAGGATTATCGCTTCTTCGACTTGGGAAAAAACCCAATTTAAACCACTAGAAATTCGTTGCTGACAGCCTAAGTTTTTGTCAGACAAGTTAGTCAAAACTTCGCAATCCCAATCCACTTGTTGAATAATGGCTCTAGTTTTACGACATTTTTCTTCATCTTCTTCTGATGCAGGACCATCAGCCACTACTAATAATTTTCTCGGCTTTACTTGGGCTATAGCATTAAATACTTTCTGAGTGAGTTCAGGTCGCTTAAATATAAGGAAAGCGACTGGAGTTGTCAGGCTCATAATAATTTATAAAAAAATGAGTATGGTTAATTTTGTGCTATTGTACATCAACAAAATACTTTTAAATACAGTTATTTTGTTCTAATATGATCATCATTAATATGGTTTTATCCATACAGTAGTCTCACATGAAGACGTTATTGTAATTTTTTTGTTCCATGGATTTAGCACAAAACATAAAGCCAGATCAAATCTATAATATATAGCAACTGCCTTGGCAGTTAGGACATTTTTTCAAACTCAAACCTAATAGTAGCACCTCCTGGTATATTTAGTTTTGATTATTTTTTCAAATATAGTGGACTATGAACTTAAAGCTTTTTAAGAAGAAGCAAATATCAGTAAAGAATCAAAAAAAACGAGAAAATTCTGTTTTTTTTATTTGGGTTTTCTTGTTAACTCTTTTTGCTTATCCCATCATAAAAACCCTAATTGATCTTAATATATTACTCTCAACAGGTCGCCTAATTGGTACCGATGATTGGTTAAACTTAACTATTTCACATCAAGAAAAAATAGCAGCAAATGTTCTTTCTGATCAAAGAAAAATTTTAATCGTTTCAGGAAGTAATGCACTCTTTGGACTCTCAGCTAAACAAATTTCTCAAACTACTGGAATTAAAGCCATTAATTTAGCTTCTCATGCTGGTTTAGGGGGTGAATATATTCTCAGTCGTTCACAAAAACTAATCAATCAAGGAGATATTGTTCTCCTTCCCTTAGAGTATCCATTTTATTCTTCACCTGGGATTTCCTATGATTTTAATGAGTATATGGTACTGTCTAAATTTATTATTTCTTATGACCCAAAATCCTTATCTAAAATATCACCCATATCTTTTCTTACTTTTGTATTAGAAAATGCTTGTTCTTGGCCAAATTATAGTGAATATCAAAATTTTTTTCGGGGTGACTTATCCAGAAAAGTGATTGATAAAAGACTTCAACAACAACGTATTCTATTTGGGTGTTACAGTGGTTTAACACTCAATGAATATGGAGATGAAACTTGTAATATAGGGAAAGACGATGCTCCTACTTTGCCCACAATTTCGGTGACGGCTTTACCCCATTCTCTAGGCAAGATCGATCCAGGTGGATATCTCAAAACTTTTATTGAAGTTGCAAGAGAAAAAGGGGCAATATTGATTCCTCTTTATCCAGTGTCAACCCGTACCGATGATTATCAAAACCCATCTTTTCAAGCGTCTGCACAGACAATCAAAACGTTTTGGGAAGAGCAAAATATACCCTTTTTAGATTCTCTTGAAAACTCTTTATTAGCTCCAGAATTGATGTATGATACCAATTATCATCCTAAAGATAATGGCAGAAAAAAGAGAACTCAAATAATTATCGATCTCATTAATCAACAGTTGAATTACTGAGTGGTAACAGATGCTTCCTTAATCGCTCGGCCATCTTTTAAGTCAAGAATACGGCTGACAGCAATACGATCGCCTGGTTTAACCCCAGAAATAACCTGATAAGATTGACCTTGAATAGCTCCCACTTTGACTGGAATCTGTCTGGCCACTAAAGCGTCTTGCTCTTCTCCTTGTTGAGCTAAAAAGACGAATTTTTGTCCACCTAAACTGGTCACCGCAGTTGTAGGAACTAAAACCCCGGTTTGAGTCTGCCAGACAACTCTTGCTTGTACATACTGTCTATCCCGTAAACTACCATTGTTACGAAAGGCCATTTTAACGAGGATAGACTGAGCATTTTGATCAACCACCGGTGCAATATAAGTAATTTGTCCTCGAACCCCAGGACTGCCATTGGGGTTAATTAGTTCAACAGGAAGTCCTTTACGAAGACGGTTACGGTTTTCAGTTGGTATATTGACATTGAGATAAAAAACTTGATTATCGGTAATTGTTGTGATTCGTTCCCCCACGGTGACACTATCACCAATTTTCTTCTCGTTGAATTCCCCAATAACTCCAGTAATCGGAGACAATAAGAAATTGTAACCTAAAGTAACTGCCGTAGAACCCTGTTGTCCTTGGGCTTGAATGATGGCAGATTTGCGACTGTCTATATTGGCTAATGCTAGTTCTACCCTTCTTTGTGCTGCTTGCAGATTGTTTTCCTGAGCTTTAATTGCTTCTTTTTGAGCGTCACGGATTTTTTCTGTGGATAGTAACTGTGCTTTGGTTGCATCAAGGGTACGAGTTGCGTCATCAAGGGTTTGTGTGGGAACCACATCTTCCGACTCAAGAAATGTTGCACGTTCGTGTTCTTTTTTCGCTAAGATTAAATCCGCTTCTACCCTTTCTACATCTGCTTCTGCACTAGCTAAGTCAGCTTTAGCGGTCTCTACATCGGCTTTAGCACGATCTCTTTCCGCCTCCCGTTGCCGATACTCTGCTTCTGCCGCTTTGAGATCGGCTATAGCTACATTGAGATTACCAGTAGCGGCCACTAAGTCTTGTTGTTGTTGTTGGGGTTCAATTTCAATTAATCGTTGTCCTTGCTGTACAAAATCCCCTTCACTGACGAAAATTTGCTTAATTCTCCCATCGGTTCGACTGGGGGCTAATTCTACTCTTTGTCTGGCTTCGAGGGTTCCAACGTAAGTGCTACTGTCAACTAGGGCAGCAGGTTTAAGGGTTTGCAGTTCCACCTCAACGGCCTGAGGAGCAGTGGCAGTGGGTTCATCGGAGGCGCAACCTGTGCTTAACAAAGAAACCATTAAAACAGTTCCGAGCCATTTTTGAGAGGATTTTAGGGGTTTCATGGGACTAAACATCTCTACAATCATTTTAAAATTTAGCAGAAAAATAGAATTTTGGGTTGGAAGTTTGCGTAATTTAACTTAATTTCGGGAGAAGTATCTCACTATAGTTAAGGTGGATAAATCGAAGATTGATCATTATTCATGCCAACTAGAACGCCATGCTGCTTCTGCTTGTGCCTGAGAATTTTCTCGTTGGATTTTTTGATAAGCTTTACGCATTTTTTTGACCATATCTAATCTTTGGCGAATTTGTTGACGTTGAATACTTAATTGAGGATCAGCAAATTCTAGGTCAGATAATCGTAAATGGATAGCAGAAATTTTAGTTATTTGCGATTCTGTATTATCCTCATCTTCCCCATTCTCGTTTTCTTCTTGCTTATCTTTGGCATTGGTTTCTATTAATAAATTTAAAATATTAGGAGGATTTCCAGAAGAGGTGCTTCCCTCTTCTGCTTGTAAAGCCATTTCTAAAACTTGAGGGGGTAACTGATTAGCAATAATATTATTTGTTTGTAACTCCCTATTAACATCTTGAGAAAGATTATGAAGAATCATTCTCACACCCTGCTCCACTCTCTTGCACCATAAAACAAGGTCTTCAGGATTATCAATTTGGGAAATTGAATCATCATCATCTTCACTTTGATCTTCTACTTGAAACTCCTGATTGTTCATCAGAGATAATTGGGTCAATATTTGTTCGGTTAAAGTTGCTGTTGGTCTTGGTTGTGGGAAAGTTATATAGGCTAAAAATTTTGATTCAATCGGTTGACATAATTCCCTAAGTTTTACCTGAAATTTTTCTCTTTTACTATAAGATAACAGCAAAAATTCTTCAGGATAAATTTTGGTGCAAATTTCATAAACTGCCAAGATTAATTGTTTTTTTAAGGATAAATTTAATGCCTCTAAATAGCGTTTATAAAGTTCATTTAATTCGGTAAAAAAATCTTTTGATTGTTGTTCTAATTGTTCTATTTCTTGCCTAATTTTTTGCAGAGATTTTCCCATAAGTCAACTCTTGATAACCCCAAATATTAATTAAAAATACAGAAATAAGGCAAGAGTGGGAGGGATATTCCTTACTTTTGCCTTATTATTAATAACCATTCTTGAAAGAACTTACTTTTTTGCTAATTATGCTTTTTGTCCGGTTTGAGCAGCGACTTCATCAGCAAAACTAACTTCTTGCTTTTCAATCCCTTCTCCTAAGACAAAGCGAGTAAAACGACGAACTTGAATATTCTCACCCAGTTGGGCAATGGTTTGTTTTAGTAACTCTTCAACCGTCATATTCTGATCTTTAACATAGGGTTGATCGAGCAAACAAAGTTCTTTTTTTCGCTTTTCAATACGCCCTTCAACAATCTTTTCCTTGATGTTATCGGGTTTCTTGGCTAAATCATCTCGTCCCATTTCAATTTCTTTTTCCTTAGCGATTATCGCTTCAGGAATTTCTTCTTTGGTCACATATTCTACATTAGGACAAGCTGCGATTTGCATAGCGACGTTCTGGACAAGGTCTTTAAACTCATCTCGACGGGCAACAAAGTCGGTTTCACAGTTTATTTCTACCAGTACCCCAATGCGGCCTCCAGTATGAATATAACTATGAACCAATCCTTCTGCGGTTTGTCGGCCTGATTTTTTTTCCGCGGAGGTGATGCCTTTTTGCCGTAGCCATTCCATGGCCTTTTCCGTATCACCCTCATTTTCTTTGAGGGCTTTTTTACAATCCATCATCCCCGCGCCAGTTTTTTCACGGAGTTGTTTAACCAGTTTTGCTGAGATTTCGGCCATTGTGATTTTCGTGTTTATGCTAAAAACTATGTTGACTTGACACTGCTTTATGAAACCAACACAAACCTAGACAGGTTTACTGTTCAATTCCTGCTTTAGCCAAGGGACACGGCTCCTTTTAATTTTAACCTAAAGCGGTACTGCAAGTATGGAGTGATCAGAAATCCCCTTTAGGATCTCTCTCACTCCCGATTAACTACAATAACTACTTAAGAAGGTGCTTTACTGCTCTTCTCCTTCTCCTTGTTCAGAAGAGACGGCTTCAGTTTCTTGCTCTTCTTCTTCTTCTTCGTAGTCATCGTATTCCCCTTCTGCAAGGCTTTCGTCAAACTCTTCATAATCATTATCAGAGTCTAACTGACCATGACGACCTTCATAAATGGCATCCGCTAATCTACCCAAAATTAATTTGATGGAGCGAATAGCATCATCATTGGCTGGAATGGGAATATCCGCGTAGTCGGGATCACAATTAGTATCCAAGAGAGAAATCATAGGAATGCCCAGTTTTTGGCATTCTTGGATGGCGTTATATTCCCGACGTTGATCAACAATGACCACAACATCGGGGGGACGACGCATGGTTTTGATCCCACCGAGATATTTTTGTAGTTTTCCTAATTCTCGACGAAGTACAGAGGCTTCTTTTTTGGGACGACGGTCTATTTGTCCACTGTCTTCCATGGCCTCTAATTCTTTGAGTCTTTCAACCCTGCCTTTGATGGTTTCCCAGTTGGTGAGCATTCCTCCTAACCAGCGTTGGTTAACGTAGTTTGCTCCACAACGAGCAGCCTCTTGAGCAATGATGCCGGCGGCTTGACGCTTGGTTCCCACAAATAAGAAGCGTTTTCCTTTATCAGAGTTACTACGAACGTATTGATAAGCGTCTTCCATCAATTGGGCTGTTTGCACCAAATCAATGATATGAACCCCGTTACGGGCTGTATAAATGTACTGAGACATTTTTGGGTTCCAACGACGGGTTTGATGTCCGAAGTGAACCCCTGCATTGAGCAAGTCTTCGAGGGATACGACTGGCATGATTAAATTTTCTCCTGTTTCGGGTTAATCCTCCATTCAGGTGTATTTCTACTCAAGAAACACCCGAAGTCCTGAATGTGCGAGATTTTAACAACTTTACTAGGATAACATAAAACTAAGTTCTTTGACTGGCATTAACTTTATGAAAGCTTCTATTAATCCGTTTCCTGGCAAAAGTTCAGCCCATCCCCACGATAATTTTAGAATTAGCTTTGCTCCTTTATCTTTAGAAGAGGTTTATGGTTTAGCGGATGATCCCAGCAATGGTGCGATCGCTTTGATGAGTGGCACAGTGCGACAACAAACCGAAGGCAAAGCGGTTCGTTATCTAGAATATCAGGCTTATGAACCGATGGCTTTGGTTATTTTCCAAGAAATTGCTGCTAATATTCGTAAAAAATCGCCGCAAACTAACCGAATAGTGATCCATCATCGCATTGGCAAGCTAGAGATTGGTGAAATTAGTGTTTTAATTGCTGTGGGCTGCCCTCATCGTGGTGAAGCCTTTGCTGCTTGTCGTTATGGTATTGATACTTTAAAGCATAATGCTCCTATCTGGAAAAAAGAATTTTGGGCTGATGGTTCTGGTACTTGGGTTAGTATCGGTGCCTGTGAGGAAATAGAATCATAATTCCAAATATTCATATTAGTGGACTAAAAAAGCTCTGGAACATTGGCCAACCTTTTAACGTTTACAGTGATTGTAGGCTTGAATTTTACCCAGATAGAATCAAAGAGTATATCCTGTAAAGATAAGTGAGTTGTGAGGCAGTGAATTAATGGTTATTTCCCTATCCCCTAATGGCAGTGGTCGTTTAAATCGTCAGACGACTAACTTAAATAATGGCTTTTTGAATCCATTCCCCCATCTACCCAATAGTCCTTTGTTTGGCACTGATGGCATCAGAGGTAAAGTAGGAGAGTTATTAACTGCTCCTTTTGCTCTACAATTGGGATTTTGGGCTGGACAAGTTTTAAAGTCAAAAACAAACACACAATCTCCTATTATCATCGGTCAAGACTCTCGTAACTCCAGCGATATGTTAGCTATGTCTATGGCAGCAGGACTAACCTCGGCTGGGTTGGAAGTCTGGCAATTAGGATTATGTCCCACTCCCTGTGTTGCTTATTTAACCAGTCACAGTGAGGCAATGGCAGGGATAATGATTTCTGCTAGTCATAACCCCCCAGAAGATAACGGGATTAAATTCTTTAATGGGGATGGTACTAAGTTGTCCTCAACCCTAGCGCAAGAAATAGAAGAGGGATTACGAGGTAATCTTGTTGTTTCCACGGATGACACGGGTGTTTGGGGTAAAACCTTGTATCAATCCGGTTTAGTTAAGGATTATTGTCAGTTTTTACAAGACAGTTTACCTCCTTCTTTTAGTTGTCAAGGCATGAAAATTGTTTTAGATTTGGCTTGGGGTGCTTCGGTAAATGTGGCACCAGCTATGTTTAAAGCTTTGGGTGCGGAAGTTATTTGTTTGCACGATACGGCCAACGGCGATCGCATTAATGTTAATTGTGGTTCGACTCATCTTGGTCTGTTGCAAGCTGCGATCGCAGAACATGAAGCGGACATGGGGTTTGCTTTTGATGGAGATGCTGATCGGGTGATGGCTGTAGATAGTACGGGTAAGGTGATCGATGGAGATTATATCCTCTACCTCTGGGGAAAATACCTCTTAGAGCGCGGTAAATTGCCCGATAACCTCTTGATTGGCACAGTTATGGCAAATTTGGGGTTTGAACGTGCTTGGCAGGGTCTAGGGGGTCAATTGGTGAGGACTTCTGTGGGCGATCGCCATGTTCAGGCGCAAATGTGGGAAACCGGAGCCATGCTTGGGGGTGAACAGTCGGGACACATTATCTGTCATCATTACGGGGTGTCAGGGGATGGTGTGCAAACGGCGTTACAGTTGGCTGCTTTGGTGCATGAGTCTGGGGTATCCTTGGCTGAGTTGGTGCAAAATAGTTTTGACACCTATCCGCAGATTTTACGCAATGTTCGTTTAGAGGATCGTACAAAATTACGCTCTTGGCAACAATGTGAACCTTTGCAAAATGCGATCGCTGAAGCAGGGGAAGATATGGGTAATACGGGCCGGGTTTTGGTTCGTGCTTCGGGTACTGAACCTTTAATTAGGGTGATGGTTGAATCAGAATGTCCTGATGCTGCTAATCATTGGGTTAATTATTTAGTGGGAGTTGTAGAAACCCATCTTGCTGCTTAATATCAATGAATAATGGACAGTGGATAATGGATAATTAATTCGTTTAAAAATCTCTCTTATTAGTTCATCTATTATCCATTTTTGAAGTTTTTTTGATTATCTGAGTACCTAAGTTTGATATAAGTAAATTTGTAGAAAACTGACTCAAATCAAAAGTATCAAACCCTCATTCTCTCATAAAAAAAATCATAACTCCGAACTCCGAACTCCGAACTCCGAACTCACGTTGGGTAGTTTGTAAGTTGTTTTCAGTTAAGGTTTAAGGTTAACTCCACGAAGATACCAACCTACCAAACCAGTAAGAATAATAATAACAATTTGTCGCCAGTTTTTGAGTTCTCCTACTTTTTCAATCAAGTCAGGTATTTTTTGCAAGTTAGTGTTTTGTCCTTCCAATAAACCCTCAATTTTACTCATTTTTTTGTCTAAACTTTGCATTGATTCTTTTTGAGATTCCATTTTATTCTCAATTTTAGTGATATTAGTCTCAACGCCAGTTACTTTTTCACTCAATTCGGGGATTTTTTGGATATAATCTCCTTGCAATTTTAACGTATTTTCAATACTCTTTAACGTCCCCTCAATGCCAATCATCCTCTTATCTAAATCATTGATTTGTTGAGTTGATTTTTGATCTAATTTATTTATTCTATCAGTTAACTCTAGTTGAAGTTCTAAAAGATCATCAATCTTCTTAATTTGCTCTGATTGCGTATTAATTTTTTCTTCAATTTGTTCGTTAGTTAAACTCATAGTGATAGTTGATTAGTTGTTATTAGACATTGCAGAGTATTTTTTGAAAAACATTATAAATTCATCATTTTTAACTTCTTTGGCGTTTATTACCAGTAACAAAAACAGCCACTAATCCTGTTATAGTACCACAACCAATTATGGCCGAAGCTGCAACTTTGTCATTAATCCCTAAATAAATAGAACCACCTAAACCAATAATAGCAATTATTAAACCGGTTACTAATCCTAAATTGGCACGTCTAGCATCTGACTTTATAACTGCTTTTTTCATTTCTATTTCTTCCTCTTCCATTTTGATTTTGTGTTCTTGATCTCTTTTCTCAATCTCTCTAAGATGTTGTGTTTCTATCTCTGTCATTGATAATATTTTATCCATACTTTCAGGCAAAATATCCTCATATTCTTGAAAAGCTCCAATCGCTTTCCTAATATCTAATCCTATGGTAGCCCAATCTGAGCTAATTGCTTCTTTATCAGATTTTAAATAAGATGGTTTACTATCAATAGCACGATACTGATAGTCCAAGTTACGAGCATATCTACCACTTATATCTAGAACTGAAGCCATACCATCCCAGAAAGTTCGTCTTGGAAATGATGATAGTTTTTTATCAGAACTCATAGTAAAAATAAATATTCTTTAGATATACCATTCTAGCATTTTAGAGACTTATAAGTTATGAAAAATAAGGCAATTCCCATCAAAATCGGAACTACCTGCTGAAAATCTAAACATTAAGGAATCCACGAAGCCACCATGTAACAACACCAACAGAAACCGTAATAAGACCACCAATAACAACAAGAGCAATTTGTCGCCAGTTCTTCAGTTCTCCTACTTTTTCGCTCAAATCAGGTATTCTTTTAATATCATCTTGTTGTTTTTCTAAAATACCTTCATTTCTGCCCATTTTTTCCACTAAATTAGGTATATGTTGGATTGACTGTTGTTGAATTTGGACAGTAGTATCAATTCTAGTAATTTTTTCTGCTTGATTCTGGACAGTAGTATCAATTCTATTAATTTGCTCTGCTTGATTCTGGACAGTAGCATCAATTCTATTAATTTGCTCTGATTGTCTCTGGACAGTAGTATCAATTCTAGTAATTTTTTCTGCTTGGTTCTGGACAGTAGTATCAATTCTAGTAATTTGCTCAGATTGAGCCTTAATGGTATCTACAACTTTCGCCAAGGTATGATTAATATTAGAAATCTGCTCTGATTGAGTTTCAACCTTATCTACAACTCTCGTCAAGGTATCATTAATATTAGCAATCTGCTCTGATTGAGTTTCAACCTTATCTACAACTTCTCTCAAAGCATTATCAACTATAGTAGCAATTCTTTCTGATTGCTCATCTATCTTGCGGTCTACTATATCTATTACCTGTTCTTCTGTTACGCTCATAGTAAAAGCTAAGATTTTTTACACATACTATTCTAGCATTTTAAAGATTGATATTATTAAAAAACCAGGGAATCCCAATTAAAATAAGAACTCCCTGATCAAAACTCAGTATTTCGATCATGTTTACAGAGAAGGACGAGTATCAATTTTTAGTTCTGTTAAATCAGAAGCCAGCTTAATCTCAACCATCATTTCAGTTTGCGTTAAGATGATTACGAAGACAAGGACAATAAAAACGATTGGGATAATGAAGATGAGATTCTTCTTGTCATCGAATAGAGATAAGAATTTGAACATGGATAATTTCTCCAGTTAGTTAGGGAACATATTTTGATTATGGATTATGTTTGTAGCTGATATTGACTGAGTGATTGTCTGATTTTCAAGGAGTGATTGTCTAATTTTCTTTACAAAGTTCAGAATGATAAAAGTTACAACTGATCAAATATATTGAAATAATTTTCAACTGTACAGCTATTTTAGTAATGTATCAGTTGTTACAATTTATTGGAATGTCAAAGTTACTGTCAGAGTTATATTTTAAGGTGCATAACTTATTGTACAAATTCAAAAATTAGAGATTTTTTGTAGTAGCATAAGGTGAACCATTATAAAACTAAGATTATGCCTAGGTCTATTCAACTAAAAACCGAACTAAAAAAAAAGATTAAAGCATTACTTCCTCGCAATAATTTTTCGAGTCAAAAAGCTTTAGCTGAACATCTACTACTATCTCGTGATGTGGTTAGTCGTTTTTTGAATGGTAAACCGGTTGATCGTTTAAATGCTGAGGAAATTTGTAAAGCATTAGCTTGTGAAGTCGGAGAAGTAACTTATGTCCAACAATCTAACATACAAGAAACAAAAAAGGAAACAAAAATAGATTGGGGAGAATCGACAGAAAATAGTGGTCTTTTTGATCTTTCTGCAAGAAAAGAAGAATTAGAAACTTTGACACAATGGATTCTTCAAGATCACTGTCGTGTTATTTTAATTGAAGGGATGAAAGGGATGGGTAAAACTAACCTATCCTATCAATTAGCACAACAAATTAAAGATAATTTTGATTATGTTATTTTACGTTCACTAGACCAATATAAATCAATCGATGAATTATTAACAGATTTATTAAATTTTTTCAATGATGAGGAAGATGTTAATAGGTTAAATACTAAGCAAAAATTAGATAATCTCATGGACAAGTTACAAGCATTTCGTTGCTTAGTGGTTTTAGCTAATGTTGATTGGGGAATAAAACAAGAGTCTCTTAATTTCCAAGATCCAAATTATAATATATTCTTAAAAAGAATTGCTAAAAAATCAGGAAGAAGTTGTTTAGTTATGACCAGTAATATTGAACCGAAAGAAATGACTTTATTACTTGCTCAAAATAAGTGGAGTCGTTGCTTAAAAATAAAACCTTTATCTGTAGAAGCAATTAAAGATATTTTTAATCATTTGGGTTCATTTCAAGGAACGGAAGAAGAATGGATTTTCCTAAGAGATACCTATCAAGGAAATCCCTTTATTCTAGTGAATGTTGCTATTAATATTAAGAAAAGTTTTGATGGTAATATTACACATTTTATAAATTATTGTACTGAAACTAATTTTGCTTTGAATGGAGTTGGAGATTTTATAAAAGAACAATTAAAGAATTTATCTGAAACTGAAAGAAATATAATGTATTGGCTTGCTATATATCGTAATCCTATTAGTTTATTTGAATTGAAGGATATTATGGGAGAATTATCTGGTGAGCAAATATTGATTATTACTAAACATTTAAAGTCACGTTTTTTTGTAGAAAGTAAAAATGAAGGGGTTTTAATTCAACCCCCAATGATTCGAGATTATTTAATTAAACAATTAATTAAGGATATGTCTGAGGAAATAATTAATAATAGCTTTAAGTTGTTAAATCAATTTCCCTTATTTTTACCCACAGCAACAATAAAAGTGAGAGAAGATCAAGAAAAATTTATCCTCAAACCCATTATTGAAAAGCTTAAAACTAAATTCAATACAGAAGAACAAATTAAAGACCATTTAAGAAACATTTTACATGAACATAAAAATAATAAATCAGATAGATATGCAGGGGGAAATATTTTTAACTTACTACGACATTTAGGACCTTTAAACAATGAAGACTTTTCAGGTTTAGTTTTAAGGAATGCCAACTTACGGGAAATTAATTTAGAGAATGCTAATTTTGCCGGCTCCAATTTAAAAAACTCAATGTTTTTAAATGGGTTTAGTAAGATTATTTGTGTTGCTTTTAGTCCTGATGGGAAATGGTTGGCAATTGGCGATACCAATGCTCAAATTTATCTATGGAAAGTTGGAGAAGGGTGTCCTATTTTACACCATGTAATTAATTGTAATAACTTCTGGGTAAGAGCGATTGCTTTTAGTCCTGATAGTAAAAGAATTGCTAGTGGTGGAGAAGACGGAAATATTTATTTATGGGAGGTGGAAACAGGAAAACCTATTGTTACTTTTTCAGGACATCTCGATCGAGTTAGATCCTTAACTTACAGTGCTAATGGTCAATTATTAGCTAGTAGTAGTGATGATCGAACCATTAGAATTTGGGATTGTAATCGAGAAGAAATGATTACTGTTTTAACCAAGCATCAAGATAAGGTAAGATGGGTAAATTTTCATTCTAATAAAGATACCTTGATTAGTGCAAGTCAAGATAATCAAATTTGTCTATGGGATGTCAACTATTTGGAAACAAAGTTAATAAAATCCTTTTCGTTAAAAGAAAATGAAGATAATCTTTTAAGAGCGATCGCTATTAGTCCTGACGGGACAATTCTTGCAAGTGGAACTGATGATGGAATAGTTCGTCTTTGGGACATAGAAAAAGGTAAGTTTAAAAAGAATTTCATTCATAATCACAATGATTGGATTAGAAGTCTTGCCTTTAGTCCTAATGGTGATACAATCGCTAGTGGTAGTGAAGATACAACTATCTGTATTAGTGATGTCAAAACGGGTAAACACCTACACACATTGAGGGGTAATAATGGTGGGGTTTGGTCAATAGATTTTCATCCGGAACTTCCTTGGTTACTCAGTGGTGAAATGGGATTTAACGTTAGAATTTGGAATTTTAAATCGGGAGAATGTTTACGGGTTGGCCAGGGACACAGTCAAGAAGTTAAACCCATCACCTACAGTCCTGATGGTAAAATTCTAGCGGTGGGAACGAATCAAGGAATTGTCTATTTAAAAGATAGCTCAGATGGTAAAACTCAGGCAGAAATGTTAACTAATAAAGGTAATATTTTATGTCTTGATTATAGTCCTGATAATCAAATTATTATTGGTGGAAGCGATGATACAAAACTGTATATTTGGGATACTTTTAGTAACAATCGACTAATGAAAAGTGTAGCAAAACATAAAAATTGGATTAGAACCGTTGCTTATAGTCCGGATAAAAAATTTATAGCAACAGGAAGTGACGATAAAACGGTTAAATTATGGGATGCTTATAGTTATAATCTATTGGGTAATTTTCTAGGTCACACAGATTGGATTAGAGCTACTTGTTTTCATCCTACCCAACCCTTATTAATCAGTGGGAGTGATGATGGTACTGTAAAGTTCTGGGATATTGATAATCTAAAAAACCACAATCCACTGGTTAAAATTTTTCAAAGTTCCCAACGTGAAGTTTGGACGGTTGCTATTAGTCCCAATGGTAAATTAATGGCCAGTGGTAGTAATGATAATACTATATGTATCTGGAATTTAGAATCAGAAAATACACAACCAATTATTATTATTAAAGACCATCGTAACTGGATTTCATCCGTTGCTTTTAGTCCCGATAGTCAGTGGTTAGCTAGTGGTAGTTATAGCAGTCGCCAAAGCTATTAGGACATTTTTCTGTTCCCTGTTCCCTGTTCCCTGTTCCCTTAAAATATAATTTATGTGTCCTAACTAGCCTGTCTATTGCTATATGATACCAGTATTCGCTTATGGAAACTCTCCTCAACTCAATACAATTGTGACAAAATCCTTCAAGGACACGGTGATGCTGTTATGTGTGTTACTTTTCACCCTCATGAGCCTATTTTAGCTAGTAGCAGTAAGGATGGCACGATCAAACGCTGGAATTATTTCACAGGAGAATGTTTATCAACCTGGCGATCGCCTCGACCCTATGAGAACATGGATATTACAGGAGTCACTGGTTTAAACTCCGCACAAAAACACGCTTTAAAAACATTGGGTGCAATAGAAAGGTAGGGATAGCACTTCTCATACTTGTGAGGTACAGAGTTTTCTAGTTTTAGGAGTTAGGAGTTCGGAGTTAGGAGTTCGGAGTTGGAGTGTTTTCCATAAGATAATTAGGGTTTAAGAATCTTGATTTTGACAGGTTATCTATAAATTTCCTTATATCGAACTCAGGTTCATGAGTCCGAGAAAGGTAGGTATATTTACCAAACTATTGTAAGATAACAAAAAATTTGTGTTTGGAGTGATTATGGAGTCTAATTTTCTATCGGCGGTTTTTCTTCCCCTTGCCCTATTTTTGATTATGATGGGTATGGGTTTGGGTTTAAAAATTGTTGATTTTAAGCGCATTTTTATCGAACCTAAAGGGGTTATTCTAGGATTGGTTGCTCAATTAATTGTCTTACCTATTGTGGGTTTTATCTTAGCTGCTATCTTTCCTCTTACCCCAGAATTAGCTGTTGGAGTGGTTATTTTAGCTGCTTGTCCGGGTGGTGCAACTTCTAATGTCATTAGTTATTTAGTACAAGGAAATGTTGCTCTATCTGTTACTTTAACAGCTATCGGTAGTCTCATTACTATTATTACTATTCCTCTGGTAATTAATTTAGGAATGCAGATGTTTATGGGTGCAGATACAACACTACAGTTACCTGTCTTAACAAGCATAACTCAAATTGCTGTTATTACTCTTCTGCCTATTTCTTTAGGGATGTTTATTAATAAATATCAACCCAAATTAGCAGCTAAACTAGAAAAAATTTTTAAATGGTTATCTTTATTCTTTTTAGGGTTAATTATTTTTGGTTTAATGGTTAAAGGACGAGCTACTTTACTGTCATCTTTGTTACAGGTTGGAGGAGTAACTTTAAGCTTAAATTTACTAACTATGTTCCTGGGATATGCCATCGCTAGTTTGGCTAAACTGGATGATAAAAGTAGAAAAACAATTACTGTTGAAGTAGGTATTCAAAACGGAACCTTAGCTATTACTATTGCCAGTGTTTTATTAAATTCACCTACTATGGCTATTCCAGCAGGTATCTATAGTTTACTGATGTTTGTTACTAGCGCAGGGTTCGCTTTATTTGTCCGTAATCGAAAGGTTATTTCTGTATAATAAACTATGTATGTAGGGGCTTAATATTATTCATTATTAGGTCTAAAGCCTCTTCATTTATGAAGAAGAAAAACAATAAAATAATCATTGCTTGGTACGGATAATCTTGCCATCCCACTGCGAGATTATCCGTTTTTTGAATCCTGTTATTTTAGGAAGAGGTAAACTTTTGATTTGTGAATATTAGTCCTAATTTATCTTCATTATCCTAATTTCTTTTCCCAGAATAATGCTGTGCCCATTTCGGGATTTAGCTCATAGCCACTGAATCCAAACGATTTGTATGCCGATTGAGCAACATGATTTCCTTCAAGCACTTCTAGAGTCATTTTAGAGCAGCCCAACTCGTATGCTATCTCCTCAGCTTTGTGTAAAAGAAGTTTGGACAAACCTCGTCTACGATAGGGTAAAGCAACAATGACATCATGGATATTTAGTAATGGCTTGCAAGCAAACGTAGAAAATCCTTCTAAGCAAACAACAAGACCTGCCGGTTGAGAATCAACAAAAGCGAGAATTACATGAGCAGATTTTCTCTTTGCAAGTTCTGTTGGCAGATTGGCCTTAACGTCATCGGGGAGACCTTGACCACCACCCATTGGATCAAGTGCATACTCATCCATTAACTGGATCATAGCTTCGGCATGAGCAGATAAACTAAGGTCTGCTTTAACAATGTCAATCATATATTAATTTTCAGAAAAAATTCAAAACTGGCATCAAAACCCATCAACAAGAAGATAGGAGTTGATCAGTTGATAAACTCCTATGAATGGGTTGCTTTAGGCTCCCACTGGTTCTTCGTAAGGGATAAACAGTTTTTTGATGGCTCCACAAATAGGACAAGTCCAATCCTCTGGAATTTCGCTAAAAGGAGTGCCAGGAGCAATTCCCGAATCTGGATCTCCCAATACTGGATCGTAAATCATTGAACATTGACGACAAATCCATTTTTGAGTTGTGGGATCATTACTGGGAGCTTGCTTGGTCACTGTTTGACCATCCAGCGTACTTAACGCATCCGTGTATTGCTTAGCATGATGCTCCTCAATATGAGTTAATAGACCAAAATTGTGGGCAGCTTTACGGAAAATTTGAGCGTGTTCCTTAGATTCTGCGGTTTGTTCTTCAAATTCAGCTACGGCATCCTGATCTCTATCTTTCTTTGCTGCGTCAGCAAAGTCTGGATACATGGTTGTATATTCATAGGTTTCTCCCGCGATCGCTAGTTCTAAACAACGAGCGGCGATCTCTTTTTTCTGCTCATCAGTTAACTCCGATGGATCATCAATTACTAATTCTGGATGCAATAGACGAAAATGAGCAAAGGCGTGTTCGGTTTCCTGATTAGCGGTTTCTTTAAACAGTTTTGAAAGTTCTTTAAGACCCAATTTCCGAGTAACTTCGGCAAAAAACAGATATTTGCGATTAGCCATTGATTCGCCACCAAAAGCAGCTTCAAGATTTTTCGCGGTATTGTTGTTAGACAAGTTCATAGTAGTTTGTTAAGGTATGACTTTTGGAGCCAAAAATTAGATAACGACTATCCCAAGGATGGTTTAAAGTGTTTTATCGATAATATCACCCTTTTTCCCCCTTTTATTCAGAGAAATCAGTGGAATGGAAACAGCGTATTTCTGTGATAAGCTTAAACCGCTACGCCTTTTAAGATTAGAGATGATATTCCTCCCCGTACTCCTGGCCAATAACACAACCATAGACAACCAACCGCCCCAAGAAATTGTTCAACCGCAAGAAGTTCGTCCCTTACCTGGAGGACTAAATTCAACCCCTGTTTTTAATAGTAATAGTCCTGAATTAGTGAAAAATGAAGGAGTCTTACTATCGACTTTTCCTCCCTTGGGAAAAAAACATCCCAACGCACACTTAAATTATTTATTCCGTGGCCAGTTTGATATTTTTGCTCATCATGTGGCTTCACCTCCAACACCAGAGGATTTACGAACCTTATATTTAGGGATTATTCTACACAACCCCACCACAAATCCCGTCACTATCAGGATTCTACAAGGTGCAAGTCATTTGAGCCAACCGGATGCCCCTTTTGTGAAATTACCTTCTCAAGTTGAGGACCCTTTAGGCAGAGTTTATGCTGGCCCTGGTAGTCGGGTAATGGGAGATATCCTTCGAGGGGTTCGTCAAGACATCTTTCCCCCCAAGTTGGTTATTCCACCAAAGGAAAGTCGGATGTTACTGAATTTACCTATTCCAGTCAAAGAACTCACCCCACCGTTAAATGGACGTTCCACCTATGTGCGTTTAGAAACCAATGGGGGGGTTTATGGAGCCAGTTTAGCTAAGTATGCCCCGGTTGACGAGGCCACAGGAGTTGAACGCCCCCCAACCAGTGAGGAATGGGAAAAACTCCTTAAAGAAGGTGAATTAGTCACCCCACGAGACCGCGCTCCTTCACCCCCTAACGCCAGTAGCTTGATATATGGAAGAGTTGCTGGAGTATCCCAGGGGTCGGTTTGGAACACGAGGGTAACAGATGAAACAGGATTCCTGACTATTCCTGCGGCGGGAGAATCTATCTCTTATGGGTTAAGTACCCTTAAAGGAGGAACCTTCGGAACTAATCAAGTACAAACCGCACCGCTACTTGTGCGTTATCCTGATACGGCTTATGAAGCTCATGGAAATTATGGCGTACAATATAGCCTAACCTTACCTCTTTATAACTCAAGCGAAGAACAGCAAACAGTGACGGTTCGCCTACAAACTCCTCTAAAACAAGATACTCTAACGGATGGATTACGTTTCCTGTCTCCTTTTTCCCCATCTGTTTTCTTCCGAGGACCCATTCGAGTTCGCTACATTGATGAAGAGGCAACTTGGCAAAATCGCTATTTCCATTTAGTACAACATCGAGGTCAAATGGGAGAACCTCTTGTGCGTCAAACGATTCCTCCCAAAAGATGGCGACTGGTGCGCTTAGATTTTCTTTACCCCCCTGATGCCACACCCCCTCAAGTGTTAACTATCCAAACTGATAGATAATCCAAGTCCGACTTATAAAACCCAGTTTTGGTAGAGATGGGGGAGTGTGGGGAGTGTGGGGAGAGGGTATATAGCACTTCTCATACTTGTGAGGTACAGAGTTTTCTAGTTTTAGGAGTTCAGAGTTCGGAGTTCGGAGTTCGGAGTTCGGAGTTCGGAGTTAGATATTAGGTGTACCTGATGAGTCTGATAAAGGCTATATAAACCGAATTTAGTCTAGGCTCTGTCTGCAAACTATTAGAATATTAAAAATAAACTAATTTCCCCCTCTGCCCCTTCTGCTTCCTCTGCCCCCTCTGCCTCCCTCAACTAAGATTTTTGAACTTTGCAGACACGCCCTAAATTGGGTGTATAGGACTCATCTAACCTCCAGATTTAGTTGTTGATCAAGTAATCCATTACCACTGGTTTCTTGCATTACTTGGATGTTATTTCCATTCAAATTAATTCGCACTGAACCCTGAGAAGGATAATAGTTGCCCTGGACAGTAAGTTGATGATTACCCCGACGCAAATAGTTAGATAAATCTACTTTATTGCTGCTTCCTTGTAGGGTTTTAATTACTTGTCCATTCAATTTAACTTCTCCTTGAAGTCGGGAGCCATTTAATCCTTTTATTTCTAACCAAAGAGGTTGGTTAAGTTCACTAGAATTCAAGTTAATCGAACTACTTTGAATGGAGCTTGCGCTTTGAGCAATTGCATTAATTTCATGAGTATATCCTGAAACCATCCCGAACAAAACTCCAGTCAAGATAGTAGCTAATACTAAAGGTCTTAAAGACATAGCTTTACCTCAGAGAATATCTTTATTTGTTGGGATTATGGGGAAATCTTTCAGCCGGATTATCTACATCTACTTGTACATTTGAACGAATTTGTACTGTTCTTCCATTGGGAATTTCAGGGTACTTATCATTCCCCTCTTGACTATGAGAAACACGACGATTTTGTTCGGTTTCGTTAGGTCCTATATGTCCTTGAACTCCTCTGGTTACGCTACTGTTTCCTCGACAATTTGGGCTACTCTCCATAGTAACATCATTAGTTCTTTGAGTAGGTTTTCGAGAACTACTAATATCATATTGAACTGAAGCATCTGCTTGCACACATTGAGCCTTAACTGAAGTAATTAAGTACGACTCAACTATAAAAAAGAACATTGAGTAATGGATCAGTGATCTGATTATTTTCATCAGGTTACACTCCTCTAAATTAAATTTAACTTGGGATGAATCAAATGCTTAGCCAAACAGCATTTGATTCAGTTAATGATTCACTAATTAGTTAACTAGCGACATTGATAATGGGAAGTAGAACTATGGTTTCTCGTCCGATAAGAATGATTAATTTGTTGATTAGACTGACGGACTACTTGACCACTACTACATCCTTTAAATGTAGATTGCTGCGAATAATTATGAGGGAAATAATCTCGAAAACGGGAGCGACGATTTGGTACAGAAAATTGCATATTTTCTGTATTAATATTCGTATTACCATTACGATTCTGCCGAATATTCATCCTCTCGGTTTGTACTTGTATTTCCCCTGCATTAGACTTCATTGGCATTGAGAAATTCATGACAATTGCTAGTAAAAGCATGAAGGCCTTCCCGTGCATGGTTTGCCCTCCTAACGATAAAACAGAGATAAGACAACATGAGAGTGGAGAACTAGCCTATGCTATACTTAAAGTTAAGTAAAAAAAGAAAGATCAGACAGGAAATGATGATTGTTATGATAGTTAGCGAATCAATCGTTTACCCTGTCTTTTTTAGTATAGGCAGAGTTCAAGATAGGAGACCTATATTAACGACGAGATCCTCTACCATTTCTCATTTCAGTACGTTGCTCAACGGTTTGTCGAGAACGGTTACGTTCGCCAAATTGCTCTTGATATTGGTCAACGGTTTGAACTCCACCGAAACTACCAGAACCTTCGTTTCTTCTACGGTTAGTCTCACGATGGATCTGTGAACTTTCTTGAAAACTCTGATTACCGTTACCTTCTTGGTAGCTACCTTGGTATGACTCTTGAATGATCACTTTATCTCCTGAAACGTCTGTTTCATTGGCCATAGTAGGGATAGTTACTACACCGACGGTGGTTAAGCTAAACAGAGCAATAAGTACGTTTTTCATAATAAGAACACTCCACATGAAGTTGACGAAAGTTGATGTTTTGTCTGCCTTTGGGCTGACTGTTTTTAATTTACTGAATTTTTTTTTAGATGTCAGTCCCAAAAAAAGTAGAATTTTTTAATTAATTTTGCGCAGTTTAGTGGTAAATTTTGTTTAATACATAGAAAAAAGTGTCAAAATATAGAAAAAAGTAGAAAGATGTTACATATTTAATCTGATTATGTTCAACCTGAGATATATTTTTGAGTTGATAGTTAACTGTTTTAATTAAAGGGAGTATCCTATTTCAGCAACTTAATCCCTTGGGAATGAATGAAACCCTTGTCTATCATTGTTTTGAGTCATGGGAGAAGGGAAAAGCGAAAATTGCTATAGCGTCAAGTTTCTATATAAATCCTAATATTTCTACTTTTTTCTATTTATTATTTAGAACTTTTGCCAATAAATTCCACTTTCTTGACCTAAAAATTCCTTTTTTTTCCACTGACATCTCAAAATATCTTCGGTAAATTAATAATGGATAGTCGTAGCAATGACTTATAGAAAAACAGACAAGACAACAATCAATGAATAAAATTTTCAGTCTATTAGTTTTAGTTCCCACGTTCTTTTGTGGAATTAATAATCTTTCGACTAAAGCAGAAATTCCTCAAGGTAGTTTTCAACAAATTTATATTGAAGGTGATTTCAACCAAGTTACTCAACAGTTAAATCAAAACCTTAATCTTCATTTTATTAATGTTCCTGACTTTGAGATGGCAGTTATTCCTAATTTTAATATTCAAGGAGAATTTTTAGACAATACTAATAATGAAGTTACTCAAGGAATTAATCAACTTGTTTTTAATTCCCACTTGATGCCTTTAATTTCAACGGATTTGACCATTAAGAATTTTCTAGGAGATGACAATATTCTCAATGGAGTTCAATTTAATGAACAACGAGCATTTATTAAAGGAAATGCTAATATAACTGCACAAGTAAGCAATCAAAATATAACTGACTTTTTTCTATTAGAACTATCAGATAATGCAACAGATTCAAATGATGTTAGTCAATTTCTTGATGAACTATTAGAAAGTAAATTATTAGATTCTTTTCAATTTAGTTCACAAGATTCTTTGCTTTTTGGAGATAATAATATTATTGATCAAAGTATTACACAAACTTTTGATATTTTTATTTTTAGCAATACTAATTCCAATACTTCATTTGAAATTAATATTTGGAGAGAAGAAAATTTATTAATGCCAACACAGTTAACTATTCAAGAGACATTCATAAATTTTAGCAAGAATAATTATATTATCCAAAGTATTAATCAATCCATTGATAATATATCTTTTCTGGAATTTGATAGTGTTACACAAAATTATCTTCTACCAAGCTTTTTGAACACAAATATCGATTCAAATAACTTAGATGAGTTTCCCATTGATATTTTTATTAATGAAATTTTGAATAATACTATTATTGACAGTCAACAAATCAATCGTCAATTTCTTGAAGTGATAGGGAATAATAATAAAAAAAGTCAAGAAAACGAACAAATATTGGAGTTAATAAGTAATGAAAAATTATTAGAATTAACTGAATTAACTGAATTAACTATTAATGAACAACAATTAAGTGTCAGTATTCCCGAACCCAGTAACCTAAAAATGCTCTTAGTATTATCAGTATTGCTGACATTACTCAGTGTGAAGAGTCAGCCCAAAAGTTAGGCGATTACTTCAATTAATGGCTTTAATTAGAAATATAAATAACTTCAAAAATAGAGCTTTATTGTTTTGGCATATAACTAATAGTTTAGGATGGTGTGTACTGTAGAACCCTAATTGGTTAGTTGACCAAACATTGAACATTCAACATTGAACATCTTTCATTTTGGTTTCAAGCCTCTCCCTTTAGGGAGAAAGAAGTTTGGGAGAGGTTTCAAGCCTAATTCCAAAGGAATGATAAATGTTAAATGATAAATGAAATTACCCCATGTGTGTCAAATTAATATAAGTTGATGACACCTTGAAAAAATTAACGCTATGAAAATCATTGTTATTGGGAGTGGTTTCGGAGGACTATCGGTGGCTATTCGATTAGCTGCCGCATCCCATCAGGTTACTCTGATTGAAAAACGAGATAAACCTGGAGGACGAGCTTATGTTTATCAGCAAGATGGGTTTACTTTTGATGGAGGACCGACTATTATTACGGTTCCTTCCCTCATTGATGAATTGTTTACTTTAGCTCTAAAAGATAGGAAAGATTATCTAACTTTAGTTCCTCTCGATCCTTTTTATAATGTGCGGTTTCTTTCTGGAGAAGTGTTTCATTATAACAATGATGCCCATAGCTTAATTGAGCAAATTCGTAAGTTTAATCCTGATGATGTCAAGGGTTATTATCGATTAAAAGAAGCGTCAGACAAAATATTTAAAGCAGGTTTACCTTTAATGGCACAACCGTTTCATAAGTTTTGGGATATGGTGAAAGTGGCTCCAGATTTAGTCCGATTGCAAACTTACAAATCGGTGGCCGGTTTTGTTAATCAATATTTGAAGGATGAAAAACTACGACAAGTGTTTAGCTTTCACCCTTTATTAATTGGCGGAAATCCTTTTGAGACCACTTCAATCTATGCAATGATCCATAAGCTTGAACAGGAATTCGGGATCTGGTTTCCTCTGGGGGGAACAGGAGCTTTAGTTAAAGCTTTCATTCAACTATTTCAAGAACTAGGTGGTCAATTATTACTCAATCGAGAAGTTCAACAAATTGCCATTGACTCCTCTACAAAACGAGCGAAAGGGGTTTATTTAGACAATTCAGAATTTTTAGAAGCTGATATGGTGGTCAGTAATGCCGATGTTGCTTTTACTTATTTGAATTTAATCCCTGCTCAATATCGAAAAAAATGGAGCGATCTCAAGGTCAAAAAGTTACGCTATTCCATGTCTTTATTTGTTTTCTATTTTGGAACTGATATTCAGTATCCCCAGATGGCACATCATGAGGTTTTATTGGGTAACCGTTATCGCCCTTGGATCGAAGATATTTTTAAGCAAAAAATGCTACCAGATGATTTCTCTCTTTATCTTCACCATCCGACCATTACAGATCCAACTCTAGCTCCTGAAGGGTGTGATAGTTGGTATGTTTTAGCTCCTGTGCCTAATTTACAAGGGCAAATTAATTGGCAACTTGTAGCGCAAGAATATCGCGATCGCATTGTGAACTATTTAGAAAAGCATTATCTCCCTAATTTATCCCAACACATTGTTACGGAACATTATATCGATCCAAGGCACTTTGAAAATACCTTAAACAGTTATAATGGCTCTGCTTTTTCCATTGAACCCACTTTAACTCAATCGGCTTGGTTTCGTCCCCATAATCAAAGTGAGGATATTCCAAATTTGTATTTTGTGGGTGCAGGTACTCATCCGGGTGCAGGTTTACCCGGTGTCCTCAATTCAGGAAAAATTGTCGCTAATTTGATTGACAAAAACGGCTAAATGAAAAAAGAGACTACCAATAACTTGATAGTCTCACCAAATAAATTTTATGGATTGAACTTAGACTTGATAACGTTCAAACTGTCTTTAATCTAGATAACGACATGGTCTTCGATAATACCGTCAGCATGGATCTTGTCAGAAGAAACGAACTTAACATAGTCAAAGCGACCAAACTCATATTGATCAAGGGTTGCAGATAACTTGATTTGCTCACCGCTTCCTACATGAACATTATCGATACCATAGCGAGTGAAGTTATCTTCAGATGCGAAATCCTCATATAAATGCTGATCCCAATTCCAAGCAGCTTCAACATGACCACCGATTGAGACCTCAGCGTGGGATTGACCATCACTTTCATCAAAATAACCAACGATGATGTCATAAGTCCCTGTCAGACCGTCAAAATGCTTGGTAGCATGACCTTCATGAACATTATAATCATCGTCATCATCATAGTCATCACCAGAGTCTAACTTAATCAGTGCGCCACCTGATGCAAAACTATTGTATTCAATATGGTAACCGGTGAGATATAAATCTTCGGCTTCGTAATGAACAGGATCAACAGTAGGAGAGGTTGTTGCAGGATTGGTATAACTACTGGTGTCACTATCACTCACTGAACCTGCGGTTACTGTTCCAACGTTGACATAATCGCCAATAGTTGTTTCACCGGGTACAGAAATGTCGAGTTTTTTCAACTTGAAGGCATCATTATGGTGGTCATCACGGGCAGCAATAACTAGGGTATTGCCAGTTAAATCATCCGCATTAAAGTCAGCCCAGCGATCATGTTCGGCACCATTGTTAACTTCCTTGGTGAAGCTGTTTAAGATATCGCTGTCTAACAGTGAGATGTCTCCATTGCGATCGCCTATCCATACTGAGATGTCGCTATCACCACTAACATAGTCAAGGTATGCTCTATCTACAGTTACTTCTTGGTCGAACTCAAAGAGGACGTAATTACCATTGTCGTAATTATCAATGCGGTGATCGGAACCATATTCATCACGATCTGTAACACCTAAACCGCCGTCATAAGCACCAAGATAACCTGTTTCCCATCCATAATAATCGCTGTAACTAAATGCACTCACATCAACGGAGACACCATCTTGGGTGAAGGTTCGGACATTGCCATTGTTCCCTGTGGTGGAACTAGACCCTGTGAGGTAGAAGGTGATGTCTTGGTAACTGGTTGTTGTCGATAAATCTTGAGCAGTTCCAGTCTGCTCATAAATCCAAGTTTCACCAGCAGCTAAGGTGCTATCGCCATCTCCTTGGTTAGTAATGTTAGTAATTGTGCCTTCTTGGTCGTCAGTTACTGTAATTTCACTGATGTCAAAGGCTACATCACCGGTGTTGGTTACTTCATAAGTCCAAGTTACGGTTTCACCAGCAGCGATTTCTACTGCTTCGGCTAAGGTGTCAGCATCGACTCCGTTGGTGAACTTCTCAATGTCAATACCAGGATTTTGGGGTTCGGGATTGACATAGTTAGCAGCATCTTCATCTGTTAGATCACCCACTTGCACTGTACCGATATTGGTATAGAGACCGTCGCCAGAAGGAGTAACCTCAATTTTATCGAAATCTAACCCAGAAATTGCTCCACTACCAGCCAGTTGAACTTCTACTTTGACAACATCGCTGTCATTGATATTTAGGGTTTGGATGCTACCATTACCCGGTGCAGGAATTGCAGTAGTTGTTACATTGCCATCCGCATCAGTGGTAAAGACCTGACCACCTGTTTCTTCAATATCGACAAAGTTAATGCTGTTAATGTCAACTCCATTGTTGAAGTCAAAGGTAATTGTCCCGCCACCAGCGTTGTCATCTGGGTCAGAACTATCACCATCCTCAGAAATGATGAGGATGTTGCCTTCATTAGCTGTTGCTAAATCAGTGTCTCCACCTGTGGGGTTAGCACTATCAAAGATCATGGCTTGGTTGGAACCGCCTGTAGCTGAGATGGTTACGCCGAGATTAGCATATTCATCATCAATGACTGTTCCTGCGGCAAAGCCTTCAAAGTCAATGACGTGATTTTTCGTGGTTGTGGTGGTTGTGTTGCTAGATAAATCTTCAGCAGGCAGTGTTGTGCTGTATTCCCAAGTTTCACCACTGTCAAGGAAGTTATTCTGGTTTGTATCACCAACGTTGAACCCATTTTCTAAAACTTGGTCAGGGTTAAAGTCATCGGATGTATCACCAGCGGTTCCGTTGTCATCAATTACTACAACGTCACTTCCAGCAAATGAGACATTTCCTGTGTTAGTCACTTCGTAGGTAAAGACAGCAGGGTCACCAGCAGCGATTTCTACCGCTTCAGCTTCGGTATCTGCATCTTCGCCGTTGACGAATTTTTCGATGTCAATACCGGGTGTAAGTTCTACTAATCCTGCATCTACTGTGCCGTTGAATTCTCCACTTTCTAGGGTGATTGTTTCTGTTAATCCTGTGGGGTCAGCGTCACTGTCTAATGCGTCGTCTCCTCCTTGGTTAGCAGTGCTGAAGATGAATC
>NZ_JASJEB010000051.1 GCF_030064895.1 Crocosphaera sp. | reverse complement strand
AAAATTAGCTATAATATTAATAACTAATTGTTACTGCACAAATGAGAAACCGAGATAGATATCCTGATAATTGGGAGGAAATAGCCTTACAGGTTAAAGAAAAAGCTGAGTGGACTTGTCAACGGTGTGGGTTAGAATGTTTTCCTCCCAACTATCTTAAAAACACCATAAAAGACAAATCTCTAAAAGCTAAATTAACTTTGACTGTACATCATTCTGATTATGATCCTTCCAATAACCATCCATCTAACCTCATAGCTTTGTGCAGTGCTTGTCATCTTTATATGCACCGAGGAAAACGAGGAAATATTAGCCCAGGTCAATTAAAATTAGATTTAGGAGTTTGAAAAATTAATGATAGATGACTTAAACTGGATTAATATTAATTCAATAATAAATGGTATCAAAGATTATCAGACTATAATCTCAAGTCTTATTACCGCAGGTACCATTACATTTTTTGGTAATTATTTGATTGTTCAAAGAGAAAGAAAACAATGGGCTAAAGAAAAAATATACAACACTTATACTTCAGCTATACATCTTTATTCTGATTTAATCGGGTTAACTTATGGTAGAGGTTCAGAAAGCCTACATGAATCAGAAATCACCTTATCTAAATTGATTGGTTATTTATCAAATTTATCAATAGTTTCCCCAAAAGAATACAAAGAAGAAATAGAAGATATTATACCAAATCCGCTTATAATAGTAGAGTAAACTTCAATAAAGATAAATGCCTAAGCAAGCCTTCCTCGCTCATCATCTAAGTACCTCAGAACTGAAGGAAAAATATAGAAAGACCAAAGATTTAGTAGAAGCTAGAAGATGGCACTTTTTGTGGAAAGTTGCTAATGGTTGGACAGTTAAAAATAGTGCGCTCGCAGTGGGTATAAGTAATAGTTATGGATGGAAAATTTTAAAGAATTATAATGAAAAAGGAATTGAAGGAGTCAATAATAAAAAGAAAGAAAGTAAAGGCCATTTGAGAGGGATTAAACCATTATTAAATGATCAACAATTTAAAAAACTAACAAAATTAATTAAAAAGAAATCTCCTGATGGTGGATTGTGGAGTGGTCCCAAAGTAGCACGATGGATAGAAAAGGAAACTGGAAGAACAAAAGTGTGGAATCAAAGGGGGTGGGACTACCTAAAAAAGCTCAAATATTCTTGGCAGAAACCGAGACCAAAACATAGAAAAGGTGATCCCATAGAACAAGAATCATTTAAAAAGAATCTACCTTTGAGAGTTAAGGAATTACAAGAAAAATTTAAAGATGCTACTGTAGAAGTGTGGTTCTTTGACGAACATCGAGTAGGATTAAAACCTATCATTAGAAAAGTCTGGAGTCCAGTAGGTGAAAGACCAAAAGCTGTAGTCCAGCATCGTTATGAATGGTTGTATGTTTATGGATTTGTGGAACCCAAAACAGGGAAAACATTATGGTATTTAATACCAAGAGTTAATAATAAATGGTTAAGTTTAGTCTATGAAGCTTTTGCTAAGGATGTAGGACTTAGTGAAAAGAAAAAAATCCTTTTAGTTGAAGATAACGCAGGATGGCATCGAAGTCAAAACCTGAAGGTTCCCAATGGAATAATAGTAGAATTCTTACCCGCTTATTCTCCGGAACTGCAACCAGCCGAAAGATTATGGACTTTAGTAGATGAGCCTTTGGTGAACGAGCATTTTGAAACAATTGAGGACATAGAAGATGTTCTCGCATTACGTTGCTGTATCCTCCAAAACATGACCGAAGAAATCAAAAACTTAACCAATTATCACTGGCTAAATTACTCTTAACTGTATGTCTACTTTCTAAAGCGGATTTAGTATTATTAATAAAACCTCAAATTTAAAGCAAAATGGACTAATTCAAGTAAGGAGTATTAATGACCTTGAACAGTTAAGAGATAAAGTTATTTACATTATGAAATCTGACCATAGACTTAAAGACCTATTCAAAATTTAACACCAAATATGGGACTAATTAACTATTAATCCCTTAATACTTTAATCATATAAACCTTTGATACCTTTATAGGTTTAATAATTCCCGTAACTGTTGCTCATTCTTGATTTCACTCCAATCAATATCTTGTGACTCTAATAAAGCGATCGCTACTCTCACTAAATGCTGAGGATAAACTCTTTCATTAGCAGGCACTGGTTCATCATTATTTTCCCTAACTTGAAACGCTTTATCCGTTAACCAATCTTTTTGAGATTTACGGATCTCAATATTAATCCTTGCTAATTTCTCTTTATTACTAGACTTTTTCTTGCTTCGTCTGCTTGCTCCTTTTGAGGCAATCTCCGAACTGTTCGCTCCGCTTTTTTTGCTGACCGTCTTATTCGAGTCTACTTCTTGCTGCTCCTGGTTTCTTATTTCAGTTGAAGTTATTTCTATGGTTTCCTCTTGTTCAGAGGTTTGCTTAATTCCTGAAAATTTCCCCAGTGTTCCTAACTTTCCCAATCTACTTTTATTCATAATCTTTAACCTATTAACATTTAATACTTTTAACAGTTTAACCTATAAACGTTTAATACCTTTATGGGTTTAATCGAACCATAACTCTTGACATTCCTTAGCTAAGGCCCGATAAGTTTTTGCTCCATTGGAACGGGATGAATATTTTGTTACTGGAACAGAATGAGCGATCGCCTCAGCAACAGCAATATTTTCAGGTATGGTGGTGTGTAGTAACCGATAGTTTAATTCGGAGGCCGCATCACTTAACAACGCCTCAGCTTCTTTAGTAATCAGTAAACGCGGACGATGACGTACCCTAACAACATCAATAGGAACCGATGGCCGTTCCTCCCTGATTAACTGTACCGCTTCTGATAATCCCTTGAGTACCGCCGGTTCACATATCACTGGGATGAGAATGCGATCGCTACTCAAAATGGCCTGTACTGAGGTTATTCCCAAACCTGGTGAACAATCCATTAAACAGACATCATAATCAGTCAAGTTAGACAAAGCCGGTGTAAATAAATCCTGATCCGTTTGCAACTGAAACATCTCTAAGGCCCCAGGAATGAGAAAGAGATTTTTCACCTTAGTTGCCATTGGTTGCACCTCACCACCTTTTAAAAAATCTAAGGCTGTTGGCATATCCCCATCCAATCCCAAGCCAAACGATAGAGTCCGTTGACCATCAAGATCGATAAGTAATACCCTTTGCTTGGCACTTGTTAGACTAGCCCCCAGATTAATGACAGTGGTGGATTTCCCTGTACCACCTTTAAAATTAAACACTGCTACCTTTAACATATTAACCTATAAACGTTTAATACCTTTATCAGTTTATCCTTTAATCAGTTTATATGATTAAGTGTTTAATGCTTAAGTTCCCTTCTGTCTGTGTTTAAACAACTTAATAATAGGTTGATATTTCAAAATAATTTCTCTATAATTACACTAAAAAAGCTCCTCTATGATATAGTTTGAAGAGCTTGATAATAGTTGTATATCTTATTTTTAGTTAAGATTAACTACAAAATTGACTGGTTATTGAGTATTTCTCAGTATGTCAAAGTCATTCCTTTTGTAAAAGTCTTAACTAAAAAACATTTTTACTCTGGTAGCAACAGCGTGGAGTAGAAAGTCGGCCGTCCATAAAGCATCATAGATATAAAAAATCCATTTGCCTTTTACAACCTTATTTCTTACCAGTTTTTCACGCTGTGCATCAGTTTCAGCCAGCCATGCTTCAGCGTCAGTATCAATGAAAATGTAAGCTAAAGGACCGCCTATTTTAGTCATCACCTCCGTCCTTTGGCAAGTCATCGCACAAGAGTCGGTATTGGGTTGTAAAGATGTTTCTGATGACATCTTGTCCTTTAGAGGTAAGAGAGTAGTATTTTCTTCTTGCTCCACAGGTTGTTTCATCTCCCCAAACAGAACTGACCAGACCTTTCTTAGCCAGTGAGTGCAAAATTGGATATAGTGATCCCAGTGAGATATTTTCTTTTGTTGTTGTTTCGATAAGTCGCTGGATCTCAAGTCCGTAGATGGTTCTATCGCTGATCGCGATGAGGATAAGTTGTTCTTTTGGACTTGTTCTGGGTAGTTTGGCTGAGTCATAGGATACCTCCTGGGTTAAAAATTCAGGGAAAGGGGCAGCCCTGACCCCTTTGAAGAAAGTTGTGAAAGTCATACGTGTTACCTCTCTTTGTCGTTATGTAAATTAAATTGATTAATTGGTTGTGGCTTTTCGACGCTACTTATTCTCGTGATGCCACTATCACCGCACTATTACCCATCTACCAAACAGATTAGATTACTCTGTTCTACTGTTTTTCTTGAAAATGGCACAATATTTGACTTAGCCAAACGATTAAGTTTGTTTGCATTACTATTTGCCAGTTCCATTTTTGAGGCAGTTAAGACCCCATCATGATTTATAAAATATCTTCCTGCTTTTGCTTTTTTTGCTACTTTTATCACCCCATTAAGTCTCAAAGATATATTTTGTATCACCAAGTCAAAATACTTTGAATTGTGCATTGTAAATTTTCTTGTGATTGTAGTGTCAAATGGACTCCAAGAAAATTCAACCCACTTTATAAATACAGGTCTTTTTCCATAAGCGTGACTGGCGTAAGTGGTAGTGATTTCTCCATCAGAAATAGAATGGAATTTAATACCCGTAGTCCCTCGACCATGAATATCATTCACACTGTTGTCGCTTAATAGAGTATCAGGATTTTCTTGTTCATCCATCGGTAGTTCCTGGTATATTGCCCATAAAGTTAATGCTAAGGATGTGATGCTTAGCATTTGTCGAAAAATCTTGGAGAGTTTCATGAGTAAATTTGTCCTGTAAAGTATTGAAATATTTATAGTATATCGAAAAAATAAACTACTTGTCAAATTACAATATATTAATGCTCAAGCCCAGTAATTTCGATGTTTCTGCGGATTTGTCAACTGCCATCGTTTACATATGTTGACTCATGCAACAAGAGTGACAAACATTGCTGCTTCCCTATAAACAGTGAAAATGATGATACTGGTACGATTAGGCGGTTTGATTATTCATTGATGATTAACAATTATTAAGTTTTGTTGCTATTTTAGCTGGTATGATAGAAGACATACCGTAGAAATACTGAGCTAAAAAGTACCCTAATTAACCCTAAAACTATAAATTATTCTATTAATTTATTCGTGATATTTCTGTATTAAAGAATCACTAACTATCAAATTATAAGATTTACTTTTTATTTGACTGATTTCCTCTAACCGAGAGTAAGTCTGTTATATTTAAGCCTATTCTAGTTATTTATTCTCACTGTTGCTGAGTAATTTACAACCCGACAATCCCTAAACTTAGTTATCATCTTGGTTTTGGTAAATAGCAGACTAAAAACGTAAAAGCTGTTTCTGGGGATGTTGTAGATTCTGGTAGAATCTAGGGATGAATATTTTTTCCGGCTTTCCCATTATATATAATAGCGTTAAAAATTTTTATAACCATGACTAACCTAGATTCTGCCCGAAACAACGAGACTAGACCACAATCGTTAATGGACAAATATAGTATTAAAAAGGATACTTATTATAGTCGCATAAAGTTTTTAGGAATCCAAGTCAAGAAGGGTTCTAATCGTAAGGTTTATTTAACAGATGAGCAAGTTGCTTTGATGGATGAGTTACATTTATACATAGCTGAAAATGGAAGAATGGAAGGGTTTGAAAGTAGGAAAAATTTGGAACTTGTCACAACAAATAATAATAGTTTGACCACTTCTGTTAATAATTCCGCAGACTTATCTGTCGTAGATAATGGGACTCTACAAACTGCTAATTCTACTGAACTGTCTAGTCATGGAACAAATGAACCAGATATTTATGTAACGCCGGAAGAACCAACATCACAGTTTAATATGGAACAGTTGATGTATGAAGCTGCTGAGTTGAAGGCTAGAGAATTAGCGATGCAGGATTTAGTGAAGCGTGCGTTAGCTGATGGTATGAATGAGGAGGATTTACCCCCAGAATTAAGGGATAAGGTGCAAAATGCACGGGAGGCAGCCAACCCAAAGTTTACACCCCAACAGGTTGCAGGGACACTGTTAACTCAGTGGAGAGAGAATCGTCTTGCTTCTTAGAAAATGGGGCTGAGTTTGAGAAAGTTTGTGCTTCTGTGCGTTCTGGTTATTCTTTGCTGGTTTTGGGGGAAGTAGGAACTGGTATCAATGATTTTGCCCATGCTTTGTATGAAACTTTATTGGGGGAATTTTCCACTGCGATCGCTATTTATAAGGGGAGTCTCAAGAACTTTTTTAAGGCGATCGCTTTTCAATTAGGGATTTCAACTGAGAATGAGGAGGGAAAACAGTTAACGGTTGACTTATTGAAGGAGGAAATTGCAGTTAATTGTAGTGAGGAGACGTTATTGATTCTTCCTGAAGCAAAACGACTGACAACGAGTATTCGTTATTGGTTGGAGGATTTAATGTCTATGGGGGTGACATTGGTTTGTTTAGCTGCTGCTAACCCTGGTAAGGATATTTTCCTGGAGATGAGTGAGGTTGAGTTGGAATTACCAAGTGATGGCCAAATTAGAGAGGTGATGGAAGATGAAGCGAAAAAGGCAGGTTTAAACTTGACAAATTCTCAATTAGCTGCTTTACAACCGTTAGCAGGTAGGAATCAGATGTTAGCAAGAAAAGTGATTAGAAATGAGAAACATGGGTTAAACAAAATGCCTGAACATACTCAATATGTGGTGATTATGCCTGTCATTATCGCTGCTTTATTTGCCTTTGCTGTTGTTCGTTTTATTGGCATGGGAACGGGTAATAAGGGGTTATATATTACGGGGGGTGTGGCTTTGGTTTCTGCTATGGCTTTGAAACAATTAGGAGGTGTTAGAGGTGCTAGAAAACGCTTAGGTGGTTGAGCAGTCTTAACTTTATGAACCATTAATTATCAACTATTAAAAATGTCTGCATTATTAACTATTGTTTCCTTATTTTTCGTTCCTGCTTTATACTTTATTTGGCAGGATATAAAAACTCGTACTCCTACCAGTAAGAAGATTGTAACTAATAATAAAGTTCCCATTCCAACTCCTATCAAAACTACAAATAAAATCCAAAATCCAAAATCTAAAATCCAAAATCAAATCTACCAAGGTGATATCTTAGAAGAGTTAGCTAAAACTAATTTACACATTTTATTTGGAGTAATGTCTGGTGGTGGTAAATCTACTTCTATGAAGGTTATTATCAAGAAAATCCATGAATTAAATATTTCTGCTAGGTTTTATATTATAGATCCTAAAACAACTGATTGGTTAGGTTTACAATTATATGATGATACAGTATTCTATTTATCAGGGGAAGTTTTAGAGCAATTAATTCAATTGAAAACGATTACTGAAAGAATCTTTAATCTGCTTGATAATCGAATTAAATCTTGTCAACAATTATTATTGTCAGGAGAGGAGTTACCAGAACCAGAACATGATGTTTATTTGATTATTGATGAATGGTATAGTCTTTATGATTCTCTTAAGAAGTTACCACCTAAAATCAAAGCAGAGTATGATTTACAGTCCATTAGTTTACATATTAATACGATTATTGCTAAGGGAAGAGAGCATAAAGTTCATGTATTTTTAGTGTCTCAAACTCACTTGGCTACTGAAACAGGAATTAGTACCGCTATGAGACGTTCTATTGCTTTGGTAGGACAAGGAAGATTAACAGCAGAAGGGGATGGAGGATATGCTAGTATAGAAGGGATAATTAATGATTCTAATGTCTTTAAAGATAGTCAGAAACGTAATAAGTTAATGAAAACTTTGAGGTCAGCGATAGAAGTTAATGAGAATAATTTACCAATTATTTTAACCACTATGGGTAAACCGAGAATTGGATTATTACCTGATTTATCGGAGATTCATAGTTATAGAATTAAGGATTATGGGAATTGAAGTGTGGTGTATTAAAGATGGTGTATGTATTGTTTAAGCTGAGAATGGGAGGTATTTAATATGTCTGATCAGGATTCTCAAAAAGCAGTTTCTGATAACAATGCCAGGGAAAGAGAAATTGCCTTAAGAGAGCGAGAACTAGCTCTAAGAGAGAAAGAAGTAGAAGCTAAAAATCGCCTCGATAGAAAAGGATTATGGCTGACTTCTCCATTGCTAATAGGTAGTATAACTGCAATTTCTGGATTGATTGGCACTGGAATCGGGGCAGTTCTTCAAGGTAATGCAAATTTTAAACTGGAAAGACAGAAATTTGAGTTTAATTTGATTCAAGATGCACTAGAAGCTTCTAATCAAAAAGAGGCAGCTAAACAGCTACTTTTTCTAGTCAACTCTGGGGTTATTATTAGTTTAGATAGCCAAAAGTTAAGGAGTATAGCTGAAAATAATCCATCAGAAATTCCAGTTTTAGTTCCTACTACAGCTGAATCTTTAGATATATTCTTTAAAGAGTATGTGCAAAAGTTTGGTAAACTTTCTCCAGAAGGCAGGTCCGCATTATCTAAACTCTTTACTTTTATTGAAAAAGATAAAGATATATAGCAATAGACAGGCTAGTTAGGACACATAAATTATATTTTAAGGGAACAGGGAACAGGGAACAGGGAACAGAAAAATGTCCTAATAGCTTTGGCGACTGCTATAACAGATGTTCGGCAGATTGCTTACATCTTAGCTACTATAAAATATGAAACAGCTAGCCGCTATCAACCAACCACTGAATTTGGTTCAGATGAGGCACTTGAACGACTGTATGGAGGAAGAAAAGATCTTGGGAATGGTATGCCTGGTGATGGTGCTCGATATAGGGGACGTGGTTATATATTGTTAACAGGCAAGTTTAATTATCAGCACATGAATGAAGCTTTAAATTTAGCTGGTACAGATAATGATTTAGTTTTGTCTCCAGAAAAAGCTCTTGACCCAATTATTGCCTATCGTATTCTTGCTTCTGGAATGAAAACAGGACACTTTACTGGTAAAAAGCTTAGTGATTTCATCACCGATGAAAAAACTGATTATTTTCACGCACGTCGTACAAATGGTGATGCAGGTCCTGCTCGTCGCATTGCTGATGATGCCAAAACATTTGAGTCTATTTTACGGAATACTCTAGCTTCCATGGAAAATCAAAAATCTCAATAATCCAAAATCACCATGATGGCCATAACCCACGCAGCGATCGCAGCAGCAGGAACCTCGTTAATTTTAGGAACTGCCAGTCCCTTCAACTTGGGTTTAGCTGTGTTGGGTTCACAATTACCTGATTTGGATACAAGTACCAGTTTAATTGGTCAAATATTGTTTCCTATTTCCCATTGGATAGAGGATAGATTCCCCCATCGAACTATTACTCATTCCCTCTTAGCAACAGGTTTCATTGCTATTTGTTCTGTGTTAGTTGGTTATTATTTGTTAGGGAATATTTGGGGTTTAATTGCTTTACCTTTGGGTCATTTATTGTCTTGTTTTAGTGATTGTTTTACCAGACAAGGTGTACAATTATTTTATCCTTATCCTGCTTGGGCAATTAGTGTTAGTAACCCTCGCAGAAGATTAAAGACGGGGAGTGCTGCTGAATTGTGGGTATTAGCAGCAGCTACTGCTTTGTTAATAGTGGGTTTTAATTTGGCTAATGATGGGGGAATTACTCAAAAAGTTAGTCAACAATTAGGGTTAAAAGATGGACTGATTGAAGTTTATAATGAGAAGGCTGCTAGTCATCATGTTTATGCAGAAATTAAAGGGGTTAAAGCAAGCGATCGCTCCTCCGTTGAAGGTAAGTTTTTGATACTGGGAACAGAAGGAAGTGAGTTCATTGTGACTGATGGAGAAGGAGTTTATAAGACCAATGAGCAGATTATTCCTAGTAAGTTAAATACTACTGTGGGGGAAACAGCAACCACTGTGATACAGACTTTAACCTTTGATGATGAGGATGCTATTTCTCAACTACAACAACTTAATAATTCTTATCAAAATGCTGCTATTTATTTAACCGGTAATTTAACAATTGATTTTCCTGAAGAGGTTAAAATAAAGATAGAACCAGAAGAATATACGGTGATTGAATTAACGGGAAGTAGTCTTAAGTTGAGGTGGTGTCCTATTGAGGAAGCGTTAACTTATTTGAAAGACCAGTATGCGATCGGGACTTTGACAGCTAAGATAATTACACCGAAGCCTTAAACCGAAATTTTTAAGTAAGCTATACATTAGGGTACTTCTACGTATTTGATCATGTAGGAGCTTCTATCCCTGACTATACAATAGTTTTGAAATAAGGTAGTATTTTTGTAGTAATGCTCGAAGAACTGTCTGTTACATTAAGTCATGATACATGGGGAAAAAGACAAATCGCCCTCTACTGCTTATCGCTTCGCTCGAAGTCAGAGGTTGCTCATTACGTAGTGAGGAACTTCTGACTTCTTGAAGGTCTTTGATATACGGTCTTATCAGCTTGAATGGGCGGTGTTGTACGCCGAAATCAAGACTCCTTGCACGTCCAAATCACGGTCTGGTGAATTTGCGACGAACACGGCACTGAATCGGTTGGGGAAGATCAAGACATTTGCGTGTGAGCCACTACGGAAACCGTTATGTTTGAAGCAAAAACCACCCTTGCATGGCCTGGTACTGAACGCAAACAGGTCTTCCTCCGGACCATTATTTATCATTAGATTACGCTGCTCAGAGGTGAGGAACGGTCCAGATTTGACACTGGAAATGAATTTAGCTAAGCCTTTGGCAGAGATGTACAGCCCTCCTGATGCGGCATTGCGGGTGCCATCGGCTAGTAGATTCCCCGTATTGTCGGTTCGTGACGAGTACGTGCGTGCAGGTGTTCCATACGAAAAGTATTCTGACATCCCAACTGGCCACTTCCCATTATTCGGATCAGCCGAAGCTTGAATTTCGAGCGGTTTTAGGATCATCTCGTAGAGTCCGTTGACGTTGAAATTGCGAGAAGTGGCCTTCTGGATCTCCTTGTTGTAAATCTCTGTACTAGAGTTGCGGTGCTGAATTTCAGCCTCATTAAGCTCCCACGAGTAATACAAGCCCCACTTAGCGAAAATAAAGTGAAAGATGCCCATGCTTGTGTTGGAATACTTTCGAGTTCCGGGAGTCGTATCCAGTTCGCGCGGTTTGCTCAAACGGACAGAGATGTGGGCATCACCTGTTTTTTGAAACCCTGCTTTGTGCTGAAGTAGCTCTGCAACCGTCACATTGCGGTAATCTTGATGCACATTATCCCACCAACGACGCGGCAGAAAGTGAGAAAAGCGGCTCTGGAGACGCTCTCTAAGGCTTTGGTATTGCCCAGCACCCGTACTCCGCTTCAAAACCGTAACAGTGGTAAAGAGCTTAGTCACGCTCCCAATGGCAGTTGGTGTATTCAACGTGAATAGTTCACTCGAACCGCTGTCATCTGGATCAATCGCCCAACCGTCCCGAGTGAATCCGAGTCGGTCGCCATTCGGGTCACTCAAGATTACCGCAAACCCCTTAAACCGATTTCTCATCTGTTGGTTGACTCTGTTGAAGAATACTTCTAGATCAAAGTCTTGAGGATTTTGGGAGTTGATTGCCGTTTTCCCGTTGGTCGACGGGGGAGTAAGTTGTCGAATAGCCATGGTGTTTTCTCCTTTACAAATACCCGATACTTCTTTTTTTCAAAAATACTATGAATTAATTCTGAACTATTGATTTAGTCGCTATAAAAGTGTGCCTTATTTTTCAAAGTTGACTAAATCTATTAATTTCTTGGCTCTGCTGTACAACTTAGTTGACCAGGGCTTCCATCTTTACAACTTACAATACTTATTGTGTCAAACATTTCGTCACAATCTGAACCTATATTACAAGTACATTGATAATTGCTACAGTGATATATTGGTTGTAGTTTTTCATCGACATCTCCAATAGTTAACATTTGATCTTGATGATATATGGGTTTGACATTAATTTCTGGAGATGTCTGATATTGTCGTTGTTGAGCAAATACTGGAGAGATTACTATTGAAGAAATAATTCCAATAGTAATAGTGCATAGACAAAAAAATGAGTTACGATTAGTCTTCATAACAACTCCTTTATTGAACCAATATCATCACTATATAACAAAATAAAAAGGGATGTCAGTCCCAATCATCTATCTTATTTCTTTATTTAAATAGAAATAAATAGAAAAAAGTAGAAGAAAAAATTAATTATTTGTCCTGGATCTTATTCGCGCTTTCTCTCATATTTATTTGTTTGGGGTTCTTCCCAAATCCCCTTAGCTGTCATGTATCACTGTATTTCCCTCCCAACTGTGAATATAATAGAGAAACAGACGAATTATTAAACGCTTATGCAGATAGGACAATTTTTAGGATGGGGAACCGCAGGATTGGTAACTGTTGCTGTTGCTGGTAATTTTTCTATTCCTACTAATGGTCAAACTGATGGCACTAATAATAATATAGTGGCTCAAGTCACCACTGAACAAACCACTGAACAAACTCAACCCCGACGGTTAACTATAACTGTAAAAATAGCTGAACCTCAAGATTTAAAAGTTAGTGAAGGTTCCCAGATTAAAACAGGTCAAATTATTGCTAGTCGTGATAGGGCAACTCAACGGTTACAAGCACAGAAAAGACAACTTAATTTATCTCTTCAAAAACTGCAAAGTTATCAACCGTTACCTCCTACGCCTCCTAGTTTACCCCCTACTATCAAAGCTTTACCCCCTAATTCCTACTTTGAACAAGAGGCAATGGTAGAGAAAACAAAAACTGCGATCACTTCCATTGAATCCCAGATTGAAGTAAAGGAAAAAGAAATAGAATATTTACAGGAAGTAGAGAATTTAGATACCATTATTCTTGACCATGAAACTGTTAAATTAAACCAATTAAAATCAAAACTGACCTCAGCAATTAGGGATTATCAATTAGCGATGGGTAAATTACAAACTGCTAAAGATTCTCGTGCATACCAAGAATATCAAGCATCCTTAGCAACTGCTAGAAGAGTAGAACAGATGAACACTTCTAGAAGTAGTTATGAGAGACAGTTAGCAGAATATCAACAACAGTTAGCAGGTAGGGAGTTTCAAGAAGCGCAGTTACAGGGGAAACTGAATGAGGTTGAAAATGCGATCGCCAATCTCAGTGTGGTTAAAAGTCCTTATGATGGGACGGTACGCAGGATAAAATGGCTTGGTCAGAGTCCTGATGGTAGTTTGACTGCTGAAATAACTTTGATGGTAAGGAATAGGTAACTGAAGTGTTAGCTTACTATCTTCTGAAAGTTATTCAAGCCAGCGAAAAGCACGACGCAACTCCGTAGCACCATTATTCTCATACCAACGACCGTGAGCTAGGATAACTTTTTCAGGGTTCCACTGAAGTATTCGCTTTAAGCAGCTACGTGACTCCTCTTTTCGTCCCCAAAATGTCATTCGCAAATCCAATGCAGTTTTTCCATCAGGATCAGTAATACCCACCAATTTCATCAGCCAACCAAGCCGCTTACCAACTTTATTCAGTTCAAAATTTTCAATAAGATCGGTCAAAATCAGGGTAGCACTATTTCGGTGAAAAAATACTATTTCATCCATGAATCGACTACCTCGAAAGATTAATTGATCTAAGTCTTCCTTCCAATGGACCGGTGGATCATTGTCCAAATCCGCATTAAAACTAACTTCGATTTTCTGCTGTGCTGCACGCTCACGGACACCTGGAGATGCCCATGCTATTGCATCTGGATAAGCTTTAGCCCAGGCATTAATATGTGTATAGTGAATTTTGTTGGGCGAAATTAGGTGGCGCACTGGTCCAAGAGAATCAATTTGAGTTTTGAGTTCTGGAGTCAATTCTGTTGGTGAATGGCACCATAGCTCATCATTACTTAACTTTACAATAGTCATACGGGTTGGAAAAGGAAGCTTGACCCCATACATTGACATCTGTACAATTGGACCATCAACAAGCCAAATATCTTCACCGACTTGTTTAAGGATGTTGATCGGTTCATATAGCTCCATCGTATCGCGTCTCATAGCTACTCAGAAAGGTAAAATAAAATTACACTGTTCAAATGTTTCATAAATTCATTCATCTTTGCTGAATTCACGAATACTAAATCTACTTATCATCTTAATCTTAACTAATCCTCTCATCGCACTTTCACAAGAGGAAAAATATATAGTTAATAATCAAGAAAAACCTGTCATTAATAACAACCCCCCAATCCAAAATCAAAAATATTTAATCCAAAATCCCCTCCCCTGTCTTGACACCACCAACCTCTGTGTTGAACAACTAACTGAAAAGGCGATCGCAAATTCCCTAACCCTACAAACCCTCAACGAGAGAATAATCTTAATTGATGAAAGATTGGCCTTGATGGGGGACAGAAAAGATTATGCTGAATCAAAACTATGGACAAATTACCTACCAACATCAAGCAATACCAGCAGTGTTCTTGATGTGGTTAACCCCTTTGCTTGGATTCAAAACTTAGCTGGTGGGGGTCATAACCAACGGGATAGATTAGCGATTGCAGATTTAGAGATTAAAGGGGCCACCTTGGAAGCTGCAAGGGCAGAATTAGAACGACAACGAGAACAAGAAAAGATTTTCTTAGGGGAAAAAGTTTTACAGTTATTACTAAGTTATGAAGCTGCAACGAGACAAGTTGAGTTAGTAGAAAGTCAGATTAAAACGTTTGAGGTTTCCCGTGAAGTATTCCGTATTCGTTACCAGTTTGGTGAAGGAACAACGGAACAATGGTTAAGTTTTGAAGAGAAGGAAAATAGGTTAAATGAACAGTTAACTTTAAGCAGTACAAAACAAGATGAAGCGGTTAGGGCGTTGAGGCAATTGGTTGGAATTAATTAATTTTAGTTATCAAAATCAACGGGAACTCCTGAAAATCATTAATCATCAAAATTCAGGAAGAATTGATGATTAAAAGCTATGCCAAGAAAACCCAGAGAGTTAAAAGCAGGTTATTGTTATCATGTAACCACTCGTTGTAATAATCGTGAATTTAAGTTGCTTCGTCACGAATGCAGAGAAGTTTTTATCTATGTTTTAAATCAGGCGATCGCTAAATATCAATTTAAACTTTATGCGCTGTGTATTATGAGTAATCATGTCCATTATCTCATAGAACCAAAACAACCAGAAGATTTACCCAAAATTATGCACTGGTTAAATTGGTACACCCTTCGGTAAGGCAAAAGTTAGAAGGCAAAAGGCAAAAATTAATTCTTTAAGTTTTTCTTTTTAGTAACAATAGAAGTAGCAATTATTTTAATTAATTCTTCGCATTCATTAAGAATACTAGAAACTTTTTCTTCGGGAATTAATTCAGCTTTAATTAATAGTTTGAGCCAATATCTTGTTTCCCGTGCTTCCTTTAAAGCTATTGATTGTTTACTAATAAAATCTTTCCCACTTTCTGCTGATTGGGATTCTTCTATATTAGCTCCTATTGAAGTCCCTGATCTAAACAATTGAGAAGCTAATAAACGTGGAGTTCCTGATTGTTGATCTAGATAGTTATAGCAGTCGCCAAAGCTATTAGGACATTTTTCTGTTCCCTGTTCCCTGTTCCCTGTTCCCTTAAAATATAATTTATGTGTCCTAACTAGCCTGTCTATTGCTATACATAACTTGGTTATCCTAACAGCAAAGTTAAAAGTTCGTTCAGTGATTGGAATATAATTGCTCATTAAATTACCAAGAAATATAATACTAACATTATAGCTTTTTTAGGTATTTAAAAACATAATTTTGACTTTTGACTTTTGACTTTTGACTTACCGAAGGGCGGGTTTTTGTCACAAGTATAAACCTAAACCAAAGTCAGAAAGAAAGTATCATTGGGGTAAGAAATTGTTACCCAAGGTGTTGAAGATAAAGGATAAAAAGAAACGCAGTCCTGGTCAAACTAAGTTGCCTTGGGCAGTAGATGAAACCTATAAAGCAGAAATAAGAGAAGTAGCAGAAAAGTTCGTGGTTGCTAACGCTTATAACCCACAAGTTGCTATGCAGTTCTTTAATGATGGTTGAGGAAAATATCGGTTATCAGTTGACCTGGCCAAGTTGGGTGAAATGATTATTAATTGTTAAGTGCCAGGTATCGAATTCAGGAAAACCCCATGACTTCGTAAAAAATGAACGGAAAATTAACTCTTGACAATCGCCTGTAAGTCTTCTATCTTACAGGTTACAAGTCTTTGCGCGAGAGAAACCATCTCCAGAGAAACCCCCAACACATCCGATATCTCCAGAGGTACTCCACACTCGGGAAGGTGTCCCACTGGTGTAGTATCTAGTAATTCAAACGTGAGGTCTGAGTAACTCACATAGTCTCCTCCTTTTCTCCAACCGACGCGATCGCAAAACTCGTACCAGATTTTTTTATTATAGTCTCTTGTTCCTCCAAGTTCATCCATATAGATTTTTTTCTGGACGCTGAAGCCAAATTTACCATTGCTGTAGTGTACCCAAAGTTGATCAATGGTGCGTAAGTCATTACAGGGGAAGTTATCGATATCTGACTCACTTAACCT
>NZ_JASJEB010000149.1 GCF_030064895.1 Crocosphaera sp. | reverse complement strand
GCATCTGCTTTCCCTGGTGTGGGTTCATGGCCATTGATGGCTTTGATGAAGACGAAATCTTTGACTTGTGGAGGACAATAATAAAATACGGCGATCGCATCATAAACCGCCCTTAACCTTTGGGGATTAACTGTTTTTTCCCCGTTTAATCTGGATAAACTGGGTACAATTTCCCTAAAATTTACTTCTACTTGAAATCTAAGGTTATTTTTGTAGGTTTCTAGTTCTAAGTCGTTTAATTTATCTGCTTTAAAGGTATTTCTGAGAATATGATAACCTTTGAGGACAGTATCGGCTTCTATTAAGGTGGGCATTTCATAAGACCTTTGTTTTCCCCTAGTTTTTGCTTGTCCTTGGGTTAATATGATTGTATAAGCTGATGAGTCTGTTAATACTGCATCTCTGAGGATTTCTTGGGGTCTTAATCCTACTAATAAGACTAAGGCTGCTCCTATATCGGCATAACTGGCAAATCCTGTCTTTTCATAGGAGGCGATCGTACTCTCTAATAGTTCTCTGCCTCTGTTAACTATTAGTTCGGGATCTTCTAGGGTGGCTACATTATGTTGTTTCCAATCTAAGGCTTCCCTTTGTAACCCTAAGTTCATAGCTTTGATGTCATCGGGGGTGTCTATTAGGGTACAAGCAAAATGTTCGGATATTCCTTTCGTTGGGTGATATATACTGTTTTGGCTGGTTAATTTGTCTTTAAAGTGGATTCTGACGGCTTTATGTAAGTAAGTGTAGTAATTCTTGACGCTAGTGGGTTTTACTTTCTTTAAGAACTTTTGGGTTAGTTCTTCGTTTAAGACGGCGATCTCTTCTGAGTCTTCTTTTGTCATTCCTTCTAAACGGGTGAGGGTGTCATCAATAATCTCTATTACCCACTTAGAGGGTGGTTTCCCTTTGCCCCATTCTTTTAACCAATGTAAGCCCATATTCCTACAATACCCCTTTTGTCAGTTACAACTTAACCTTACAATAGGGGTGTTATATGTGTCAACTCCCATAAACTCTAATCAGTTAATACTGCAATCCCTAATCTTGATCATAATTTAGCTAAAATGTAGTGAATGATTTGGGAAATACACCCTTATTATCAAAATAATGGAAAGGCAAAAATGGGTGAAGCTAAAAGAAGAAAAAAATTAGACCCTAATTTTGGGAAAATTCCTAATAAAGTCTCTCTAAAAGACTTGTCGGATGCCTTAGAATCTGTGATAGGGAAAGGAATTTTTGCTCTGGAAAATAAAAAAATAGACTTTATTCCTTATCAAGAGTTACAAGATAAAAAAGATAACTACTTGTTATCTGTAATAGATGGTTTAGCCGACAATGAAATAGCTTTGATTACTAATAATGTAGCTAGAGCTATAACTAAAGAAGAAGCCAGTGAAATTTGGAGCTATGGTAATCGAGAAGAAATGATCGCTCTGACTCTAAGACAAGTCAAGAAGACTTATCCTGATTTGATTTCTTAATATTTGCTTCATCTTCTAAAAATCTCCATACCAATACTACGCATCTGATCTAAGAAATTCTTTAGTTCCGTGCGTTTTCTTTTTATTTGTTTTAGTAGCCATCGGCTAAACCGAGAGCGACATCAATCACAGGTATTTGTTAGCCTAGATGAGTAAACAGTGACTAATAGGATACTTTGCCCCAAAATAGGGGCTTTTTACCCTTATCTTCATCCATTGTACTCAGACCAACTCAATACTTTAACCTGTTCTATTACCGATAAGGGATACGTCACACCCTGCTTATCCTCTAATTGGCGATCGCCATTCACTTCGATTACCTTCCCCACCAGTTTCATCGTTCCGGTCACGGGATGAGGGATTAACCCTTGTAAGAACTGGCCTACTTCATAATTAGGGGTTTGCCCTTGGGGTTGAGATGAAGCTGCTTTGAGATTGTTGTAGAACTCTAGCAACTGTGAATCACTTAGGCGTTTTCTAGAACTCACACCATAGGTCGACACTAAGTATTCTTTGCCGGTGCTAGTAGTCCATCCTAGCGTCTCCATTTCTCCATCAATCCGTTTCATTAATTCCCCCCTCTCAATGATCTTGTATTGTGATGGTTCGTCATGGCAGGTTTCTGTCTCTGTAATCCTTACGGGAGAGGACTGTGATGGCTGTGACGACCTTTTTGGCGGTTTGTCCACAACTACATTCTTGGTCCCATTATCTTTGATACTTTCCCCGTATGTATTTAAGGGTTGATCCACATTAAAACCATTTTTCGTAAAATCCTTTAAAGTGCCTACACAGCCATCACAATCTTCTCCTGACTGGGTTTCGAGGATTACATACGGCTTAACAGCCATCACCTCTGGGGTCACGTCTGTCGATTTTTGGGTTTCACTCAAGGTTAATCGCTTCACCCATAACCCTTCGATGAATGGGGCCTCATCATCTAAATGATCCCGAATTTTCAACCCTTGGATAAAGACCCCGTTCCGGTTCCGGTCTTTTACCACATCACTTAAGTTCAGTTGGTGGTTACAAAGGTCTAACAACAGGGTACTGAATCGGTTAAGGCTAATAGGATTTACTTTGATGCCTTCACAGAATGCACAATAGTTCGGATACAGCCACTTCGATGCTCTTACATACACCTCCTCATTCTCTGTGGATTTAATTGCCTTTCCTACATGAGTGTAAGTCTCAGGGTCATAAATGATATTCTCGTTTAACCACCCTGCTATGGGGTTGTTTTCTACCATTGACTCTATCCTCTCTAAGGTTAGCTTAACGCACCTTCTATGGGCATTTTTGATGCACTCAGAAGCCTCAATAGAGTCCATCTCTAGTACCCAGTTCAGAAACCCTGGTATATACGGCACAAATTCCCCTGATATATTCCCCTGATTATCGTGCTTAATCAGATTCCGTTGCTCTTCTTCTGAGATTTTATGTTTCATCCCCACGGTTATCCGACGGCGTTGCAAGCCACTGGTGTAATCAGCAGTTTTTATATGCTCGTTTCCGGCAATGATTACCAAACAATCGGGTTTAAATCCCCCCGTTGCTTGCTGCATTTTCTTCTCGTAGGGTAGGCTATCCTCTCCTGTTAAGGCTTTGAGGGTGGTTACGTCTCCTGTGTACCTTTCTGCATCAGTGACTAAGACTAACCGTTTATCCTTGATGTTCGCTGTTTCAAACTTCGAGGTTTCTAGCCGTTTCAAGGTGGTTACATGGCAGTTCGAGAATCCTACTAGGGCGATCGCTAATCTGATCAGGGTACTTTTCCCTGTTCCCCCTGGCCCTATCAGTTCTAAAAATTTCTGCCAGTCCGCCCGTCCGGTGACAACTCCATGTAAATATGCCCTGATTAATTCTACGAGAGACTCGTCCCCCTGCATCATTTCCAGTAACCACTGCTTGATGGGTTCCCCTGTGGCTAGGGGGTTGTAGTCATAGGGAAGACACCAAGTAAAGTAATTGCTTGGACTATGGGGACATAAATCTCTAGTTTCAATATGGAGTACCCCATTCTTGAAGGGTATTAATCCTTTATGGGCATTACAAGCCATTTCTTTGACTAATAATATTCTCGATAGCTTTTTCCCTAGTTTTTCGACAAAGTTGATCGTAATTTCTCGATACGTTGGCCTTTGTGCCTTTAACTGCTCAATAATCTCTCTTTTCTCATCCTTACTTCGATCACTTTCTTTTACACTCTTTATGGCTAATGCTATTTGACCATTGATCTCCTCAAATTTCTGTTTTAATTCCCTTAGTTCTAATATGATTCTCCTTTCTAGTTGTATTTTACTTATTTGCCCCCATATTCCCTCTTTCTCTGCACTATATAAATGCCATTCTCCTGTTTTATCTTCAAAGATTAACCTATCTTTATAGAACTCTTCAAAATAAAGGGTTAATCCTTCTTCACTCCACTTCGGTAAGTTATGCTCTAGTTTGCTTACTTTGATTGAGGCCTGTTCTGAGGATCTGTTTTCCCATACTTCTGTGAACCATTCTCGTCCATTAGCAACAATTGCATCATCTATTCCTTTCTCCTCGGTTTCCCACGACATAAATAAAACTTTACAACAAGCTTCTCGGAAACACGACGCTAATCTTTCTCTGGCTGCTATGACATTGGCCTGGGTTTTCAATTTCTCGTCCTGGTCAAAGACGATGACTATTTCTCGTCCTGGTGTGGCTAAGTATTGAAGCTGCGGTAATAACTTGGGGTTTCCCTCTGAGTCTTTGGGTGAACCGTTCCATATTCCTGGGATACTAATTGCTGCTATTCCTTGAGATAGTAATGCTCCTGCTTTTTTGGTTCCTTCTACCACTGCGATCGCTATCTCAACATTCTCCTTCACCCATTTCCAGAATAACTTGTCCTTTTGGCGCAAGAATTCCTTGTACGTGATGCCTTCGGTCATTATCCATTGCTCACGGATTCTTTCTCGGTATTCCTTGAGAAGACCTGACTTTTTGGCGACTTTCAATCCGATACGTCGGGAGACTTTGAGACAAATGGCTTCTACCGGTTCAAAGGGTGGGACTTCGTATTTTCGGGTTTTTCCATCAGGAGTTACTTTCGGTTGGTTGGGTTTTAACTGTCCCCACAACAAGTCTTCCCCCGTTTCTGGGTTGATGGCATTCACAGCATATCCCCCAGATTCTAGGTGGGCGTTGGCTTTCAAGGTTCGGTTGTTGATTCGACCATCATTACGACGGGGAACATTGTCACTGTAGAGTAGCAAATCGTAGGTATCGGGGCCGATTAGTGATCTCACGTTTAAACCGACTATTTCAGCGTCGACTCCGGAACCGATTACCCATTCGTGACGGTGTTGTTCTTTGATGTTATTCATTTTGGACTCCAGTTTTTGTAATGTGCTGGAGATGCTCTGAAATTATGACTTGTTTGGAAGAACTAAGCTCGGACAACTAAGATAAAGATAGATATTATGTGAAGCTGGTGTATGTTCGCACCACCAGTGTTTGTGCTGTCCGCTTATTCAGTCGCAGTCATGATGGACAGAGCATCACCAGTCTTTCCTATTTCGACTTAATTAAATACCCACTTGACTCTATGCTTCTTGTCATAAGCATAGTTATTGGTGAATGCTCATTAGATGCTTTGTCCCCTTGATCATCGGGATGGGCAAAATTCGGGTGCATAATTTTCTCCCTAACGTGGTTTAACAGCGCATAAGGAGGTGTCAGCTTAAGATAAGAAACTTAATATAACCAGAGTCGCAATTTACGCTCTAATTCTCTATTTTTTGGTAATGAGAATTATTTTTTAGACAAAGCTTGCCTATACCGCAAATTTACTCTATGATGGAGTCATTACGGCCATTAACATTGCCAAAAAATTTATATTTCTTTCTTATCTCATCGTTACCTCCTTATTGGGTTAACAGAGATTTCACAGAGAGAAGCCCTTAGATTGAAACGTCGAACCACATTCCCCAATGATAGATCGGCGTTTCGTGGTTTTTAAGGGTTTCTCAACTTGAGAAACATCCACTTTGTATCAATAATCCTGTGTTTAGGAATATCTCAACTATATCTTAGATTCCTATTGCAAACAAGCATTAGATTAGAAAGAATAGGGGAATTAGTCGGCTTTGGGAAACTTACAACTATAGATTGAACACTCTGAGAGCGAAAATTCAGAGTTATCACCTCAGAAGAAGACGAAAAGCGTTAAGGTCATTCTTCAGAAACATATTCAATCAACTCCTCCAAATCACAGTTACGCCCACTTAGTTTGGTAATTGCTTCACAAATTTTTGCCAAAGCGTCTCCACCAATTTCTGGCAAATCGTCGTTGCTCTTAAGCTTTGAAATACTAACTGGATTCATATCCAGTTCTTGGGCCAGAGCTTTATTGGTGATTTTACGATCAGCCATCACCGTTCTCAATTTCCAACGAACCTTACCCACACTTAACTTATATAAGACAGCAACCATTAGTATCACCTAAAAAACTACTAATTTCAAAATATAGCTTTTTAAGCTAAAAGTCTATTTTTATAAGCTATTTATATAGCTTTATAGTTTATCTAAAAGAAAATACAATAGCCTATAAGTTTAATTAAATAGCCTTGTACGCTATACTAAAAGAGTAGATAAGACTTGATTACTACCTAATCTACAAAAAGAGGGGATAAATAGCCTTGCTACTTTCCCCCAACAAACAATCATTACTTTTATTATATGCTTCAAACCAAAGACTTCGACCCTACCCAGGATTTGCATCCATGCCCCATGTGCATTGATTGCCCAATGTTTTTGAACTGGGAGGGAACCCGTAACAGAGGATGGTGTAATGCTTTTAGCAAAATGGCTAAGACTTATCACCCTCGCACGAATGACTGTGAACTGGCCATTAAACAACACCAAGAACAAAACCCTATCGAGGTTCAAGTTACCTTGTGTAGCCATGAATTAGACATTGATCCTGATGATGGCCATACCTATTCCAAAGAAGAACGAGTCATCAGCCTAGTTGTCCCTGAAATTACCCGAAAAGCCGTCATGAAAGCTTTTGAAAAATGTAAAAACCAATTTCAGGGCTTCTACGTTCTCGACTTTAACCGTTGTTATGGTAGTGACGCTGAATTTTAGTCCGTAAGGGGGGTTAATCCCTCCTAATCCTCCTTATCTTATCAACATCAACCCCAAGCCACAACAAGCAAAGAATAACGACGATTAAACCATGACTACCACCGACTTTCTCAAAGAATTCGACGAAGATGTGACTGTATCCGAGTCCATCCCATATTGCCAAGTGACCAACCCCAAAAACCTGTCTCTGTCTGAGATAAAGCAGTATAATGTACCCTGGGGCATATTTCTTCCCACTGACCAAGCTGAGTTAGTCGGTTTCAATGTCCCCGACCATTTTACTCCGACTAGCCTTGTCTTTGACCAAGATAAACCTAATCAACGGGAAGTTGACGGTTTTCTTACACAACATATCCGCTTATCCTTAATCCACCGCTCTAACATCGAAGTCCAAGAAAAGACTGGGAACGGGTGGCAATATCTTGGAGAAGCTTATAAAAAGGGCAAATTAACAAGATATGGGGCTTTAGCTAACAAGGAAAGGGAAAATTATCGGTTACGGACACGATACTTGATTTTATTCCTTGATAATAACAATGAACCTCTTCATCGAGTACCCCTACGGTTGGGACTCGGAGCAGGAACAGGGGGAAGTCTTGGTGAAGAAATCAAAGTTTTTCGAGGGGAAATAGAACGGGTGTTCTTCAAGCTTCGGGGACAGCCTCAAAAAGCTTTAAGCGACAAGGCTCATGCCTTAACTGTACTTGATATTCAGCTTGGGGTTCATAAGGGCGACGGCAAAGCACCGTTTGTTTGCCCTGCTGTGCGCTTGGCTCCTGCTGTGGAGCAGGTGGGGACGGAGAAGGTGGTAGAACGACGAGGCGATCGCTCCGTTAAATTGGTGGGTACAGCCATTGAATCTCTCATGTTGCCTAAGTCCTCTGAGACGGGACAACTGATTCTATCTCTGTGGGATGAGTACCAAGATTTTCCTACGAAATTCCAAGATGATTCTCATGGTTATTCTGAGAATACAACCGAGGATGACGATGATTTCTAAGTAACTTATTGGGGGATAAATACATCCCCTTTTCTTAATCTTTTTTGAAAGTAGAATTAAATCATAAGCTCATGAGTCAAACTTTTGGCAACGGAAACGGTTATGGTCAGCTAGGAGAGGAAATATCACAAACTGTTCCCTCTGGAGCTACAATTAACATCCGTTTTTGTCCATACAAAGTGATTTCAGGAGACTGTATTACCTTATAGCCTAACTCTAGAGTCTTTTGATAAATAATTTATATCCGTTTAAGAGTTCAGATATTCACTAACAAGAAATTCCTTACCAGATTTGATAATCTTTGTCTGAGTCTCAATAAAACCCACATTTTGGTAAAATTTTCTCGCTCTATAATTATCTTTAGCTACAATTAATGATACTAAATTTGCTCCATCATTAATTGCCTGATTACAGGCTTGTTTTACCATATTTGTTCCATATCCTTTAGCTCTTTCTTCAGGAATTACATACAAATAACAACACAATGCCCATGTTTTACCAATATGCAGTAATTGGTCTGCCTAAATCTCCTCCATCAATAAATTGTAGATTGGTTTCGGTTTCTGACTGAAGCCATTGTGCAAAAAGTTGAGCATTTTTTTCTTCTTTTAAAATAACCATATTTGTTTCATATTTATTAAGGAGTAAAAAATCAAATCAATTAAACTAGGAAATTCTCCAACAATTAAAGGCGAAGTAACTAGCACAAATAAAGGATTAAAGGAAATCATGGGGGCAGTTAATTATAAATCAGAAGCCTTACCATCATAACAAGTCCTTCTTTTCAAAAGTTAAGCTCCCTAATAGCTGATAATTAAGCGATCGCCAATCTCCCCCCATCGCTAGTGCTGACTAATCTCCTCAACCATCTACACTAACGAGAAAGAGGGATTATGGACTAAGCTTTATCCCAATGGTATTATCTTAATAGTTATTCCTTCAACTTTTCTGAGAACTTTTAAAGTAAAAATAACACTCATGTCGAATAATTTAGAAGAGAAATACCTCAAAGCATTACAACTCGAAAAACAGGTATTCGGTGTACCACATTCTATCGTTGCTAATACCTTAAATCGTTTAGGAGGCATTTATGATCAACAGCAAAACTATGAGTTAGCCGAACAGTATTATCGACAAAGTTTGGAGATGAGCCAAGAATTGTTTGGAGAAGAACATCCTGATGTGGCAAGTAGTATGAACAACTTGGCTTCTCTCTACGAAGTTTTAGGCAGAGATGATGAAGCTGAGGCTCTTTATATTCAAGCGATAAGTATTTCTCTAAGAGTCTCAGGAGAGTCTGATCCCAATACCACTATCATCCAATGCAATTATCAATCCTTTCTTGACGAAAGACAGCAAAATAATCAGGGTTAATCAACAGATTTAAACTTCATCCATACTCATTACTATTTCGTTTTATTACATGCTGAATAGGCGATCGCCAAATATTCTTAATCATTTCTTAATATTTTTGGCTCATCAAGTTAGGGATAATAATTGAACTTATAGCGTTTCTCGGACTCATGAGGTACACCTAGGGGGGGCAAGAGGCATCGCGGAGTCAGACCACGAAACTTCAAGGCGATCGCAAAACCTCAAGGCGATCGCAAAACTTCAGGGCGATCGCAGAACTTCAGGGCGATCGCAGAACTTCAGGGCGATCGCAGAACTTCAGGGCGATCATGGCGATAGAGAGCGACACTGTAGCCCAAGAAAAGAACTTCTGTGAGCGGAATCAAAAAATATTACGTACAATAAACCCAGGAAAAATAAGAGTGAGTAAGGAGGGTTAATGCAACCATTATCAATTGATTTCAGACAGAAGATTATAAGTGTATATGAACAAGAAAAAGTCTCAATTAGGGAACTAGCCAAACGTTTCTATGTATCTAAAAGCTTCATTCAAAAACTATTAAAACAATATCAACAGACAGGAGACATTAAACCAAAACCCCAAGGAGGAAATGTACCTCCCAAAGTCCAGGGTGAGGATTTAGTTACCTTAATAGAAATCATTGAAGATAATAATGATGCCACTTTATCAGAACTATGTGAATTACTAGAACAGAAAACGAAGATTAGAGTTAGTACAGCAACAATGGGAAGAATTAGTCATGATTTGGATTATACAGTCAAAAAAAAACTCTTCATGCAGCTGAGAAAGAAAGTGAAGAAGTACAGCTAAAAAGAGTAGAGTTTTGGAAACAAATTCGAGATATTAAAGTTGAAGATTTAATCTTTATTGATGAATCAGGGGTTAATTTAGCTATGCTCAGACTCTATGCTAGAGCATTAAAGGGAAAAAGAGCTAGAGGGGAAAAACCTCAAAAGCGGGGAAAAAATATCTCGATAATCAGTGCATTATCTATTGAAAAAGTCTTGGCTTCTAGTAATATTTACGGCTCGGTAGATGGCACAACATTTGAAGCTTTTATTGTTAAAAAGTTAGTTCCAGAACTTTGGGAGAATGCCTGTGTCGTTCTTGATAATGCCCGAATTCATCTGGGAGAAATGGTCAAAGAAGCCATCGCACAAAAAGGAGCCAAACTTATTTATTTATCTCCCTATTCTCCTGAATTTTCGCCAATTGAAAATTTCTGGTCAAAGGTTAAAGCTATCTTGAGAAAACTTAAAGCAAGAACTTATAAAGATTTAATTGATGGCATTGTTGATGCTATGGCTCAAGTTACTCAACAAGACATTCGTAACTGGTTTACTCACTGCTGCTACTGTACCTCATGAGTCTGAGAAACGCTATAT
>NZ_JASJEB010000056.1 GCF_030064895.1 Crocosphaera sp. | reverse complement strand
TATCAAAAACCAGTCAGGAGGGTTAGAAACTAAGAAATAAGGATGCTTCGCAGTTTTATATGTTGGTCGGGCATTCATCCCTAAGTTATGGAACGTTAGGGAATTCTGCCCGACATTCGGTTAAATTTTGAGGCAACCTTTGCTCTGAAAGATTGTAAAAAAACTTAAAATCTTGAGACTTTGGCAATTTTTGGTAATTAGTCTTAGGATCAAAAGGGTAAAAGTTGTTAATTTGAAAATAATTCTATGATTCGTCCTCGTTGGTTAGTGCTTCTCCTGGTAACTTCTGTGATGATACAATCTTGTAGCAAGGTAGAAGTCCCCTTTTCTTGTGCATCTGACTCCTCTTCTCAGTCCTCTCCTTTGTCAGATTCTCTTGATATTATGATCGCTATAGATGGTTCTCAATCTATGTTAGGTTATGTTAGCGATCGCAATAGTCGTTATGTACAAACCTTAAAACTTTTGGATGATACGTTATCGTTAAGTAGTTTGCGATCGCAGACTAATCCTAGTTACTATCGTTCAGGAGAAATTATCACTCGTAGTGATTTTAAGAAGGCACAACTACCTGAATTTTATAATAGTAGTAAGCCTAAATTTCCTAACATTTCGGTTCCCTTACAAGAGTTTATTTTACCACCGAATCAACAAGATAGTTTGTTGGTGATGGTAACAGATTTAGATCAAGCAGATGGGGATATTACTATCCTTAGCAAAAAAATAAGAGATACCTATCTTAATAATAATAGTAAAGATTATGTTGTAGCTATTTGGGCAATTAAAAGCGAATTTTCAGGAACAGTTCATGTGCAAGGACAAAGAACAATTAGAAAATTTACCTTTCCTAATAATCAATCTGAGGAAGATTTACGACCTTTTTATGTTATTTTTATAGGTCGCTATGATGATGTTGTTAACTATTTTGAAACCGTAAAAAATAGAGGAACTGAACTAATAGAAGAAAGTGAATTAACCTTATTTTCTCCCTATAAATTAGTTGATGAAATTACTTATTTAGATAAGGAAACAATTAATATATATCCTGTAGATGGAGCAGTACCTCAAAAGTGGAGGTTAGAAAATAATTTAGTCAAAATTCAGTCTCAAGATGAAAAAAATCAACTATTAGAAATCCCTAGTCAACCAACAGAACCAATTACCATTAAAGATAGTGTCAATTTGATCTCTGGGAATCCCATAACCACACTTAATCCTAATTATTTTAGTACCATTAAAAATATTAAGGTTATCGATGAATTTTCCAAAGAATTAAAGAAGGTAACAGAAGTATATCAAGATGATAGTTCTTTTAAAAATATCATCAATGTTGATCAATGGGAATTTACACCAGAAAAACAGTTAAATTTTGTGACTACAATTGATACTAATAAATTTCCCAAATCGGGAATATACAGTTTTGAAATTGATGTTGTTTTAAATAATATACCAGAAGAAAGTTGGTGGAAAGAGTGGAACTTAACCCCAGGAAGAGATAACCCTAATGATGGCTCAAAAACTCAAAATCTGTTAAACTTCATGAGAGGCTTAAAAACCATTACCAGTAACCTAATGGAAGATAATCCTCCTAAGATTGGTCGTTTCTGTTATGTTATTCATAAAAAGTAAAAATTGTAGGTTAGATTAATTCATGAATGTTATTGTTATTGGCAACCAAGGTGTAGGGAAAACCAGTATGATAGCTGCTTTAGCTGAAGCAACTATATCTGAAAAAAACAAAAATGTTAGAGTATATAACGCGGAAAATTTACTTGAACAAATAACCTCTTATCCATATGTAAATAATTCAAAAGATGATGATTTCTCATCAGATAATGGCACATTAAGTCAACCTTTAGGGGAATTTAAGCAAACAAAAATCACCTCAAATAATCCAGAAAAAGAGGGAGTTTCTGTCGATTCATACAAGGAAATTTTTAGTCAACCAGTATCCCAAATAAAGCAGAAAAAAATTTATGAAATTGCTGGTACTTCTGGATTACAAGCACCACGATCTTTATCATTAAGTGTGGATCTTCCTGCTGGAGCAGGAAAAAAAATTAGGGTAGATTGGATAGATACCCCTGGAGAAGCTTGGTCTGTTCCTATCTGGAGAAAAAGGAATCCTGAACCTTATAAAAAGCTGGTAGAAACAGTTAGTAATAGTCAGGCAGTAATTTTATTAGTTCCTCCTTATACTAGGAGTAAACGAAAAACTGCATCAACAGATAATAGCAACCCTTCTGATCAGCTAGATGTAGAAACTTGGAGAACTCAACTAGAAAATTGGTTAACTTTCATGAGAAAAAATTGTTCAAATGTTAAACATTTTGTTATCGCCATGCACAAGGCTGATTTATTGGGTTATGATTTGGAAAAAGATCATGAAAACTGGGAATATAATCGACAAAAGGGGAAATTAATAAATTGGTTTGACTATAATCAACATATCAAAGAAACTTATTTTGATTTGGCCTATGATATTATCCGAGACCATAACAAGCAACCTCCTTTTCTTGCTCCTCGATTGTTCGTGACTAGCACTAAAAATTCAAATCTATTAGAATTACCTTGGGTGTATTTAGGATCTCAATCTTAAGCTTATGTCTGACACTTCTACTAAACCTCTTGAAAATAAACCTCTTGATATTCGTATTTTTGGTCCTAGAGCATCAGGTAAAACAACTTATCTGACTACCTTGGCCGAATGTCCTGATGGACTCAAACAAAAATATCCAGAATTACAAGTTATTAAACGTAATGATGAAACCAAGGAGTTAGAAGATTTATCAAAAAATACATTAGCGGTGGGTTCAAAGGTTCCTGGAACAACATATGAAAAAAAAGAATTCCATAACTTGAACGAGTATGATTTTGTCATTAAAATTCCTGGGAATAAACAGCGTCCGGGAATTGAACTGGAGTTGTTAACTAAAGACTTTCCAGGGGAGTTTTTTCACGATATACCGCGAGGAGATAAACAGCAAGATCCAGACATCAAAAAATGGATAGATGATTTATTTACCACTGATGGATGGATGATAATGATGACAGACTGGGAACCTGAGAATGATCTCTTACTGTATCAACCTGCGTTTAAAGAGTTACATCGGAAACTATCAGGAAAACAAAAAATTAATCCAAAGTTGAAAGAATTGCGCATTGCAGTGGTCATGACAAAATGTGAACGGGGGGAACTTTGGCCTTGTCGTCTTGACCCCGATGAAGACTTATTTGCTGTGCGTTTACCAAAAACTTATGAATTTATAACACAAAAGTTTACGAATAACCCTATACAATTTTTTGCCTGTTCTGCGTTTGGTATTTTAGGTGATGATCTGAAAAATTTTGATCCCCGTCCTAACTGTCGTTTTGATTATGATGGTCCCCCGGAAGAAATTGAAGCAACCTTAAGAGAACCCGAGCAATGGTCTCCCTATGGATTAATTCCTCCTTTATACTGGTTAGCAACAGGTATTCGACTAGAAGAATAATTAAACCTTATTTGAAGTGATAATGATGTTGAGTCCATTTCAACGACAAAAAGAAGAATTATCAGGTAGTACAGAATTTAGGATGATTGGTCCCAGAAGTTCTGGAAAAACTGCTTATTTAGCAGCTTTAGCTTATTGGTCACAAGTCAGAAAAAATAGTTCGATTGAGTCTATTACTCCTCTCAATGATGCAACTCAGAACTTTATTGATAAAGCAGAAAATATTCTCAAAAGGGGTGATAGAGTTGCTGGAACTGACTATACTGATAACCCTGAGTCAATTCCAGAATACGAAATTAAGATCACAATGAATGCTGAGTTTAATCATCAAGAATTTGAGATAACTTGTAAAGATTTTGCAGGGGAACTTTTTACCAAGCTACAAAATAAAAATATTACAGCAATAGAAACCTATTTAGAAGAATATGCTCAAGCATCAGGACTCTTTATTATGTTAGAGGGAACTTTATCAACACAAGATCAAGATATAAGATACGCTCAAGGTTTAGCTAATTTAGAATCAGCATTAAAGTCTAGATTGCGCTCTAAAAAAAAGTCTTTAAGCAATTATCCTATTGCTATTGTTTGGAGTAAAGCAGAAATGTCTGGTATGTGGAACTACCGCAGGAGAATTCCTAAATTTATGAATAAAAAATATTTGCAAACTGAGCAACTTTTATTACGATGGAAACGGGAATGGAGATGTCCTATGAATTATTTTTTTTGTTCTGCTTTTGGGGTTAAAGGAGATGATGCAACTCCTAATGTTAGGCCAGAAAAACGACCAGATGGGGTTACAGTTGGTGTTATTGATGACACAGAATTGTGGCAACCTTTTGGTTTGATTGCTCCTATTTATTGGTTATATACAGGACAAGATATTGCTGAATTAAGAGATTTGGAGGGATAGATAAACTATGAATGAACAAAGAATAACTGTCAACGTTTGGGAATTTTCTAGGAAACTTTTAGAACCAAAAGAAGTTAACGGGAAATGGGTATCAACAGGGTTTGACAAAGAGATTGGTTTGAGAACTCAAAAAGTTCCTGAAATTATAGAAAATGCTGTTTATAATCGCCTTTTTCGTCTTAATGATAATTATCCTCCTAGTGAGGGAGAAAATGGACTGATTGCTAAAGAGTTTGAACGGTATGCTATTTTAATTGTTACTAACCGTTTAGTTGATGATAGGGATCGTCCTTTGATTGGTTATCGTTATTTCTGGTTAAAAAAACCAGAGAATACTAACATTGACGGTGTAGGAACATTATTGCAATGGTGGATTAGCAAAAGTAAACCTTGTTTAGATTTGAAACCTCATTCTCAAATACAAGAAACTCAAAAGAATAATTATCAACAAGGCTATTATAAAGCAAAAATTTATCAAAAAAATAGTTTTAATGATTATGATAAAACTGTAGAAAATATTAGCAATCAAATCACAAAAACACCTCATATTTTTACGGTTAAAAAATATAAAGAAAATAATCAGCTTCCTAAGAATTTACAGAAAGCAGATAACCTTTCAAACTTAGCTCTTTTACGGGGTAATTCTCGCCTCGGTTTATGGTTATTTTCGGTAATACTTTTATTAAAATGGGATTTTTACTGTTTACAATTACATTCTCTTGCTTTATATCTAAACAAAAAATATCAGCTTCCCATTGCTTGGACATGGAATATTAGTTGTTTAGAAAATCCGAATAAGTATATTTTAATTGGGTGTGCAGATCAACAATCTTTTGAATGGAATCAAAAATATAATAATATTTCTACTCCTTTAGAACAAGAAATTTCTATACCAAAAACGCAAGAATCTGTTCAAAAAACTCCAACAAATACCCTTAAACAAGCAATCCATAAAATAGCAGAAAATAAACAAGTTGATAAACATTTAGAGACATTAATTGAAGAATTAAGTCATAGTGATAGTGTGCAATGGGACTGGGGAAAGTTGGTTGATAAAACTTGGTTAGAAACTCATAATGAATCTCAAATTGCTAGATATAAATCTTTAGTTTTACTATTACATCCTAATCTGAAAATTGAGAATTTGGAGATATCTACTCCCAATTGGATCAACAGTTTCAATAAAGTTAATGAACAAGATAAAAAGAAAAAATCTAACAAATATTATCCACCTAATGAAAATGCTATCAATGCTTTAGAAATTCAAAGTAAACCACAATTAAAAGCTGCGATTTCTCACAGTGAAAAACTAAGAAATAAAGTTAATTATATAATTGATCAGCTATTATTAGAAGTCTTGAATTCTGAAGATAATTATCGTTCAATTGAATGGTTATTGTTTGAGTCTCAATCTGTTTGGTCAGATGAACAACGTTTAATTAGTTATGGAAAAAAATTGTTGGAAAAACTCAAAAAGAAATGTAAAGATAAACAAGAGTTAACTATAGAAGAAAATAATGAATTTATTGAGCAAATCAGTAAAGATTTTCAATCATGGGAAGACATAAAAGAACAGGAAAAAAGAGCATTACAAAATCAAAATCTAGTTATTCATCAACCTAATTCGTCTCATAATATACCATCAGTTCCATCATCCAATAGTTTCAATGCCTATGAAAAACTTGCTAAGTTTTTTGGGAAAATAGATGATCAAAAAACCTATTCAGTCGCTGCATTTTTCTATCAGCTAAGTAGACAAAAAATACCGAAAGAAATTAAAAAATACAAACTAGACGAAATCATTCCTCTCAAATCTTCTCAGAAAGAAGAGCAGAAAATTAACTATGATTTATCTGTATTTGGAAGAAACTTCTTCAAATATTATTCATTTTCAAATTTTTCAAAAGCATCTCATTTAACTAAATTGGCTATTTTCAATAGTTCTGAAAACTTAGAGATTTTACTAATTGGTTTAGTCCCATTTAACCATCTAGCTATATTGAAAAAATGCTATCCTATGTTTGCTATTTTAGTTTCATATCCATCAGTTACAGGTTATTTTGAAAGGAGTTTTAATCAAATGTGGAAATTGATTCTTGGTCTTTCAATCGGTAGTAGTTTCTTGCTCGGAACATTCGTAGGAATAGGATTAGGAATCCCAATACAAGGGTGGTTTAAAGGATACGACAAAATATTATATGATCCCATTTCTCAAAATGAATCTAAGATTATTTCTTCTAACCCTATTCGTGAACTTTATTTATACCTTAATCTTCTAGAAAGTGGATATTTTAAGAAAGATGTTCAACAGAAAAATCTTGACAATTTAGATAAGCTTATCAGTTTAATACCTAAATTTACTGATACAAAGTTCAAAAAAGCAGAAACAAGAGAGCAAATATTGAAAGACCGAAATAATTTAACTAAAAATCCATTATATGGATACATAAAAGGATTAACTCCCCCCGTCAAACAACAACTAAGTCAAAGTTATAAGACAGATCAAATTAATGAGGAAACTCTTCTAAAAAGTCTTGAAATCAAACAAGTAAAAGACGTTTTAGACCCACTTGGATTTTATAAGGGTAAAAAAGTTGAAATTAATGAGATATGGGATAAGCAGACATCAGACGCACTTAAAGAGTTTCAAAAAGATTATGGAATCGATTCAGTTGACGGTAGCTTAGGGCCAGATACTTGGTCAGTGCTTTCTATTATGATAGAAGCAAAACAACTTGAAGAAGCAGCACAAGAACTTAATTTAATTATTGATAAAAGTAAAAATTATGAGGAATTTAAGATTAAATATAATAAACTTAATGAGTGCAAAATAATTAGTGATAAACTATATTCTGAATGTTTAAAGGAAGAACCTAAGAAACCAAAAGAGAAACCTAAAATAGATAAAAATCAGGAACCTAAAACATAGGGAAACGATACACAACAAAATGATGCTAAATAAACAAGCTAAAATCTATGAATTTTCGAGACAATTTCTAGAACCCAAATGGTCAGATGTTTTTAATCAGTATGTTACCACGGGGTTTGATAAAGAGATTGGATGGGAAAGCAAAAAAGTTCCCAAAGATATCGTTAATGTTGTTCATAACCATTTATTGCGTATTAATGATAATTATCCACCCGGAGAAAATGATATTGCTTTAATTGCCAGAGAACTTAAAAAGTATGCTATTTTAGCAGTAGCAACTCGTTTGATGGATGACCGACATCGTCCCTTAGTTGCTTATCGTTATTTCTGGTTAAAAAAAACAACCAGAGAGCAAAATATAGATGGAGTTGGAACTTTATTAAAATGGTGGTTAAATCAGTGGGAAATTGATAATTGTTTATACTATGAATTAAGACCTTCTGCTGAAAATAAAATTAACAATAAACCTTATTCAACATCTTTTTTATTTAAAACCGATTTAATTCAAGATTTTGGTTACGAACAGTTATTTAAAGATATAAAAACAAGAAGTGATCAATCTCAAGGTAATTTAGTTATTCCTCTTCAGTATCATCTTGAAGACGAACCTTTTCACACCTTAGCATTAATTTTAAATCGAGAATATAAAGTCCCGTTAAATTGGGCTTATAATGTTAATAAATTAGAACATCCTGAAAAATTCACCCTTATTTATTCTCAAGGTAATTTAATTGTTAATGATCTCAATCAATCTTATCAAAGCTTTTCTGATGATAGTTTATCTGATGATAGTTTATCTGATGAACAATTCACAGAGACTAATCTTAAGCGATGTTTAATGGCAATAGCTAAGAACAAAAACTTAGAAAATAATTTTTTCAAATTAAGTAACTATTTAGAACAAATAGATAGTCATAATTGGCACTGGGAAAGCATCATAGACCAAACTTTTCTTGATACCTATGAAGATATTAAAAATGCTAGATATAGGGGGTTGATCGCGATTCTGATGCCTTCTGAACAGGTATTTGAATGGTTATATTGGCTCAAAAAACAGAATAATAAAAAATTTTTTTTAGCAGGCATTAAAATTCAAGACAAGTTAATAAATTTTTTAGAGAAAGAAAAAATAATAGACAAAACTGAAATAGAAAAAAATATTGATAGTATTATTATTGAATTGTTGCTAGAAGAATCTTTAAGTGAGAAAAGGTCTTACCTCCTAAAAGAAAAAGAATATCTATTTATTAAGTCATCAACTTTTTGGAAAAAATATATTCGAGACTGGGGAGAAATTTTATTTTATAAAATTTCTTTTAATCCTTCATTTAAAAAGGATAAACTATCTCAAAAAATATCATCTGACTTTGAAAAATTAGATGATAATCATCCTCTTGCATCAGAAAAAAAAGATTACTATGAATGGATGGGTAGATTATTTGCACAAGTTGAAATGTATAGTTTAGCTGCTTTTTTTTATCAATTAAGTTGGGGAGAAATTCCCAAAGATATTTATAAAAAAGCTGATATAAGATGGAAATCTTATCAAAAAAGTTCTCGTACATCCGGTTTACTCAAACTCCATATATCTGACCTAAGAGACGACTTAGGATTTGTATTAGCTGATTTATATTTAATCTTAATTGAAAAAATATCAGCTTTGAATATCCCCTTTTTTAGAAAGATGCGCTAAAATCACAGTAGCCTGAAATATGGAGTAGTGAATGTTTTGAAAAGCTTATTCTCACGTTTCCCCAAAATCTTATTCTATAGTTTAGCTGGTGTTACTGCAGCTTTATTTGCCTGGAATATTGCTTTGCTATTCTTAGTTTATCCCATTAAGTTTATTTTAACAACTATTTCCCAGAACCAAATTCCTTCTAACCTGGAAAATATTTTATTTCACATCAACGAAGTTCTCTTACCAGAGATAGTTTTATTTCCTATAGTAGCAGTTGTTTTAAGTGTATCATTAGTTTATACTGCTATTTATTTAAGTAATCCAACTCACGATAAAGCCAATAAAAGAAACAGAAAAGATTATGTCTATATGGCTTTAAAAATGGGGATTGTAACAGGTGGTATATCTGCCATTGTTATTCTTATATTATATCAATTGATTTCTGGCTCTGTTATAAGAGTAGTTAGTTGGTTGATTATTGGATTAGGAATAGGATTAGCAGAAGGACTTTGTTGGTACTTTTTGACAACGGAAGGATCTAGTTCTTTGACAAAAAATAGGCTAATAAAATCACCTATGTTTGGTGGAATAGCTGGATTTATAGCTGCTTTATTAATCGAGTCAATTCCAGAAACAATTAAATTAGGAGGATACGAAGAACCATTAGGATTTATTATTTTAGGAACTTGTTTGGGACTATCCTTAACCTTTTCTACCACTCCTGCTTATCAAGTTGCACTGAGAGCAGGTCGAGGTTTTGCAATAAGTGATGAAAATGTAGATAATCAAAAGCCATATCCAAAAATAATTGATAGTCAACAAAATAGTTCAGGATTCACTTTTGTTCCTTTCAAATATATTGAAACAAGACAAACTAAAGACTTAATTGAAGAAGGATTATCGATTCAACTTCCTACTAAAAATAATTTCACTATTGTCATTGGCTCTGCCAAAGGTTCACATATTTGTTTACCTGAAACACCAGCAAAAGTAGCAGAGTTAATTCTAGAAAATAAACAATGGAAAATTAAATGTTTGGCTAAAAGTAAAGTTAAAATACAAGCAAAATACCTATTAGAAAATAGCCGACCCCAACCATTACATCATAATCAAATACTGACTTTTTACTATGAACAAGAAAAAGACAAATTTTACCGTTTTATTTTTTATGATCGCTTCCTTGATCCCAGTACCTAAAAAAATGAATTTACTTAATCAATCAACATTAATATTAGTCACTATTCTATTTAATATTTTTCCGTTACCAGCTTTTCCTAATTCTAATACAGTGGAGATAGTTCGAGGTAGTTCTGAGCAAGATAATGTTACTTTAAAAGTGAGAGTTGTTGATGATCAAAGAATTCCCATTCGAGGACTAAACCCAGAAGACTTTAAAGTTAAAACGATTCTTCCTGATGGAACAGAAGAGATACTAAGAGATATTGAATTAATACGACCAGAAAAAGCTAAACCTGATCCTACTTATTTAGTTATCCTACTAGATATGAGTGGTAGTATGAAACATAAAGATGATTCTGGTGTAAAGAAATTAAGAGGTGCAGTTGATGGAGTACAAGTATTTCTTGAGGCCATTGAAGCACAAAACCTTCCTGTTGAAATTGCTCTGGTTCCCTTTGGAGAAGGATGTGATAATAATTATAGAGTTAGCCAAGAAATTATTAAGGAGAATTTAGAATCAAGTCCTTATCCAGAAACAAAGTCTTATCTTAACAACCTTGCTAAAGTTAAAGTTTGTGCTTCAACTAATCTCTATCAACCTCTTACTGAAGCAGTAGAGTTTTTAGGAAATGAAGAGCGTTTTCAAGCAGATTCCTCAGAAATTGTACCACGATTAGGGGTCATTTTATTTACGGATGGATTTGATGCAGATCCTAACCGCAACCGTGAAGAAAAACGATTTCAGGAACTTAAAAATATTATAGAAGAATATTCTTCTAAGGTGACAGTTCATGCAATGGGATATGGAGAGTCTTTATCCACAGTTTATAATCGAGCTACTTGTGATTATAATTTATCAAAAGAGAGGCAAACCGTTAATAATCTTCTAGAATGGTGTCGAATTAGCGGACAAGATATCAGGGAATTTATTGTGGATGAAGATCGCTTACAAGAAATTGCTCAAACGACACCAGGAGGGATTTCCCGATTTCCTAGAAATGCACAAGAAGTCATCGATAGCTTAAACAAATTTTTAACAACTCTACGAGAATATGAAATTACCTATCAACAACCAAATGCAGAAAAAGCTGGTTCTTATGAAACCCAAGTGATAGTTAACTCAGAAACTCACGGGTTAGTTAACCTTGCTTCTAATACTAAAACCATCCGATTTAAAAACTTTTCCTATCAACCTCTACCTTGGTGGGTACATCTGTTATTTTTAATAGCAACAATAATCATTGGTAAAGTGGGAATTAACCAATTCAAGGAATGGAGTGAAGACTTAAAACAACAAGCTAAAAGAAATCTCAATTCTTAAATCGGAGTTTGGAGTATTTAACAAAATGTTTGCAGAAGTCCTCACCTATAAATTCTCAAAAAATATCAATGGTGCAAGATGTCAGTATAATTATTACACTACAACAATAAGACAAAATATAATAATTGTGTTACAATACTACAAGAAAAGGCAGGAAGGTTCCTTGTTTGCTCCTTGCCCAATCAGGCCGAAAAACGAGGATTATCGTTGGTAATGATGCTGAAAGGTGTTAGAGGGTTCAAATCCCTCTCCTGCCGTCTTTTTTTTAGACATAGTTAACCACGACGGAGGAGCTTCCATTGGTACGAAGGGTTTAGAAAATCCCTATTCATTCCTTGCTTTTTAAGCCGAAGAATCAGGGTTATCGGGACTAAAAGGTTAGGGGTTCGAGTCCCCTCTCCGTCATCAAAAAAATTTCTAGCAAAACCCTTGACACTTTTTGTAGTATGTATTATAAATGTAGTATATAGTTGATTATGAATGAGGAAAGTCCGATGGTATAGCATCTTAATTTATCCTTATTCAGCCCTTGCCTTCTAGGCCGAAGAATGAGGGTTATCGACTTAAAAACTAAGACTGTTGGGGGTTCTAGTCCCCCCTCCGTCACCACTTGGCGAAGTAGTTCAAACGGACAGAACATTTATCCTTGTTCATCCCTTGCCCTTTGGGCCGAAGAATGAGGGTTATCGACTTCTAATCGAAAGGTTGTGGGTTCGAGTCCCACCTTCGCCGTGTCTTTTTTTTGCCAAAACTGGCCGAGGAGATAAAGATGAATTATCAATTTTTTACCCGTAAACAAAAAGGAACGCCCCAAAACCAACCTATCCCTGGACGAGAAGCAGAAATGATTCAAGGGAGATCCGGCGGTTGGATGTTTGATGCTGGGTTGTGGAAACTATTACGGCGTTGTCTCCTCACCGGCACTGCAAAAAGTACCTATTATGCTGGAAAACGGGAATTAACGGACGATTTTATCCATGTTCTCAAACAAGGGGTTAACAGCGATCCGGGTTTGGTTGCTTCTGAGATACTTTACGCCAGTAATGGACGTTCTATTAACAATAGTGCGCCATTGTTAGGATTAGTTTTACTATCTATGGGTAAGACTCCTGAAGCAAAAGAAGCTTTTAGGACTATTTTCCCCGAAGTTGTCCGCACTGGTAGCCATTTTTATGAATGGTTAAGTTATACCAAATCTTTGCGAGGGTTTGGCAAGATCATCCAAGAAGTGGGAACGCAATGGTTATCACGGGAGGATGTTAAAGGGTTGGCCTATCAACTATTAAAGTACCAACAACGGTATGGTTTTTCCAACCGAGATGCGTTGCGTTTATTTCATGTTAAACCCCCCACCGATGAGCATCAACAGCTATTTAACTGGGTGGTGAAGGGATGGGATAATTATTTACCCGAGGAAATACCTTCTGAAGCATTAACGCAGATATGGTGGTACGAATGGTTAAAACATCATCCCGAGCAAACCCATAAGGCGATCAAAAAAGGTCGTTTAACTCATGAAATGGCTGCTCCTGTGGGAAAAATGGACAAAAAAGCCTGGCAACTGCTGTTTAATGAGATGCCTATTGGTGCTATGTTGCGTAACTTAGGATCTTTGACGGAGTTGGGGGTATTACGAGGGGATGAAACCGAAAATATCGATCGCGTAGAAAAAGTTCTTAATGATGTTAACCGTCTCAAAAAAGGGCGTATTCACCCTATTGATGTGCTAAAAGCCCTAAAAACCTACCAGTCTGGGGGAAAACTGGGACGTAGTAAGAAAAACTGGCAACCAGTTCCTCGTATTGTGGAAATATTGGACAAAGCGGTGGAGTTATCTTTTGATATTGCGAAACCCACAAGGAAAGTGTTTCTTCATGCGGTAGATATTTCCGGATCGATGTCTTGGGGTGTGGTGGACTCGGTTGGGTTAAGTTGTTGCGAAATTGCCACAGCGATGGCCTTAGTGACGGCTAAAGCGGAGAAAAACTACACAATTCGGGGATTTTCTACAGAATTTATCGATTTAGGTATTTCTCGAAAGGATAGTTTTCAATCTGCTTTGAAAAAAACTAGCGATCGCAATTTTGGGGGAACTGATGCCAGTGTAGCTTATAATTGGGCGATCAAAAATAAGTTTAAAGCAGATGTAATCTGTTTTTGGACTGATAGTGAAAGTTGGGCTGGTTCGAGTCATCCTTCTCGAGTCTTAGCCCGATATCGTCAAAAAGTCAACCCCAAAGTTAAGGCGGTTTATGTTACTTTAGCCCCTTATGGTATTAGTTTAGTTGACCCGAAAGATCCTTTATCTTGGGACTTAGGAGGGTTTGATCCAGGGACACCTCGGTTGATTCAAATGTTAGCAACCGACCAACTTTAATGGTTATTTTAGGGGTCAACGGCCGTTGACCCCTAAGTTTTAGACTAGGATTTTACTTTGGAATTTTTGCCAGAGAATTTGGCTTTTAAAGTACCAACAATTCCTAACATCATTAATCCTAAAATAGAACCGGGTTCAGGGGTGGTCACAGAATAAATAGAAGTGTTACCGCTTTCTTCATTGGTTAAAACTAATAAAGATTCACCATTGGGACTATCTTCACCAGGGATAAATAATAATCCTTCCGGGCTTAAATCTCCTAAAGCTGTGTCATTTATGTATTCAATAAATAAGGGATTTAAGGGATCAGTAACATCATAAGTCATAAATCCACCAATGCGTTCTAAACCGATGAAAGCATAGATGTGATCGCCGATCATACCAACGGTTATCCCTTCGGGTTCTGGCCCTCTGTTATCACTACGAGTATCAAAACCACCTGTGCGGTTAGCATTGAAAATATCAGGGACTAAAGCAGCAGTAATTTGCTCAAAATCATCCCCACTATCAAATACTAATTGTCCGTCACTATTCCAAATAGAAAAGGAACGGGTTCCGAAAGCATAAAGTTCATCAAAATCACCATCACCGTCCGTATCTCCAAGGGTATTGGTAACATTAAGACGGCCTAAAACTTCATCAGTTTGTAAGGTAGCAGCATCAGGAAAAGCGGTGGGATCAAGGGTTAAATCTCGAACTCTGTTTTCTTCGTTAAAAATATCACCTTCTTCATCATTAGGAGGAGGTAAAACATCGTCATCGCTAGGACGCGCGCGCGAATCCCCTTCGTTAGCGGTGACATAATAAGTCTCATCTCCTACCTGATAAGAAGCGATGGTATCTGGTTGGTACATTCCGAAAACTGGCAAATTTTGGATGTTAATCTCACCATCGTCATCACTCGCATCTAAACCATTGCCGGGTAAACTATGGTCTTTGAACCCAAGGGCAACAACATCAGTAACCATCGCTGTGGCAATATCTACTACTGCAAAGGCGTTATTTTCTTGCAAGGTGACAAAAGCAGTTTCTCCGTCGGGAGAAACGGCGATGAATTCTGGTTCCAAGTCTCGAGAAGCTGAGGCTGTTTGGTTTGGATCACTGGGATTATCTATATCTAATCCAAAAATTCTCACGCCACTAGCTCTTAAAGCGTCTTCTTGTCCATTAAAAGCGTTAAAATTAGCGGTACTAACGTTGGTTTGGTTTAAATTGCCAATACCACCTGAAAGGTCAATAACACTAATGGAACCTTCTGGATCAATAGTATAGTCTTCATTGGGTTCCCCTTCATTGGCTACTAAGACTTTTGAACCATCTGGAGTAAAGCTTAACGAATCCGGTAATGCGCCAACAGTAACGGTATTGAGAAGAGTTCCTGTAGTATTAAAGAAAGCTACTGTACCAGGATCAGTTGCGGTATTCGCTTCAACTGCCACTGCCACGACACCATTTTTAACGGCAACACTATTAACTCCGCCACCAAAAGTATTCAAGTCAATAAAACTAGAAAGGGAAGGATTTTGAACATCACTAATACTAACAATGTCTATCCGATTTTGAGCAGCATTGGTGATATATAGCTGTTGAGATGTGGGATCATAGCTTACGATTTCTGCTGCTTCTTCTAGTCCTGTTTCATAACTTCCCTGACGGGTGATATTTAAAGCATTGGCTGAGGGAACGCAAACCCCGAAAAATAAAGTAGCAGGAATGACAGTAAAGGCAAACTTTTTGATAGCGTTAGCGGTCATGGGAAGCAACATATTCTAGATAATGAATTTGATAATTACATTGTGAGTATAAGTCATATTTACCTTAAATTTTTCAGTATTTTATTTGATAAATAATTCATATTTTTTTCTTAATCAAACCATAACTATTAGACCATACTAACGTGAGTTAGGAGTTAGGAGTTATAAATTTTTTAACGAGAGAATGAAGGTTTGAGACTTCTGATTTGAGTTAGTTTTCTCGAAATTTCCTTATATCAAACTCAGGTTACTATGTAAGATTAACTAAGATATTTTTTTTGTTTTTATGATTTTTTAATGAATGAAAATAGTTCAATTATCAGGACGGGTTCGTAACCACATAATAGTTCCTGTTATGCCTAACATTAATAAACCAAAACCATTTAAAAAGGGGTAAATCATTTCTAAGTTAATGCGTCCAAATTTTCCTCGATGTAATTCTAATAACCAAATAAAATTATCAGCGTTTCCGGTTACTACTGCTATTTGAAATAGGGTTCCTGTGATGACAGTTAAAAGTAAAGGGAAAATCATCAAAGGCGCAATTTTATAATGCAGTTGACGTAAGTAATTTATATTAATTCGATTCATATACCAGTTACCAGTGTCATTTCATTTATCATTTAACATTTATCATTTGTTTGGAAGTAGGCTTGAAACCAAAATGTTCAATGTTCAATGTTCAATGTTCAATGTTCAATGTTTGGTCATTCCGAAGTAAGAGGAATGTCCTAAATGTTTTATAGCGTTTTTCGGATTCATGAGGTACACCTAACACCTGCCTCCTGCCTTCTGCCTCCTGCCTTAAAGCGATAACCTCTGTACCTCACAAGTATGGAAACCGCTATAATATTAACATATAATTTTAGATTTTTTGTTTAATAGTTTTGAGAATAATAGGACTAGAAACCATTAATAAAAAAACTAATTCTGATGCTTGAGGAATTAAATTAAATTGATTGGTTTCTTGTAATGTAACATTAATTGTTTTATTCTCTATTTCTTGAGTATTTTGAGTTTCAGGAGTTGGAGAAGATTGTATTTTTTCTTGTTCTATTTTTGTGCTTTTTGGTTCAGGACGACTATGATCATGTCCACTATGAGATAATGTTGGTTGTGTAGATGAACAAAATACAACTAAACCTATAACAGTTATAAACAAGGTTATTTTTTTGTTGGTTAATTGATTCATAATAAAGATTTTAGAGTTTTTTCAACTATAGCACTATCTGCTATGCTTAAAGCGTTAAACAGATTTCTCGTACCTCCGAATGACACTAATAACTGATAACTGGTCATTTCATTTAACATTTATCATTTATCATTCGTTTGGAAGTAGGCTTGAAACCAAAATGTTCAATGTTCAATGTTCAATGTTCAATGTTCAATGTTCAATGTTTGATAACTGCTAACTGATAATAAGTTTTGAGCTATTATAATGATAGATATTGTTCAATTTTCAAACATAATTTACAGATGCTAACAGGTTTAGAACCCATTATAATTGATACTGCTGCAAAAAGTATGACAGGAGTTGTTATTAAGACAGCTTGGACTCAAGGTAGTAACTTTTTATCTCGGTTTGCTAAAGGTTTAAACGAAAATACTAGAAAGTTAATTTATAACGCAGCACAAGAATATGTTAAAAATTATAGTAACCGTAATGGTATTCTGAAAGTTTTAGGAATGAGGGAACCTGTTAACTTAGATGATATCTATACAATGGTTCGTTTTTTGCCTAAAGATGAAATAATAAATTTTGCTGATATTTCTAGTTTAGAAGAGAATTATCGTAGCAGTAATAAACGTAAATATCGCAGTGAGAAAGGAGATACTAAGTCAGGAATAACTGTTGCTAATGAACAACAATATTTGATGGTAATAGGGGAACCGGGAGCAGGAAAATCAACTTTTTTAAGAAAAATGGGTTTAGAAGCTTTAAAAAGTAGAAAGGGTAGTTATAAGCATTCTTGTATTCCTGTCTTTATTGAACTTAAAAAATTTACAGAAGAAGACATTAATATCAAAAAGATGATTATCGATGAATTTGATATCTGTAAGTTTCCTGAAGCAGAAGAATCTGTAGAAAAATTGCTAGATAAGGGTAAGTTATTAATACTCTTAGATGGTTTAGATGAAGTGCCTACAAAAAATCTGGATCGAGTTATTAATAAGATTCAAGACTTTGTAGATAAACATGATAAGAATCGTTTTATTATTTCTTGTCGTACAGCAGCTTATAATAACTGGTTTCGTCGCTTTACTGATGTATTAATGGCAGAATTTAATGATCAGCAAATTGAGCAATTTATCAATAATTGGTTTAAAACAGAATTAGATAGAGAAACAAATACAGCAGAAAATTGTTGGAATTTATTACAAAAAGATGAATACAAAGGAGCAAAAGAATTAGCTCAAACTCCTTTATTATTAACTTTTCTTTGTTTAACCTATGATAAAACTCAAAGCTTTCCTAATAACAGAAGTGTTTTGTATCGGAAAGCTTTAAATATTTTGTTAGAAGAATGGGCATCGGAAAAACGAATAAAAAGAGATCCTATTTATGAAGGTTTACATACGGAGTTGGAAGAAATTTTATTAGCAGATATTGCTTACAATAATTTCCAAGAAGATAAGTTATTTTTCTATGAACAAGATATTATTGAACAGATTAAAAAGTTTTTATCAGGAAATCTCAATGCCCCGCAACATTTAAACTGCAAAGCTGTATTAAATGCCATCGAAGTACAACAAGGAATTTTAGTAGAAAGAGCAACAGATATCTATTCTTTTTCTCACCTTACTTTACAAGAATATCTCACAGCACAATATATTCTTGATCATAATTTAATTAGTAAATTAGTCAGCAATCATATAACTGAAACTCGTTGGAAAGAAGTGTTTATATTGGTTGCCGGTTTAATGCGTGGTGGGGCAGATCAGTTATTATTATTGATGGAAAATGAAACAAGAAAATTCTTACAAACCCCTTTAGGCATGGAAAAGTTAGTGCCTTTATTAGAGTGGGGAGAAAGGATGACAAATGGATCAGCAGGAGAGATGAAACCTCTGGCAAAAAGAGCGATCGCCTACGCCTATGCCAATGCCTACCCCTACGACAACGCCTACGCCAAAGCCTACATCAAATCCTACACCAAAACCTACATCAACGCCTACGAAAACGCCTACGCCAACGCCTACTTCTGCGCCTACGCCGACACCTACACAGACACCATCGCTGAAGCCATTAATAAATTTATTAAACTTGCTAATATCTTAAAGAAAGATAAGATTTTTAATGAGATTAACTACTCTCAATTACTCAGTCAACTAGAAGTATTAAAAACACAGATTCCTGATGATGAATTGTCTAGAGAAGTTCGTATTAATTTTTTAAAAAATATTGATCAAATCTGGAATAATGCTTTTCATCTTACTCCAGAATTAATAAATCTCAGAGAAGAAGCATTAGAAGAAATTGATGATCACTATTTTTATATAAACTGGTTAATGCTTCAATGTAAAGACGCTGCGGTGAATGTTTCTCCTCAAACTTGGGAAGGAATAGAAGATAGAATGTTACGAGTAATTTAATTCAGTTAGCAGTTTTTTCAGTGATCAGTGATCAGTGATCAGTTACCAGTTAAAATATGATTTTTGGGGAGTTAAATGTTAATAAAAAATACTAACTTTTGATTTCTGATTCAGATTTTCTGTTTTGAGATTAAGACTTATGTTAAGCTTGATGGAATCAAATTTCTGGGAGTGAAATCTAAGCAAAATGAGCCAAACAGGTAAATTATACGATAGAATTGCAATTGTTACAGGGGCAGCCTCTGGATTAGGAAAAGCAATCGCTGAGGGTTTGAGTGCAGAAGGTGCAAAAGTAATGATCGCTGACATACAAGAAGAAAAAGGCAAAATTGTCGCTAATAGCCTCAAAAATAGCATTTTCTGTGCAGTTGATGTTAGTGATCCTACTCAAGTTGAAGCCATGGTAAAAAAGGCAGTTGATCACTACGGAAAAGTTGATATTGTTGTCAATAATGCCGGAATTCCTTCAAAGCAAGCACCCACTGCCGAAAGTTCCCTAGAAAATTGGCGTAAGGTGATGTCAATTAACTTAGATGGGGTTTATTTTGGCATGAAATATGGAATAGCAGCTATGGTAGAAAAAGGAAATAAAGGTGTTATCATAAATATGGGTTCTACTACTGGAATGGTAGCTTTTCCTGATATTGCTCCCTATTCTGCGGCAAAAGCAGGTGTAATTCAATTATCAAAATGTGCTGCTATTGAATATGCTTCTCAGGGAATTCGTGTTAATGCTATTTGTCCTACTGTTGTTAATACGCCTTTAGTTGAAGAACATATTAATAATAGCGATGATCCAGAAAAAATGCGTGAAGCTTTCAATAATCTTAACCCATTACCAGGAATGCCAACCCCTGAAGATGTCGCCGCGACGGCCGTTTTTCTTGCTAGTGATGAAGCAAAATTTCTCACAGGTTTAGCATTACCAGTTGACGGGGGTTATACTGCCCGTTAAAATTCAATTTGATGTTTTAATTGGGATTATTTGTATGCTTAAAAATCAAAAAGTAAAGAAAATAATTACTTCGTGATTTTTAAGTAATAACTCATCAAGATGTTACAATATCTTTGGCAGACATGAAACTATTTTAATTCTTAGATAGTGGTTTAATTAGTTCGTTTAAAGTTTATTGTAATTCTATTCCAGTTATGCCATTATTCAGTAGTTCTAATAGTGGTGAATCGGGAGCATCCCATTTTTGCCAAAAACTTATTCTTGGAGTTTGACGGGGAGAGGGGGAGATGGGGAGACGGGGCGAAATTAATCAGATCAACTATTATCAATCAAGGACAATTTGCAACTTTGGGATGCTCCCGGTGAATCTTAAAATTGTATTCGTAGGGGCTTAATAATATTAAGCCCAATAAGGTTATTATACCCTTATAATATTCCAATGTAAATAGAACAATCTTTAATGATCTTAAGCATTCAAATAGCTTATATTGCTTGTTAGAATCATCAACTATAAATTAAACTTCTGACTTCTGACTTCTGACTTCATTCAAACCCCTACGGGATGATAAAATTATAAATAGTCCTTATGCTTACAAAAATAATTAAAAATGTCACCCAATTTTTCTTATCCTACCACACCACAACAAGACGTTATTGATATTTATCACGGTGTAGAAATAAAAGATCCTTATCGTTGGTTAGAAAACCCCGACTCAGAAGAAACTAAAACATGGATCTCTGCTCAAAATAAACTTACTTTTGACTATTTATCTACTATTTCAGCAAGAGAAAAAATAAAAGAACGTTTAACAAAACTATGGGATTATGAAAAGTATGGTATTCCCTTCAAAAAAGCAGATAGATACTTCTATTTTAAAAATAATGGGTTACAAAATCAAAGTGTTTTATATACTCTCAAAAATCTTGAAGATCAACCCACAATATTATTAGATCCTAACACCTTATCCACAGATGGAACTGTCGCTTTATCCGGTTTATCTATCTCAGAAAATGCTCAATATTTAGCCTACGGTTTATCCATCTCGGGATCAGATTGGGTAGAATGGAAAGTGAGAGAAATAGAAACAGGAAAAGACTTATCAGATCATCTCAAATGGACTAAGTTTACAGGGACATCATGGACAAAAGATAATCAAGGTTTCTTCTATAGTCGCTATAATGAACCCAACGAAAAAACCAAACTAGAAGATACAAACTACTATCAAAAACTCTACTATCATAAGTTAGGAACTTCCCAAAACGAAGATGTATTAATCTATGAACGTCCCGATGAAAAAGAATGGGGTTTCAGTGGAAGAGTTACCGAAGATGGACAATATTTAATTATTAGTGTTTGGCAAGGAACCGATCCCAAAAATCTCATTTTTTATAAAAATTTAAGCCAAGAAAATAGCAAAGTAATTGAACTAATTAACCAATTTGAAGCTAACTATAGCTTCATTGATAACGAAGGTTCAATCTTTTATTTTCGTACTGATTTAAACGCCCCCAAAGGCAAAATTATTGCTATTGATATTAACAACTCAAACCAAGAAAAATGGCAAGAAATTATCCCAGAAAATAACCAAGCTTTGAAAGGTGTTGGTATCTTGAATAATCAATTTATTTGTAATTATCTTCAAGATGCAAAATCCGCTATTAAAATTCATGACTTACAAGGTAAATTTATCAGAGACGTAAGCTTACCTGGAATTGGTTCAGCAGGGGGATTTAATGGCAAAAAAGAAGACACTGAAACCTTTTACTCTTTTACCACCTTCACCACCCCTACGACTATTTATCGCTATGACATGGTAACAGGAGAAAGTGAAATATTTTGTCAACCCACTGTATATTTTGAACCTAATAATTACGAAATAAAACAAGTATTTTATGAGAGTAAAGACGGAACCAAAATCCCTATATTTATTACTCATAAAAAAGGACTAAAACTAGATGGGAACAACCCCACATATCTCTATGCTTATGGTGGCTTCAATGTTTCCTTGACCCCTATTTTTTCCATTAGTAACCTAGTTTGGATGGAAATGGGAGGAGTTTACGCCGTTCCCAACCTCAGAGGAGGAGGAGAATATGGACAAGAATGGCATCAAGCAGGAATGAAAGATAAGAAACAAAATGTCTTTGATGACTTCATTGCTGCTGCTGAATGGTTAATCAAAAATAACTATACTTCTTCCCAAAAATTAGCCATTGGAGGCGGTAGTAATGGCGGTTTATTAGTTGGTGCTTGTATCACCCAAAAACCTAATTTATACGCCGCAGCATTGCCAGCAGTTGGAGTTTTAGATATGCTACGTTTTCATAAATTTACAATCGGTTGGGCTTGGTGTCCAGAATATGGAAGTTCCGAAAACGAAGAAGAATTTAAGACACTTTTAGCCTATTCTCCCTTACATAATTTAACAGCAAATACAGCCTATCCAGCTACCATGATTACTACAGCAGATCACGATGATCGAGTCGTTCCAGCACATAGTTTTAAGTTCGCTGCCGGCTTGCAAAATGTTCATAATGGAGAGAAACCCGTCTTAATTCGGATTGAAACAAAAGCCGGTCACGGTGCAGGAAAACCCACCACCAAACTAATAGAAGAAATTGCCGATAAGTGGGCATTTTTAGTTGATAATTTAGGCTTTAGTATGCTATAATTAGATGTAGAATATTGTAATTTTTTCTATGAGTGATCCCTCAGAAAAACCCGACCCCAAAAAGCCAACCCCTAGTAACTGTTTAACAGGGGCGGCCATTTCTGGGGCGTTAGGTTATGCACTCTACAACCTAACCGGTTCAATTATCCAAACTTTTGCCAGTAAACCCTTAACATCTTCTAACCCTTTAGTGTTAAGAATTGGTTCATTAGTGAGAACTTTAGTAACTGGTGTCGCCTCATTAGGAACATTTGTTTTCTTCTTTGTTGCCTTTGGTTTAATATTATTAGCCATTCAATTATTATTCCAAAAAGAAAAGACAACAGAAAACTAAACAACTTTTAGGGGTTTCATTCCAAATCCCCTTGCCATACCCCCTTTTAAATTCCATAGCTTACAACTTGAAAACCCTCCTGCCCCCTGCCCCCTGCCTCTTCTAAAAGATAAGATGGGTTTGACAACAGGATTTAGTATCAGACCACAGTTCCAGTTAAAGGAGAACTAGCGATCGCATAATCTTTAACAGGTATTCTGCCGCTCAAATAAGCCAATCTACCGGCAACCGTGGCCATTCCCATAGCCTTCGCCATCAACACAGGATTTTTAGCCAAGGCGATCGCACTATTAATCAACACCGCATCTGCCCCCATTTCCATCGCTTGGGAAGCTTCGCTAGGGGTTCCGATGCCGGCATCAACCACCACAGGAATATTTGCCTCTTCGATAATAATCTCAATATTAGCCTGGGTGCGAATACCTTGACCGGAACCAATAGGAGAACCCAAAGGCATAACCGTAGCGCAGCCAACCTCCTCTAAGCGTTTAGCTAAAATGGGATCAGCGTTGATATAAGGTAACACGGCAAACCCTTCTTTAACTAATATTTCTGCTGCTTCTAAAGTAGCGATGGGGTCAGGTAATAGATATTTAGAATCAGGAATCACTTCTAACTTGACAAAATTATTGTCTTCTTGTCCCAATAATCTCGCCATTTCTCGCCCTAACCTAGCCACCCTAATAGCCTCTTCTGCTGTCTTACAACCAGCAGTATTAGGTAACATCCAAATTTTACCCCAATCCAAAGCTTCCGCCAAACCTTCATGTCCGGGGGCCTTAGTTTGCACCCGTCTTACCGCTACCGTCACTATCTGGCATTCACTGGCCGCCACACTTTCCTGCATGATGGGAATACTGGGGTATTTTCCAGTTCCTGTCATCAACCGTGAATTAAACTTGCGTCCAGCAATAATTAATTGATCTGGGGAGGATAAACTGCCGTTACCGTTGTGACCATTGATAGTTTTGGGAACAGGATAAGCATTAAAAGAGTTCATAGGTGCAGGAGGAGGAGGAGAAGGTTGAGTATGGAAGCGATCGCCTTTAAAATTGTTGAGTAGGGGATCTATTTGTTGATTAATAACTAAGTCTGCAATGAGAGAAGCGGTAACAGGTGCCAGTAAAATACCGTTACGATAATGACCGGTGGCCAAAATCAGATTATTGCAACCATAGTGACCCAATATAGGTAATTGATCGGGAGTTCCTGGACGATAGCCCCACCAAAATTCCTCAATTTCCCAGTTAGCGATGTCAGGATACAATCTAGTTGCCCGTTTAATTAAAGTTTCGATTCCTTCGGGGGTGTTATGAGGAGTCCAACCCACATCCTCAGAAGTTGCACCAATAATTAAACGTCCATTCTGACGGGGGACTAGGTAGGTACTAGGACCATAAAGAACCCTTTGTAGGGGATAGGGTTCATTGGGGGTGTGAGGCATCTTCACCGCTAACATTTGCCCTTTGACGGGATGCACAGGAAGGGGCAGTATTTGACTAGCCCAAGAACCATTAGCGATAATGTAGCTGTTGCCTGATAGTTCCCCTTGATTGGTTAAAATGCTGGTAACTTGACCCTGTTTTTGCTGTAGGGTTTGAATGGTTACACCGTCTCTAACATTTACTCCCAGTTGTTGTGCTGCTTGCCGTAAAGCTTGCATCACCTGACGGTTATCTACTTGACCATCTTCGGCATACCACCAACCACCTACAACGTCGTCTCCTAAACCTGTCTGGTAGAGATTAATTGCCGTTTTATCCAACCATTGACCCTGGTTATGGTTGCGAACATCAACCGTAGGGAGATCATAGACTGGGGCGAGAATACCACTAGGATTATAACCGAGATCCAGTCCTGTCAGGTCTTGTAATTTTCGTACCCATTCAGGATATAACCAACGGGACTTTAAACATAAATCTAATAAAGGGCCTGGGGGTAATTCTTCGGCGTTGGGGGCTAACATTCCTGCTGCTGCCACCGAAGCGGTTTGAGGGAAGTTACGATTACAAACAGTAACAGACGCGCCCCGCAGTTTTAGATCCACTGCGATCGCCATCCCGATAATACCACCGCCAATGATAATAATGTCGTTTGTTGCGTTCATAATTTTTTTTGCGTATTTTCACCCCGCCTTTTTTACTTTAACCTGTTTTCGGCTTTCATTTATGGGTTATCACTGTTTTGAATATGGAAATTTTCTTTAAGAAAATAAAACCGATGTGGGGGCTTAATATTATTTATTGGTGTCAACTTAAGGGTGAATTGTTATTTATTGATTGTCATTGCGAGGGAGGTTAATTAATACTAGAACCTGATTTTTCTTTATTTTTCTTCATTATCCTCCCGAACCAATCTTTATTTTTCTAGTTGTGTTAAAGATTGCTTGGGAGGGAGGTGTAATTAATTCTTAAACCAAGCTTCAGTAACAGTTTTTACTCCTCGCAATGACAGTTTATCTTTTTATTTTTGTTTAAGTTAAACGACGTATTGAAAAATTAGTCAACAAACCGTAAAACCCTCTCCCCACACTCCCCACACTCCCAGTCTCCCAGTCTCCCCACACCCCCCACACTCCCCAGTCTCCCAGTCTCCCAGTCTCCCCGTCTCCCACACTCCCCGTCTCCTGCTATAACTGTTTAACTCATTTCTTGTTTCTTTTCTTTTTTAAGATCCCGACTACCTGCGGCAGCTAATTCTGCATCCATTAAAGTTTTTCCTGTAGCTGCTAAATAAACATCATCGAGACTGGGACGAGACTGGGCTAAACTGAATATTGGTAAATGATTTTCTGTTAAGGTTTGCTCAATTTTACTCAAAGAATTACTACCAGTTGTCACAATTAAATTAAGGGAATTTCCTTGAGAGGGATTAATAATAATTTCCTCTACAAAAGGCAAGGTTTCTAACACCTGTTTAGCTTTTTCTGCCTCTGATAAAGGAGAAAATTCTTGAGTACGGAGGGTGACGCGATCGCCTCCTAAACGCTCTTTTAGTTGAGAAGGACTACCTTGGGCAATCACTTCTCCTTGTTCAATAATTGCTACATTATCGGCTAAAGCGTCTATTTCCTCTAGATAATGACTGGTAATTAAAACCGTTGTTCCTGCTGCTTTTAGTTGTTTAAGAAAGTCCCAAACAATGAAACGACTTTCAATATCTAATCCTACGGTTGGTTCATCTAATACTAACAGATCCGGTTGATGCAAAAGTCCGGCGGCCAAATCTAAACGTTTACGAATACCTCCTGAGTAGGTTCCTGTTTTGCGATCGCTGTATTCTTCTAAGTCTAATAAGTTTAATAATTGTTCAATTCTTGTTTTGGCTGCTTTCTTTGGTAAATGATACAAAGCTGCTTGTAATTCCAACAATTCTCGCCCTGTTAACATTTTATCTATGGCTACTTCTTGGGCAACATAACCCAAACGATTTCTCACTGTTTTAGGGTCTTTTAATGCTGAAACCCCTTTGACTTCAATTTTACCTTGATCGGGCTTTGCAAGAGTGCATAAACAGCGAATTGTGGTGGTTTTACCTGAACCATTGGGTCCTAAAAGTCCGAATATTTCTCCAGTTTCGATAGTAAAAGAAATATTTTTCAGGGCAACAATAGAACCATAATTTTTTTTGAGGGAGTCGATTACAACGATAGGATTATTCATGATTTTGTTTTATTTCTAGATAATGCTTTAATTTGTTTTTAGTTTATTCTTTAAAAGATTAATATTAGTTATTTCTTAGCAAGTTCATTTGCTTTTTTTGCTAACTCTACATCCTTCATAGTAATGCCACCTGAGTCGTGGGTTGTTAAATCAATGGTGACACGATTATAAACATTAAACCACTCAGGATGATGTCCCATAGATTCAGAAACTAAGGCAACACTAGACATAAAACCAAAGGCTTCTACAAAAGATGAAAATTGGAATTTACGATGTAATTTACCTTCTTTTATTGTCCATCCTTCCAATTGATTTAAAGCTGTTGTTAATTCGTCAGCCGATAATAGATTAACCTTACTCATAACCATTCCCTGATCAACTTTAGCCATCACAGTAGAAGAATAACTAAAAGGATTAATAGTGCCAATCATAATTATTAAACTAACCATTAAAATCAACAAAAATCCTTTCATATTTTCCCTAGCTTCTCATGACTTCTTCTTTTTTAGGATAGCAAAATCTAATCAGACAATCTACAATTGTCTTAAGATAAATATTTTTGTGACATCCTCCCACGCTAACTGCTAAGCAGTATAGCGTGGGCTTCCCGACTCACGACGGGATATTTCTGCCCACAGGGGTATCCCCCTACGCCAGTTATCTAGGCTCATCACCCCCGACACCTCGACTTGACAGACGGTTTCCTTTCCTCTGAGTCCCAGAGTAGTAGTTTC
>NZ_JASJEB010000014.1 GCF_030064895.1 Crocosphaera sp. | reverse complement strand
AATATAGCAATAGACAGGCTAGTTAGGACACATAAATTATATTTTAAGGGAACAGGGAACAGGGAACAGGGAACAGAAAAATGTCCTAATAGCTTTGGCGACTGCTATAATTAACAAAGCATCAATTATTACGATTTTGCGGCTTATTTTTTAAAAAATCTTTTATTATTTTAATTGATTATAATTGATGCTTAGAGTAATAATTATTAGACTTTGTTGATATTAGATGATTAATTATAATAAAGATAATGAATACGGATAAAATTTATGTCAACTAATAATAAATCAGGTTGTGGTTTCTTTCCTCTGGTTGGAGCAACCGCTATAATAGCAGCAGGAAGCGCGGGAGCTTATTATTATTTTCAAGGGGAATTACCCTTTTTTGCCAATCAAAGTATAACCCCTCTAGTGGCAGCAGAAGTGATCCCGGAATCAGCGTTTGCCAGTGGTTATTTATCTACCAATGAGAAAGCTTGGCAACAGTTATGGAATTATGGCACTCCTGAAGTTAAAAAAGAGATTGAAACCCGTCTTGAGGAATTGGACCAAGAAATATTTTCTGAGAACAATATTTCCTTTGCCAAAGATATTCAACCTTGGATAGATGGAATTACAATTGCTTTTCTTCCTCCTCGAAAATCATCACCGTTGCCTGAAGATGTACAACCTTTAATAGTTATTGGTGTTCAAAATAAACTCAAAGCTAAGCGATTTTTTGACAAACTACAAATAGAAGGAGACTTAACTCTAGAAACGAGAGAATATCAAAACATTACCATTACCAAAGCACAAAATTATTCAGGTGATAATTTTAGCTTTGCTCTATTAGGAAATCGTTTAGTGTTAGCTGAAAAAGATTATACAATTGAAACAGCTATTGATAGTTTTCAAGGTGCTGCTTCTTATGCAGATAAACCCACAGCGAGAAAACTGTTAAAACAACCACTATCGGTAGACAATTCTCTGTTTAATATTTATATTCCTAATTATGGAAAAACAGTTGAACAATTTTTAGAAAATACAGATCAACCTATTCCAGAAACTAGCTTGAAGCAATTAGAAGAAGTAGAGTCAATTGTGGTGGGAATAGGTGCAGAAAAACAGGGATTACACTTACAAGCGATCGCTAATCTTGACCCTGATAAAACTGATGCAAAACTGAAGCCAGTTAAAGGCAATATCTTAGGAGAATTTCCTGGAAAAACCTTCTTATTAGCCCATGGACAAGGAATCAATGAAGGATGGAATCAATTAGTAGAAATGGGTCGAGAAGATCAAGATGTTAATAGTTTAGTCAGAGAGATTCGTAGCGGGTTCCGTCAAATAAAATTAGATGTAGATCGAGACCTTTTTAACTGGATGGATGGAGAGTTTGGATTCGGATTTATTGAGTTAGATCGGGGTGGAATTGCTAACTTCGGATTAGGAGGAATGATTCTCTTAGAAACCAACGATCGCTCAACAGCTAGTAATACCCTAGAAAAGTTTACTGAATTTTCTCAAAGTAATGCTAGTTTTGATGTAAACGAGAAAAATGTTAAGGGGACTAAAGTAGTTGAATGGATAGTTCCTGGTCAAGGGGTTGTCTTATCTCATGGGTGGTTGAATAAGCGAAATTTGATGGTAACTTTGGGAACATCTTTTGAAGTTGTGAAAGAATCAAATAAACAAGAAAGTTTGCTCAAGAATCCCAACTTTAAAGAAATTAAATCCTCATTACCTTCTCAAAATTTAGGCTATTTTTACCTTGATTTTGAACAACTGAATCAACAGTTAGAAGGTTTACCGAGTGGAACCATTCCCCCAGAAAGTAAACTAATTTTAGAGTCGATTAAAGGGTTAGGAATGACGATTAGTTCTCCCAATGATTCTACCAGTCAATTCGATGCTGTTTTGTCCATCGATTCCGGTTTATAAGGACTAACGCGTTTTTTTAGTGGGGATTAATTTAGCTGCCAAAATCCCACCTAAAAAGCCAAATAAATGGCCTTGCCAAGAAATTCCTCGTGCTGAGGGTAATACTCCTAAGACTAATTCACCGTAAAGAAAAGCGACTAAAACAGACAGAAAAATGGAGGGCCAATTACGCTGAAAATAACCCCTTAGTAACAAAAATCCTAAGTAACCAAAAATCAAAATACTGGCACCAATATGAATAGAAGTGGGTGCAGCAAATAGCCAGACTCCTAACCCTCCGACTAACATGGTTAATGCAGTAACAATCCAGAAATCGTTGGTTTCTTGCAGCATAACTAACCATCCCAACACCAGAAAAGGGACAGTGTTACCGATCAAATGGGGTAAACCTCCATGTAAAAATGGGGCAAATAAAATACCTCGTAAACCGATTAAACTTTGGGGTTTAATTCCATATTGATTTAACCTTCCTTGTAAAATAAAGATGTCAATTAGTTCGGTAATCCAAAAAATACTGACAAAACTGCCTAAAATAGTAACTTGTTTTTTTATTTCACGGGAAAGATCATTATTTGGTGAACGACTCATAAGATTTATAGTAGAATTATGCTATTAACAATAATAACGATTGAATCATTGTTTTGTCTAAATTTTTGATGTAATGCTCCAAGGTATTTTAAAGAATTATCATTACAAAACGTAGGGTGGGCAAACATTGTCACTTGTTATGTTAATTAGTCAAGTCAAGATAATTGCCCACCAAGCAGCCATTATTCATAAGTTGGGGAAAAATGCGATCGCTTATTTTAGGTGGCCAATGATATCTCTATTTTATATTGAGCGAGTAGGGTCGGGAAATGGGTTAATTTATTTGATTTAATGCCAATTTCCTAAAGTAGGGGTTAAAGGCCGTTAACCCCTACAATATAAACTCATGTAGTCTAAGTTGATGAAAATGGTATGGTAAACTATAAAATTAACTGATAATCATTGCCCACCATTCTTATTAGTTATTAGGTGGGTTAGGTGGGCAAGATATCTATATTCTAGATTAATTCATCTAAATCCTGGCTTTGCCCACCCTACTATTATTTAACTTCTACTACGATGAAAGTAACAAATACTCAAATGGATTTTATCGAAGTAACTGGGATTCGTTGTTACGGTTATACAGGTTATTTACCCGAAGAACAAGTTTTGGGCCAATGGTTTGAGGTAGATTTAACTTTAGGTGTGGATTTAAGCGATGCTGGTACGAGTGATAATCTCGATGATACCTCAGACTATCGAGAGGCGATCTCTATTGTTAAAAATCATATTCAAACAACAAAAGTTGCTCTAATTGAAAGATTGACAGAAATTATCGCTCAAGAAATTCTTACCTTACCAAATCTCAATCAAGTAAGGGTGAGATTAACTAAAGTAGCTCCTCCTATTCCTGATTTTGCTGGTAAAATTACTATTGATATTACTCGCAGCAAAAGTTAATGATTAATTTTCTCAATATTAAAAAATATTAATTGATGATATTAGTTGAACTGATTTAGGGAAAACTGGGTGTATTTACTAGTTTAAAATATCGTTTAGACTAATAGTTTTCCATAGCAAATAGTAACAATTTTTCAATCTATTAACAACTTTAACCTTGCTATATTAAGCATTGTAGGAACTTTGAAAAGTTATTATTGGTATCAATCCCAGAAAATACTTAGTATACGTAGATTTTTGCAGAATATTCCGTGTTTTTCACCAAGCAAAATATAGCTTAAATCTGTCACATTGATAATAGAAAGGTTGTCGAATAATGATGGACAATAATTCTAAAACAGCACTTAATTGTTGAACTTTAAAAATTAATTAGGGATTTAGTAACAATGAGATCATCAATGAACTTATGGCGTTTTAAACAGATGGGAATTGCTATTTGGACGTATCTGAATCAACCTTTATTTGATCCTAATAAACCTATGGTTTGGGAAATGAGACGTTTCTGGTATTTATACAAAATTCAACTCTTAGAAAAGTGTTTTCTGAAAGACGGTACGTCTCAAACCAATTATACTCAATAATAGAGTAAGGGTTTTGGCCGTTTTTTTATGAGTATTGATGCTGAGATTAGCCGTTTATTAGATATTATGCCTGCTTCTGGGAGAATGTTAACTAAGATTGTTAGTCAACCCCAGCAGTCAAAAGTCATTGATGCACCATTTTCACCTCCTTGGAATCGAGAAGGCCGTCCTATTTATATCAACTTTGATTTATGGCGACGGCTACCAAGAGGTCAGCGAGATTTATTGATATTAAGGGCGACAAGTTTGTTAATTAATATTCGTTGGTTTAAACCAGATATTAATCAATTAATTGTCTTAGCTGGAAGTATCGGATTAATAGTAGAAACAGGTCAAGGTGATGCACTAGGAATGTTAGTTGCAGGAGGTTTAACAGCTATTTCAGTAAGACAAATTTGGCGAGATAATCGCAGTATTCAAAGAGAATTAGATACAGATGAAGCTGCTATTAAAGTTGCTTTAAGACGAGGTTATACAGAGGTAGAAGCTGCCCAAAATCTTCTGCAAGGCATAGAAAATGCTGCTAAAATAGAAGGACGTTCTATTTTAAATTTTACTGAATTAATTCGCAGTCAACATCTCAAATCTTTAGCTAATCTTTCTAGTATTGATGTTCCTGAAAAAATTGATTTTTAATTAAAAATAGTTTAGTTATTCAGCCGTGAGCGTTAAACTAAGAGATAAATGGACAATATTGTGTTGATCAAGTAAGCTGATATCTGAGATGCCTACATAACAACATTAATTTTGTTTAAATTAGTATCAGTACATCCAGTAATCATACCTCCTAATTGTTGTATTTTCTTTAAATAGGCAATCGCTTCACTGGTTATCATTTCTCCTGGCATTAATATGGGGATTCCAGGGGGATAAGGACAAATTAATTCACCGCTTATTTTACCGATACTTTGTTCAATTTTGACTGCTTTTTTAGTAGCAAAAAAGGCATCTCGGGGGGATAATTTTAGAGGAGATGGGTTAAGTAGATGAGAGGCTGAAGATAACTGAGTATCAGGAGATGAGGAAAAAGAATCACTGAGGGTTTGAAAAGCATTAATTAGCTGATTAATATCCTGTTTTGTGTTGCCAATGGACATAACAAAAGCTAAATGAGATAACATTGGTAATTCAGCAGTAACTTGTAATTTTTCGCGAAAAATATCATCAACTTCTAACCCACTTATTCCTAAACCAGTAACATTAACCGTCAACCGGGTAATATCTAAATTATGAAATCCTGGCCGTCTTTCTGTTAATTCTAAGACTGCTAAGTTATTAATTTTCTTGATGTTTTCAACAGCTAGTTGTGCTAACTCAATAGTTTGAGTTAATAATCTTTCTCCCTGTAACGCCATTTGTTGCCTAGCCCCATCTAAAGAAGCTAATAATAAATAGCTGGGACTGGTAGACTGGACTAACTGTAAAGCTTGACTAATTTTCTCGGGATTAATGCGATCACCCTGTAAATGTAGCATAGAAGCCTGAGTCATCGCCCCTAATACCTTATGGGTCGATTGTACAGTTAAGTCTGCCCCCACGGACAAAGCAGAAGGGGGTAAGTTCCCATGAAAGTTAAAATGCGCCCCATGTGCCTCATCCACCAGTAACGGGACATTGTAACGCCGAGTAATAGCAACCAGAGATCGAATGTCGCCACAAACGCCGTGATAGGTGGGGTAAACCAACAAAACAGCTTTTACATCAGAATTCTCTTTTAACGCTGCTTCTAGAGCCTCTGGGGTAATGCTCAGAGCAATATCCCATCTAGAATCATATTCAGGATTAAGAAAAATCGGAACCGCCCCAGAGACAATTAAGCCCATAATGACAGATTGATGAGCATTACGGGGTACAATGATTTTATCTCCAGGGTTACAAGTTGCCGCAATAGCAGCAATAATCCCACAGGTTGACCCGTTGACCAGAAACCAAGTCTGATCAGCCCCAAAAGCTTCAGATGCTAAAGTTTGGGCTTTGGCCATGGCCTCATCCGGGGCAAACAGGCTTCCCAATTCTGGTAATTCTGGTATGTCGGCTTGAAACACTGCCTCCCCTAACAAATGCCGTAACGGATGACTAATTCCTTGTCCCCGTTTATGGCCAGGAACATAAAAAGCAGCATCGGGTTTGTTTTTTAAGGTGTTTAAAACATCAATGAGTGGTGTGGTGTCTTGACGATACAAAAAAGAGTCTGATGATTTGGTCATTAACTAAAATAAATCAACGGCTATGTTTCACCTTAATGTCGCAAGGAGGCTGACGCTATAGGAATGTTAGCGAGAGAGAGGAAAGGGGGCCGTAATGGTTTATATAATGAATTTCCTCCTGTCTCTTCGTCAAACTTTAAGGATAATTTTTCTGCCAAAATGGGTGGTTAACTATTTTGCTTTCACCAGATTATTTTACTCACATTGAGAGCTAAAAATCATAAAATTTTGCTTTAAATTTCTTGCGTGTGAGTAGTATCATGAACAATTAAATCCTTATTAATATAATCCCCAACCTTTTTGACTTATGACTGTTAATATCCCTTACTTACAAACGTCTATGGAACTTAATTCTCCTCAATATAAAATCCTAATTGTTGATGATGATCCTGCGGTTTGCCAGTTAATTTCAAGATTTTTTAGCTACAACAACTATGAGATTAAAGCTGCTGCTGATGCCAGAACCGCTAGAGAACTTTTTCAATATTTTAACCCTGATTTGGCTATTTTAGATGTTAATTTACCAGATGAAAGTGGTTTTAATCTCTGTAAAGAAATCCGTGCAACCGGAACTTTAGTGCTGATGTTAACCTGTATGACGGATACAAATTATGTTTTAGAAGGGTTTGAACAGGGGGCTGATGATTATTTAACTAAACCGTTTAATTTAGAAATTCTTAAAGCCAAGATCGCTGCTTTATTAAAACGTAGTAGTGGTAAAGAACTCAGTCTTAATACACCCAATAACTCTTTTACTATTAAGGGATTAACTATTAATCCAAATCGATGTGAAGTGACTCTCAATGATAAAGTTTTACCCTTAACAACTTTGGAGTTTGAATTATTATATTTTTTGGCAACCCATCCTAACCGAGTTTGGGAAAGAAGCGATCTAATTTCTGCTGTTTGGGGTAATAATCGTGAGGTAGGAGTTGAAAGAAAAGTAGATGTTCATATTGGTCAAATTCGTAAAAAAATTAATGATCTTCATGGCCAAATTATTAAAACTGTTCGAGGAAAAGGTTATCTATTTGAACATTCTGAAACTGATTGATTTTTAATCTGGAAGTATTCTGTTATCAGCTATCGGCTTAAAAATAAGGGAAAAATAAGGAAGATATTCTCTAAAGAGACTTTAGAGAATTACATAAATACCTACCGCTTTTACCCTTTAGTTTAATGCCGAATACTTAGCATATTTTTACATATTTCCCCACATCAATCGTCCATACCAAAAAATGATTAATAATCCTAATGCTAACCAATCTTCTCCTATTAAACGTAATTGATGCCAGTCTACTTGGTGTTGGTTAGGAGTAAGAAAACCCCTAACTTCCATCGCGATCGCAATTTCTTCGGCCCGCATTAGTAGGTTTTCAAATAATTTTTCTACTACAACTAACCAAACTTGTAAACTTTTTTTGATGCCTAATTTTTTCCAATTAATTGCCCGAGTGCGAATTGATCTTATCAAATTTTGAACTTCTTCTAACACTAAAGCAATGAACCTTAAAGACAAGGTTAAGGTTAATAAAATTTCCGTAATAGGTATTTTAAAGCGACGTAAGGGAGATAATAAATTATCTAATCCGGCGGTAATTTCTTCGGGGGCAGTGGTTAGTAAATATAAATTTGTGCTATAAATTAAAATAAAAATTAAGGTGCTAATTCTTATGCCTAATTCTAGAGAACGACGGGTTATAAATAATCTACCTTCATCTATTAAAACATAGCTATAATTGGTGGGTTGAGGCAAGGATAAATCACTTTCAGGTAGTCTCGGTTGAGATGAAACTGCTAACCCATCAGGGGATAAAGTGGTAAGAATAAGTATGAGGAAGCTTAGGATTAATAACCATCCCATTTGTTGTTTCCAAACCCTCAAAGGAATTTGTGCAATTAAGGTGAGAATCATTAATAATCCTACCAAAACTAATCGCCATTCTGGTGTGGATAAAATCGGGGCTAAAAGAAATGATAATAACCAGGCTAACTTAACTCTGGGATCGAGTTTATGTAACCAAGTGAAAGGGTTTTCTAAATAGAGTCCGATGGGCAGCGATCGCAATAAATCCATAGTTGATATTTTATTTGAGTTTAATTTCTCAATTTTTTAGAGAGTATTAATTTTATTATCCCATAAGAGACAGACCACTTTTTTGTTAATATAATTAGTTCAACAGTTTAGCGTTTAGACATAATGCCTAATCTTGTCTCTTATGAAAAGATTTTATCAGAAAAGTTTACAATTTGTTTGCTTATTATTATGGGTATTTTTGGCATTAGTTGCTTGTGATAATTCTCTGAAAAATGAGCGATCGCAGCCCCTTCCCCAAGATCCTTTTATTGAGGTCTATTTTAACCTAAATCAAGCCAAAGGTGCTGATTATAGTGATCCTTATCGTAACATTGAGCGTCCTGGGGACAATTTAGAAAATATTATTATTAATAGCATCAATTCTGCTGAATCGACTATTGATATTGCTGTGCAAGAGTTTCGTCTTCCTAATATTGCAAAAGCTTTGGTTAAACAAGCAGAAAAAGGCATCAAGGTTAGGATTATTTTAGAGAATACTTATAACCGTCATCTGGCTAATTTTTCTCCAGAAATAGTTCGTCAGATGGAACCACGAGAAAAACAAAGATATGAGCAGTATATTGATTTTATTGATCTTAATGATGACCAGATATTAAGTAACAAAGAACTTGCAGAAAGGGATATTTTCACTATTTTAAATCAAGATGAAATTTCCATTATTGATGATACAGAAGATGGCTCAAAAGGAACAGGTTTAATGCACCATAAATTTATTATTATTGATGGTAAAGTTATGATTATAAGTTCAGCTAATTTTACTTTAAGTGGAGTTCATGGAGATTTTAATAATGAGTCAACTAGAGGGAATGCTAATAATTTGTTAAAAATAAAATCATCGGAATTAGCGCAACTTTTTACAGAAGAGTTTAACTTAATGTGGGGAGATGGTAAAGGCGGAAAAAAAGATAGTCAATTTGGGATCAATAAATTAAAGCGATCGCAAAAAACTATTAACATAGGAGAATCAGAAGTGACGGTTAAATTTTCTCCTGATTCCTCAAAAAAAGATTGGCAACTAACTACTAATGGATTCATTGGTAGTGTCTTAAATAATGCTCAAAGTTCGATTAATTTAGCTTTGTTTGTTTTTAGTGACCAAAAGATAGCTAATACTTTAGAGAGCAAAAATAATCAAGGTGTAAATATTAAAGCATTAATCGATCCAGACTTTATTTTTCGTTCTTATAGCGAAGGTTTAGATATGTTAGGGGTTGCTTTGAGTAATAACTGTCAGTATGAAAGAGATAATAAACCCTGGAAAGAAAAGATTAATACGGTTGGGGTTGCGAACCTTCCTCAAGGAGATAAATTGCATCATAAATTTGCTATTATTGATGATAATATTATTATTACAGGGTCTCATAATTGGTCAGCATCAGCTAATTATAAAAATGACGAAACTTTGTTAATAATCAAAAATCCTGTTATTACAAAGCATTATCAACAGGAATTTGAAAGATTATACAATAATTCTACTTTGGGAATCCCTGAATATATCAATAACAAAATTCAACAAGATATTAAAAAATGCCCTAGCTTATTAACACAAGGAAAACAAGAAAATGCAACAAAAATTATTAATTTAAACACCGCTAATTTAGCAGAATTAGAAACATTGCCAGGAATTGGGAAATCCCTGGCAGAAAGAATTATTGAGACTCGTCAGACTCAACCTTTTACTTCTTTAGAAGACTTAACAAGAGTAAAGGGAATTGGAAAAAGTAAGATTAAAAAACTAGAAGGAAAAGTAAGCTGGTGAGATTTTTCCTTCCTCAGAATGACACTTATATTATTCTGAGAAAGGATAGTCAAAGATACACAGAATATAATATCCTAACTAATTTTTTAACTGCTATATAATCTGCATTTTCACGCCTCCTTGAGGACTGGTAGTAAACCCTCTTCTAACCGGTAAAATAGGTTGAGAATTAACTAACTTTAAGTTAACCTGTTTCAAAACCGTTGCTAAGACTAATTTCATCTCATATAATGCTAACGCATAACCCAAACAACGGCGATTACTTCCACCAAAAGGTATAAATTCATAGGGGGAAAATTGACGTTCTAAAAAGCGTTCTGGTTTAAATTCTTTGGAGTTGGGATAAATATCAGGATGATGATGAACTAGAGAAATACAAGGGCCTAAAGACATTCCTTTTTCTAGGGAATAACCCATAAATTCCCAAGATGTTTTAAGAGTTCTATTAAAGGCAAATAAGGCGATAGGATAAATTCTTAAAGTTTCAGAAACAACTGCACTTAAATAAGGCAGTTTAGCTATTTCCATCGGATCGCTATCAACATTAATTGTATCTAATTCATCTTTGAGATTATGATAAATTGAGGGATGAAAATGAAGCCAATAAAATGCCCAAGCTAAGGCAGAAGAGGTTGTTTCATGACCAGCAAATAACATAGTCATTAGTTCACCCATCACCTCATTCTTACTAAGATGTTCGCCTTGTTCATCGGTTACTGATAATAGTAAACTCAGGATATCTTCTCCCTCTGTTGCTGTTCCTCGTTTATCAATTTCTTGACTTAGTAACTCATAAACCTGATCTCTCTGATAAATAAAATTTCCCCAAGGACTCCACTTACCCCAATTTTTTTGTAAAGCAGGTATAAATAAAGTAGTCGTGTAAACAGGAGAATTGAATAAGTCTAAATAGCGAGTTAATTGTTGTCTTAATTGTTGATATTTGTTTCCTTCATTAATGCCAAAAACAGCTTGAAGAATCACACTTAATGTAATTTCTTGTGCCGCTTCTCTCATCAAAAAAATATCATCTTTCTGCCAGCGATCTATGATAGACTGAGTAATATTTGTAATAATCTCTCCATAACTTTGTAACCGTTGACCATGAAACGATGGCATTAACAACTTGCGCCGTTTTTTATGAGGTTCCCCATCTAATTGTAAAATGGATTGATCCCCTAATAAGGGTTGAATAGCTTTGTTAGAACTTCCTGTCTCAAATAAGTCAGGATCAGCCGTAAATAAGCTTTCAACCCCTTCTGAATTGCCAATAATAATAAAAGGGGGAAAACCAGCAAAACTAGGAGAATAATAAATATCTCCGTAGCGATCGCGATACCTTTCTAAAGTAGGTATAGGACGAAAAATAAGATTAAAAATAGCTTGTAAACCGTAACGTTTAATCCCTGGAGGTAATGCTAATTTTTTGTTCTCTGTAGCTTTAATAGTTGCTGTCATCAGATTCTTCCTCACATTTTGTTTAAATTCTGTCGTTAACGACGGGGTCTTATTCATATTTTTCCCCTCTCAGTTACTCCATGAGGTTAGGGAACAGGGAATCAACAGAATATTGGAGCATATAATGATTAATATAGCAAAAAAAAAAGAAAGCCTGCACACACAAGCTTTCAAGATTAATTTGAGGTTATGATTGATTTAACTCTATCTAACAGTTCCCCGTAAAGCTTCAGCATCAATGGGTTTGATTAGATAAACACGGAATAAATCTCCCACAATACCAGCAATTAAAGGTAGTTTACGTAAGGTTTTCACGAATTTAGGAGCTTTACTTTCTCCTATTTCTTTCATCTTCAAATTACGCTGAGAACAACGTTGTAAACGAGGATAAAATTCAGGGTGATCTACGTCCAAGACACTAGGAAAAGCTCTAGCTGAGGTTTCATTGGTTTTACGGATCACTTCTTTATCAAATTCCGTTGCGTTTAACCCTAAAGACTCATAAAAACTAGCTCTTTCATGAACAGTTAAAGTATGGGTTGCAAACACAGATAAGAGGAAAAAGCGACTCCATAAACGAGCTTTCCAGGTTTTCCAAAGTTTGGGTTGAGAACGCAATAAAGCCGTAAAAATATCACCATGACGGTTCTCATCTTGACACCAATTTTCAAATTTTTTGAAAATTGGATAAAACTGCTTTTCTGGATGTTTTTCTAAGTGATGGAAGATGATAATATAACGCCAGTAACCAATTTTTTCAGAAAGATAAACCGTATAAATAACCCATTCTAAAGGGAAGAAAGTATAGGTACGGGTTTTTGTAACCTTTCCTAAATCTAAGGATAGGTTAAAGTCAGACATGGCTTTGTTTAAAAAACCTGCATGACGAGCTTCGTCTCTGGCCATTAACTGGAACATTTCCGATAAAATAGGATTGCGGCCTTTGAGTTTTCTAGACAATTCTTTGAAGAGTAAAAAGCCAGAAAATTCAGAAATACAAGACCGTTCTAAATACTCAATAAATCCTTCTTTTGTGGTTTCATCTAAATGATCCCAGTTACCGGTTTTAAACTCTTCATCTCGCATAAAATGATGACGGTTGTAGTCGTTGCGCATTTCCGTCAACATGGCGTTTAACTCGGTTTCCTGTTCTGTTAGAGATAGGTTAGCCGCAGTTTCAAAGTCTGTGATATAAAAGCGAGGAGTGAGGAGAGTTTCTTTCGCAGGTGCTTTTGTTCCTGGTTTCGGTTGATCGGGTTTAACAGGAGTTTTAACCATAACCATTGCTATATAACTGGATAGTTATATTTTCCAATGCTGAGGTAATTTTGTCTATGGTTGTTCGCAAAACTTTAGATTTTGTCACCAAATGTCTGTTAAATTCAAAATAAACCCAGGTAAAATTGTTAACGTTTGAGGAAAAATGGGACTAGAAATTATCAAACAATGGCCTTGGTTAGCTCGCTTAATGCTTCCCCTTTGGCAGTGGGATGCTCGTCAGAAATTTAAGCGATTAGAACCGTGGTTAAACCGTCAAGATTTAATCTTAGAGTTAGGGAGTGGCTTAGGCACAATTGCTCATTATTTCCAGTTACAAGGATTTAAAATTGTTCCCCTCGATATCCAAAATTTTAGTCTCTTTTCTCAGGTCAATCCCATTATTTATGAGGGTCAAAAAATTCCCTTTGAAAATAAAACTTTCTCTAGTGTTTTACTTCTTACCGTCCTACATCATACCATAGATGTAGTTTCTGTTCTCTCCGAAGCTAAACGAGTCGGTCAAAAAATTATAATTATCGAGGATATTTATGACAATAAGCTCCAACAATATTTAACTTATGCTGTTGATAGTTTAGTCAATTTTGAATTCTTAGAACATCCTCATAATAATCGAACTGATGAAGAATGGCAAAACCTTTTTAAACGTCTAAAACTTAAGTTAATTTATACAGAAAATTATTCATTTTTGTTTTTGTTTAAACAGGTTATTTATGTCCTAGAAACTGACGAATAAATGGGAGTATTTTATTTGAGTAAGCAGCAAGAAATTACTAACAGCTATGTGGAAAGAATCCCCCGTTAAACTGTGTAGGGGTTAACGAGGGAATATATCATATATCACTCGAACTCCGAACAGGTACCCCCCAGTCCGTTCACGATGGTACAGGTGTTGTAAACCAGCATGCCTTGATAGGTTCCAGAGGGAGTGTCCTTTTCCCCAATACCGTCAGCAATCAGCACATCTTCTGAAATAGTCACCCCTGCCTCATTGGCAACAGTTTGCAGTACCTTGTCGTTGGCGGTTAGTTCTGCAAACAGCACGGGAACGCCAATGGTCTTAATCCCTTCGGATAGTGACTTAACCTGGGCGGCTGTGGGTTGTTCATCCGTTGAGACTCCCAACAGGGTACCTTCCACCTTCAGACCATAGGCTCTGGCGTAATAGCTCATAGCGTCGTGGGTGGTAATCAGGCGGCGTTTATTTTCTGGAATAGTGGCAATCTGTTCCGGAATCCAGGCGTTCAACTGTTCTAACTTATTGGTGAGGGCATCTGCATTGCTGGCGTAGGTTTCGGCATTGTCGGGGTCAATTTCAACCAGGGTTTGCTCGATTAGCTCTACCATGCGGGTGCCGTTTTCCACGTCATGCCAAACATGGGGGTCGGGTTCCACTTCCCCTTCTTCCTCAATTTCAATCACGTCCTGAACGGCTTCATCGTGTACGGCAACTTTGGGAGCAGGGGTGGTAGTCGCTTCTGCCATCTCAATAATCGACGGTTCAAAATTCATCCCCCCATAGAACACAGCATCCGCCTGCTCGATGGCCTGTCGGTCAGATGACTTGGCTTCATAGGTGTGTGGATCTTGGTCATAACTTATCAGGCAGTCGGGTTCAAACACCCCCTTTGCAACTTGCTCCACCATGTCGCAAATGACGCTGTAGGAGGCGACGACTTTTATGGTTTCACCATCACCTTCCGTTGCTTCTGTGGAGGTGGTCGTTTCGGGAGTGCTACCACAGGCGGCTAAACCAGCTACAAGAGCTAAAGCGGCGAAAGTGCTGGCAAAACGGGGCCTTGACTGAAAGAAAAAACTCATAGGATTTTGCAAATATATTTGGGTATCTAATTGAGAAATAATCTCACTATAGTTTAAATCATGATTATGGATATTTTAATAAATTGTTTCTAAAAAAAAGATAAAGAAATTAAGCAGCACAGATTATGAAACACTACCTGAAAATAGTGAGTGTTTCATTTATATTGCTGACGAGAAAGCCGTTGCTTTTTAAGAAAGATTTGCAATATACTTATTTCATGCTTGCATCATTTTCTGTTCATTTTCTATTCACTTTTCTCGGAGGCAGACTATGCTGCTCGTTCAAAACTTGTCCGTGAGTTACCGCAGTTTTACAGCACTCAACAATGTCAGTTGTACTTTCGATGCGGGCCAATTGGTGGGCATCTTTGGCCCAAACGGGGGGGGTAAAAGCACCTTGGTGAAGGCTATGCTGGGCTTGATTAAGTCGGCCACGGGGACCGCCCTATTAAAAGGGAAGCCTCTGACAGAGCAGCTTTCCCAGGTTGCCTATGTACCCCAGCGATCGCAAATTGATTGGGACTATCCAATTACTGTTTGGAATGTGGCCATGATGGGCTGCACCCAGAAAACCGGGCTGTTCCGTCGTCCTAGTCGCCAGTCGCGCGAACTGGTTAAGGCGGCACTACAACGGGTTGGTATGTATGAATACCGCGATCGCAGCCTTAGCAACCTGTCCGGTGGGCAGCAGCAGCGAGTATTTTTGGCCCGGGCCCTGGCGCAAGAAGCCGAACTCCTAATTTTGGATGAACCCTTCAACGGAGTGGACCAGAAAACAGAGTCCATCATGTTTGACATTTTTAGCGAGCTTAAGGCCCAGTCGAAAATTTTGTTCGTCATCAGCCATGACCTCAGCGAAACTCTGGATCACTACGATCAGCTACTATTGCTGAATAAGCGGGTCATCGCCCAGGGACCGCGCCAAGAAGTAATGACGAAAGACAACTTGCTGGCAGCCTACGATGCCCCGGTGTGGTCTATTACTGCATAAGGTCTCGCGTGTTTAATTTAGTAGATAAAAGGGAGTGTATTGGTTTGAACTGGTTAATTGAGCCGTTGGGCTTTGAATTCATGCGTAATGCCCTGACAATGGGAGTAATGCTGGGGGTTTTGTGCGCCGTAGTGGGCAGCTATATGATCGTGCAACAGATGAGCATGATGGGTGATATGATTGCTCACTCTGTCCTGGCCGGGTTGCCGGTGGCTCTGGTTCTGGGGTTGCCCCTATCGTTGGGGGCGCTGGTAGCAGGGGTGGTCAGTGCCGTCGTGCTGGCTGGCATTGAGTCCCAATCCCGGCTCAAGATGGATTCCGTGATGGCGTTGATCTTGGCATCATTTCTGGCGATCGGTACAACCCTGGTAACGGTGCTGCCAGGAGCCAACCGCATCGATGTGATTCATGTGTTGTTTGGCGATATCCTGGGGGTCAACCGGGGCGATCTGATGCTGACTTTTGGCGTGACGTTAATCATTTTGATCTGTGTATGCCTGTTTTACAAAGAGCTTTTGTTTTACACCTTTGACCCCATTGGGGCGCAAGCGGGTGGTCTACAGGTGCGCTGGTATTACCTCGGCATCGTCACCGCCATTAGTCTGACCATAGTTGCTAGTCTGCAAACTGTGGGGGTGTTACTGGTGATTGCCATGCTTGTGTCCCCTGGAATGACGGCTTATCTACTGGTGAAAGAGCTACACCAGATGATGATTTTGGGCGGCTGTCTGGGGGCATTTGCCAGCATTGCCGGAATGTATTTGAGCTTCTATCTGGACATTCCTTCGGGTTCGGCCATTGTTTTGGTGGCCTTTGGGCTGTTTCTGCTGGCTTTCCTCTTTAGCCCATCTCAGGGAATTTTGACGCAATCAGATTTCGTTAAAGACATCCTTCTGAAGTCGTCTAAAGGCTCAAGTTGAACCTCGACTCGCCACGGTTATATTAGCAGCTATACATCTGTTGGTTGGCGATTACGCCAAAGATTGGTTGAATTATGCGATCGGGACGGTTTTGATTCCCATCGCTATAAGTTTGCGGAATTAGGTTTTTTATTATCATCCTAACAGAAACTTGGGCAAAAATTTAATTTTCACTACTTATGATACACTACCTAATTTTTCGCTTTTTTAAAATTAAATTGGTGTTCGACTGAGACTATATAATTGTCTTTGAGGAAACTGTATAATGTCTCAATTTATCTTCATTTACCTCAAAGTCACTTAAAAAATGAGGAACTTTTATTGTTCCATTTTCTGGCAGACATTTATGAGTAACAATGTCATCAATATAGTCATTAGTATTTAATGCAGCAGGATAAATAAAGTTGTCTAAAGTGGCAAGAGAAAGGGTAAAAAATGCTCCTATAGATGACTCTAACATTCCCCCAGACCAAACTCCAATATTATTTTTTTGACATAAATCGTGTATTTTTTTTGCTTCTGTTAGTCCCCCAACTCTTCCAGGTTTAAGATTAATAATTTGACAAGCATTTAGTTTAATAGCTTTGCGAGTATCTTCTAAGGATAAAATACTTTCATCGAGGCAAATAGGGGTTTCAATCTGTTTTTGTAGTTCTGCATGATCAATAATATCATCCCAACCTAAAGGCTGTTCTATCATCATTAAGTTAAAGTTATCTAGGGTTTTTAATAAGTCTATATCTTGTAAAGTGTAAGCGCAGTTTGCATCAGCAAGCAAAGGAATATCGGGAAACTTATTTCTAATAATTTCTAGGGGTTGAATGTCCCAATCTGGTTTGATTTTGAGTTTAATTCTCTTATAACCTTGTTCGATTCTTAAACTAATTTCTTCTAAGAGTTTATTTTTATCTTTTGTAATACCAACTGCGCCACCTATTTGAATCTCTTTAATTTTTCCTCCTAATAGTTTCCATAAAGGTGTTTTAAGTTGTTGTGAATACAGATCCCATAAGGCGGTTTCTACGGCTGTTTTTGCAAAATTATAACCTTTTATATGAGATAAAAATTGATGAAATTCACTAGGAGAATTGATAGTTTTACCAAGAATTTGAGGAAGAATTAAATCTTTTAAGACAATATAGGAAGTGTCAGTATATTCGGGTAAATAAAAAGGAAAAGGTAAAGTTGATGCTTCACCATAACCAGATAAATTATAAGTAGATAGTTTAACTATAATACTTCTTTTTTGATTCATTTCACCGTAGCTAGTTTGATAACTTTTGATGAAAGGTAATTCAAATAAAAAAAGTTCTGCACTTTCGATAATCATGAATAATAAATTATTTGGTTGATAAAATATCTTTGATTTTTTCTAAGGTGAGATTAACATATTTTTGGCTAATTGGTGATAATTCTTCACTAAAATTAAAGTTTATAGCAGGAACTAAGATCCAATAAGCTTGAGGTACTTTTTGATATATAGCTTGGGTTAAAGATAATAATTGTTCGGGGTTATTATGGTGGGCTAAATTATTAATTTTTTGCTCAATAGAAATGGTTTTAGTTTCAAGTTTTGCAGTATTGATATCAGTAATGGGAACTGCATCTATAAAAATTACCGTATCCACTTTAGCAATATTTTTCGCTAAGTCTGGGGTGAGTTGATGAACGGCAAAAGATGTTATATTATCAAGGTTCCATTGTTCAATGATTTCTGCTATTTTATAACCAACTCCGTCATCTCCTCTTAGGGTATTACCATAACCAATAATCAGTATTTCGTTTTTTTTCATGATTAATTTAACAATCAACAAGATTATAAAATTTGTGAGCGTAAATATCTCTCATCGGTGATTAATAAAAATCACCTAATTTTAGTTAAACTTTAACACAATACAGATACTAAATTCATCAGCAATATGAATATTAATTTAAGTTTATCAATGAGTTTATTACTATTATTGAATCCTTCTGAATTATCAAAAGTTAAAACTGATTTTCAACCTTTAAATGAAATAGCAATTGTTAATCCTCAACCTAGACAAAAAAGCTATGCAGCAACGGCTCAATTTTGGGGGAGAGTAGCAACTGGTGTTAAACAACCGAGTACCATTACTTTATATCCTAAGCAAGAAAATCGTTTGCTAGTTATCATGATTTTACCACAAAAATGTGGACGTTTTTTTGAAATTGATGATCATAAAATTCAAAAAGTAACTTATAGTTGTCCCGAACAAGAAAAAGATGAATCTGCTGATTATACTAACTGGAAAGTTGAACATAATGTTTTAATGAAAGAAGTCAAAATGATTGCTCCTCCTGCTAATAGTAACCCCTTATATATTAGAAATGAAGCATTTTGGTTGATTAAATATTAATTTAATTTTAAGCTTTTTTAGCCACAATAAATATAGCTTTAGATCAACCAAAAGCCCCTCTAATACCTCTCTCTTTTAAAAAAGATTGGCTTTACTTTTACTTCCAATGTTAGCAAAACCATTAATATTTGAGTTAACTAATTTTTCATTCTTAGTCCGATACAAACCTCTCTTTATTCTCTTTCCTGAAAATTCATAGGTTTCTGGATTATCTGCATTATATTCTGGTCATTTCATTTATCATTTAACATTTATCATTTATCATTAGTTTGGAAGTAGGCTTGAAACCTCTCCCAAACTTCTTTCTCCCTAAAGGGAGAGGCTTGAAACCAAAATGAAAGATGTTCAATGTTCAATGTTCAATGTTTGGTAAGTCTTTAAGAGATTGTAATTTACTTAGCTGCTTATTGTACCATTGGTTTATTGATTTTAGTTTTCGTCCATCCACTAGGAATAACGACCCTTTTGTATCAATCGCTGCTACTAAATTGTTCAGTCCTAAGTCTAAGCTTAAACATGGATCTTTATCTCGATTTTCTACTATTTCCTCCTTAATTTCATAGACAAATTGAGCGACAAAATAACGACCGTTATATTTAGGAATAATCCTAAACTCATGAATCTTTTTCCCCTTTAGGATATGAGGTATTGAGAATTTAAACGCTTTAAATACTTTTCCTGTTTCCTCCCAGAAGGGAAGGATGGGGTATTCTGCCCGACATTAGGGTCAATCATCTGTCAATGCGTCACTCCTACTCACTTCGGAATGTTATTTTTTGGGCAATTAAGGGAACTCTAGAATTGTAACAGTGTGATGACTCACCTTATGCAAAATGTAATGATGACAACTGCCTATCCTCATCAAACCCCAACTTCCATATCAGAATTTACACCATCAAGACAAGCAGGGTTTTTTGATAGCCTCAAACAACCTAGATTTAGTGGTCAACTGGTTTTAACCAATAGCAAACAAGAAACATGGTTCTTTTATTTGTATTTAGGACGAATTATGTATGCCACTGGGGGAAACCATCCCGTGAGACGGTGGAGAAGACATATTGCCCGTTATCTCCCCGAAATTGCCAGTAAATTGTCCTCTTTACAAGTAGACTTAGCCAGGTTAGGGAATCAAGACTTTCGTTTATGTTGGGAATATGAACTGCTGTGTTTGTGGGTAGAACAACAAAAAATTAGTCGCGAACAAGCTGCTAGAATGATTCGCTCAGTAATTATCGAAGTGCTATTTGATATTACCCAAAGCATGGAAGTCACTTGTCAACTCAGACAAGACAACTTGCTCTCTACGCGATTAGTTTTGATCGACGCGGATCAACTAATTAACAAGGCTCAAAAACAGTGGCAAGCTTGGCAAGGAGCAAAAGTCGCCGATCGCTCTCCCAACTCGTCCCCTATTATTCGCCAGGCAGACGAATTACAAAAACGCACCTCTCCCCAAGTTTATCAAACCCTCAAACAACTCCTAGACGGTAATCAAACCCTACGGGATCTCTCCATCCGCATGAAACGAGATGTAGTGACTCTCACCAGTTCTCTCCTGCCATACATACAGATGGGATTAATAGAACTAATAACCATCCAAGACTTATCCCCCCCAGTCTCCCTTCCCCCAACAAACCCCACCGCAACCACTCCAGAGGTTTCCGACGGTCCGTTGATCGCCTGTGTGGATGATAGTCCCTTGATGTGTCAAACCCTAGAAAAAATCTTAGTGGGGGCTAACTACCAATTTTTAGGCATTAACGATCCTCTTAGAGCGATCGCTATTCTGTTAGCCCGTAAACCAGACGTTATTTTCTTAGATTTGGTGATGCCCAACGCCAACGGTTACGAAATTTGTGGACAACTGAGAAAACTCTCCTTTTTCCGTCATACTCCCATTATTATTCTCACAGGAAATGACGGGATTGTGGATCGAGTACGGGCCAAAATGGTGGGTTCAACAGACTTTATGAGTAAACCAGTTAATCCCGACTTAGTTTTAAGTGCCATTCGCAAAAATCTCAAACAAGAAAGTGTTGTCTAAGCATTCGTACCAATTTTTTTGTAATTGTCAATTTTCGGAATTTTATGGGTTAACAATGTTATTTTCCTTAAGTTTAAGGGAAGTCTAAGACTAGGGAATTCTGATCAAACACATTAATCAATCATTAAACGAGGTAAAAATAATCATGGGAACTGCCCTTGTTATCGACGATTCTGTGACAGAAAGAGCAATCATTAGCGGATATTTAAAACTAGCAGGAATTATCCCCCAAATCGCCACCAGTGGCGAAGAAGGACTAGAAAAATTGAATGGGGAACTCCCTGATTTGATAGTTCTCGATGTGATTTTACCCGGACTGAGTGGCTTTGAGATTTGTCGGGAGATCAAAGCCGAAGAACGTACCAGTAAAATTCCCATCATTATGTGTTCCACAAAAGACACAGACGTGGACAAATTTTGGGGTAAACGGCAAGGGGCCGACGCTTATATTCCCAAACCCATAGATCAAGATACATTTTTGAACACCATTCAAGAACTCATCCCCTAAAGTTATCAGGAGTTAGCCATTGTGGTTCAACCTCAATTTTCTCAAACCAACGTTTCAACAACCACCCTAAGCCATCAAAACGCCGAGCAACTAGAGCAATTTTTGCGATTTCGCTTAGTTCCAGACACAACTTTACTGTTGCCCGTCACCCAACTCACCGAAGTGATCACCATTCCCCTGGGTCAAATCGTTCCCATCCCCGAAATGCCCTCTTGGGTTATGGGAGTCTATAACTGGCGAGGAGAAATTCTCTGGATAATCGATTTAGGGGCGTTACTGGGATTAACCCCTTGGCACCAACAACCACAAGTAACCCCTATTTATCGTAGTATTATCCTCCATGCAGGAACACCCGCTCAAAGAGTGCCTAAAGCTCAGCGTCAGCATTTAGGAGCCGTGGTTACTGGCGTTGATGATATTGAATGGTGTAACCCCAATGAAATTCAATCCTCTTTCGACTCAGCTATTAGCTCCAGTTTAGCCCCTTTTCTGCGAGGTTATTGGTTACCAGAAGGTCAAGAAATGTGGGTGGTACTCGAACCAGAAGCAATTCTGGCAGCTATGCCCCAACCCTCTTAATGATTGAACCGACAAGTTAAATATCCATCCTCTTCTATTGTATATAGCACTTATTTTATAAATTCTACACATCGTTTAGGGCTTACGAAGGAAAAAGCTTTTATTAAAAACTTAGCCTAAAAGCCTCTTCATTTATGAAGAATAAAAATAAGAAGAGAATCATTTTTTGAATCTTATTACTTAAGTTAAAAATTTTGACTTTTGACTTGTGAAAACAACCTATTGACAAATTAGTAAAACTCTCTCTCCGTCTCCCAGTCAGTCACTACGGAGTGATTTAGCAGCTTAGCGACCTTAGTTCAATATAAGAAAATTTATAGACAACTGGTCAAAATCAAGAGTCTTAAACCCTGATTATCTCATGGGAAAAACTCCAACTCTTAACTCAGCTTAGCAGTATTCTACCCGTTTATTGATATTCATTTTTTAGTTAATCCCATGACTCAGATTTCTCCTAACCACAATACTGAAGATAATAATAACTATAATGGTTCTGTTGATCAGGCATTTTCTTTAGTAGAAAATCAATCCCCAGATACCTCTAAAACCGAAACCCCCAAGTCTTCCCTGTTGACTATTGAAAGCCAGGTTGAACCCTCCCCTGAACCCCCTAGAGAACCATTTCCAACCATCTCACCCCCTTGGCACCATTGGCCTGTCATGCAATGGTGCCAACGTTTAACCCTACGTTCCAAAAGTATTCTAGCAGCCACGGTCATTGGTATTATGCCAGTTGTTGTGGTCGGTTCTTTAGCCTATAAAATTTCTAGTGACATTCTTTATCATCAAATTGAAGAATCAGAAATTACCCATGTTGAGGCATTGAGTAATCAAGTATCTCGCTTTATGAGCGATCGCTATCTTGATATTCAAGCTTTGGCCACCCTCAACATCTTTACCCAAGCAGAATTAAGAGATAGTCTTTCTGCTCAAGATAAACAAAAAATTTTAGATCGTTATACAGATATTTATCAATTTTATGACAGTATCGCCGTCTTTGATTTACAAGGGGATGTCATTGCCCAATCTCAAGGCACACCTTTAAAAAATCATGGCGATCGTAGTTACTTTCAAGAAGTTCTTAAAACTAAATCCGCTATCATTAGCCAACCCCTCATTTCTACCACCGAGGAAACGTTTAATATTTATTTTTCCGCTCCCATCAAGGATAGTCAAACAGGGAAAATAATTGGGGTCATTCGTTCGCGGATGCCCGTTGAAAACCTAAAAACAGTGATTCAAAAAGGCACTGATCAAGCATCCCATCAACACAAAAAAGATATTTATTTAGTCAATGACAATGAAGAGGTATTTCTAGCCCCTCAAGGAGTAAAAGTCACTTACATCAATAGTGTCTGGCAAGTAGATAAAAGAAGCCAGGAGTCTGAACTAAAAGCTGTCCAAGCCCCCTCTTTATTCTCCATTTATCCTTCTCTTGCCAATCAAAAAAAACCCGGAGTAGCCATGGATAGGGAGCAATTTTTAGCTTTAGCACCCCTTCCCAAAATCGATGGTTTTGGCCACTTAGGATGGAATGGAGTGATTGCTCTAGATAATGCCGAGGTTTTTGGTCCCCAGAGAAAACTCCTCTCCGCCATCTTTTTAGGAACCTTAATCACTGCCGGGTTGGCTGGAACTGCCGCTGTTCTCCTTTCTGAACAAATTATCAGTCCTCTACGCCGTGTTACTCGTGCGGTCAAGAAAATTGGTGAAGGGGACTTAACTGTGGAAATAGAAGCCTCCGGAGATGATGAATTCGGTATTTTAGCCAAAAACGTCAACACCATGAGCCAACGAATTTATGGCTTAGTGGAAAAACAAACCTTCTTCGCACAACAGGCCAACCTCTTAGCAGAAATTGCCGGTACTGTGATTAACGATGGTCAGGAATTAGAAGAAATTTTAGATCGCACTTTGGAACAGTTACGAGAGGTTTTGAAAGTTGATCGAGTGGTGATTTATCAATTTAATCTCGATGGTAGTTCTTTTATTGCTCATGAGTCCGTTGCTTCCGGTTATCCCAGTGCCAAAGAACTGGAAATTAGCGATCGCTGTATTCCCCGAGAAATTATGGAAAAATACCGTCAAGGGCGAGTGCTTGCCACGGATAATGTCCATGAAGCCGGTTTTCATCCCAAACACTATAAACTGATGGAAAAGTTGCAGATTCAAGCTAATTTAGTGGTTCCTGTGATCAAGCAAGGGGATATTTTTGGCCTGTTGATCGCCCATCATTGCCAAGAACCCCATCAATGGCAAGAGCAAGAAATCAACTTTATCCAGCGTGTAGCCGAACAGTTAAACGTTACTATCGACCGCGTTACCCTAGAGGAACAACAAAAACTGGATGCCAGACTCGCTCAAGAGTTACGGAGTATCACCGTGAGCATCGCCACAGCCATCAATACAGAAGAAATTATGGAAGTGGCGGTTCAACAGATGCGTCGTATTCTCAAAAGCGATCGAGTTCTTTTGTATACCTTTGACGAAAAATGGTTAGGAACCATTGTGGCCGAAGATGTGGCCGAGGGTTATCCCCATGCTTTAGATGGGAAAATTATGGACCCTTGTTTTGCCACTAAATTTGTCGATAAATACCTCGATGGTAGGATTCAAGCTACTCCAGACATTTATAACGCCGGATTAACCGAATGTCACCTTAAGGAACTCGAACCCTTTAAAGTCCGTGCTAATTTAGTCGCACCTGTGATTCGTAAAGGGAAATTATTGGGCTTATACATTACCCACCAATGTTCCGGCCCTAGAAACTGGAATAGTCCAGAAATTAGCCTCTTCTCGCAGGTTGCTACTCACATCGGGTTTGCCCTAGAAAGGGCTGATCTCCTCGAAGAACAGAAAAAATCTGAGGAAGAACAAAGAATAGCTAAAGAACAACTGCAAAGACGGGCATTAGAATTGCTGATGGAAGTAGATCCGGTTTCTCAAGGGGATCTCACCATTCGGGCTAAGGTGACAGAAGATGAAATTGGTACTATTGCCGACTCCTATAACGCCACCATCGAAAACCTGAGAAAAATCGTTAACCAGGTACAAAACGCCACCGGACAACTCTCTGAGACAACCGAACAGAACGACTCAGCTATTCGTACCTTATCCCAGGAAGCCTTTGAACAGGCACAGGATATTTCTGCGACCTTAGATAAACTGCAAGTCATGAACGCCTCCATTAGTGCGGTTGCAGCCAACGCAGAATTAGCCGAAGCCACCGTTCAAAAAGCCACTGAAACCGTAGAACAGGGAGAAGAAGCCATGAATCGTACAGTAGACGGAATTATGGCCATTCGTCAGACAGTAGCCGAAACCGCCAAGAAAGTGAAACGGTTAGGAGAGTCCTCCCAGAAAATTTCTAAAGTGGTCAACTTAATTAGTAGTTTTGCCGATCAAACCAACCTACTCGCCCTGAATGCTTCCATTGAGGCAGCACACGCAGGGGAAGAAGGACGAGGTTTTGCTGTAGTTGCCGATGAAGTGCGATCGCTTGCCCGTCAGTCTGCTGAAGCGACAGCCGAAATTGAAACCCTAGTTGCCGATATTCAAGCAGAAACCAATGATGTAGTAGCAGCAATGGAAGCAGGGACAGAACAGGTAGTAACCGGGACAAAATTAGTAGATGAAACCCGTAAAAGTCTCAATCAGATCACTGTAGCGAGTATTCAAATTAGTGAACTGGTCGAAGCTATTACCCGTTCTGCCATTGAACAGTCCCAAACCAGTCAAACGGTGACCCAAACCATGAGTCAAGTGGCAGCCATCTCCGATAAAACCTCCAGCGAAGCAGCCCAAGTTTCCAACTCATTCCGAGAACTCTTAGCCATTGCTCAGTCCTTACAAGAAAGTGTCCGACAGTTCAAAGTTAAGTAGCAACATGAGAAATAGAGAATAAAGAAATTCTAAATTCTCCCCAAACTACTCACACTTAGCACCCTATCCACTCGCATACTGCCTACAGAACCATGATACAGACATTAATTCAAAAGTTACGAGCAATAAAATTCCTTCTGCGGTTGATCACCCTCATCATACTCGGGGTGGCCAGTTGGTTTGTCGTTGTTTCTTGTGCCACCCTTGATGCCCGGCAACTGGGAGCCAAAGTCCCCGCGGATATGGTAACTGATTATATTCACCGCATTATCAAGTCTGAACGCATCATTTACGGTAAACATGTTGTGCAACGGCTCAAAGATGAAAACGTTGTTAGGGCTTCTGAACATTGGCAACAGGAGAAAGCTTTGCCCCTACCAGCACAAATGTTTCGCATGACTTCAGAATTAGCCTCAGAAAATAGTGCGTTTAGTTATGGGGCTATTTCCGATTGGAGTCTCAATGAGAATAATATTCCCAACACTAATTTTGAGAAAAAAGCAATGAGAGAAGTATTAGATACGGGCTTACCTTATAAAGAATATCAGGTTAAAGATGGGAAAAAATATTTCTCTGCTCTTTATCCTGATAAAGCTGTTTCTGCTGCTTGTATTGACTGTCATAATCAACATCCTATCCATAAACAACGTTATCCTAGCAAAATTTTTAAGGTGGGAGATGTGATGGGAGGAATTTTGATTAATTTACCAGTAGAAGATTAATCCATTTTTTGCAGTCAAAAGATTAAGCTGTTTCCTATTTGAGTTGTTAATATTAATTGTTAAGTACTATCTATGCAAAACCCTGTTAAACCAGTTCCCAAACCTTCTTCTACAAGGGGAAAAACCTCTCTTTCTTCGCCTTTTATTTCTAAAAAAGTAGTCAAATATAACCCTAAAAGCTCTTCTGGATTGCCACTGATTGAGCAATTTTATAACTTGCCTATTAGTCGCAAGACTCAAATGATTACTGCTCTAATTTTTCTTGCATTAGGGGGATTAATTGGGTTAAGTTCAAGCTCTTTAGTTGGTAGTTTACGCTCTCATTTACTTTATCAAACAAAATCTCAATTAGCTGTTAGTGAACTCAATTACAATACCGATTTAGACAAAATGGGTTTAGGTGCTACCGCTAAGTCAGAACATCCTACAATTATTGAAGCTACAAAAATTTTTAATCAAGGAGAATCTTTATCTCCAGAAATTCGCACTCAATTAGAATCTATTTTAAAAAATGAACAAAAACTTTATGGTCTTGAATATGTTACTTTAGTCGATAAAACTTCACGTATTATTGCCAATGCTAATAGTCCACGTCAGGGGGAAATATTTAACCCTCAAGGGTTAGTTACCCGGGTCATGGCACAAAAAAAACAAATCCGTACCAGTGAATTAGTTAGTTTACAAGAACTAATCCAAGAAAAAGTACCTCTACCGGCCGGACTGAGGGGCCAAGATGCCTTGATCCGTTATACCATTACCCCTGTTAAACTACCCGGTACACAAACTGTAATCGGGACTCTTATTTCTGGGGATATTGTTAACGGGAATTCGGATATTGTTAAGAAAAACGTACAGACTTTTCAAGATATTGGTTATAGTGCTGTCTATCTTTATAATCCTGAAAATAAACAATTTTCCTTAGCTACTGCCTTTGAAAAAACCGAACTGAGGAATTCTAACCTTAACACAGCCCTTCCTGCCAATACATCTATCTTAAAAAAAGCAGTACAAGCTCAAGGCAAAACCGTTGGAGAAAGAGGATATGTTAATAATCATAACTATACTCTGGCAGCCAAAGCACTGCCTAACCATAACGGGAATGAAGTTGCTATTTTGGTTTACGGTGATCGCGAACTGGGATTAAATCGAATCCTGAAAGATAGTTTAGTGTTACAACTGGGTTTATCGGTGGCGGTTTTGGGGGTTGTGGTCGTAGTTGCCGGAATTATTGCCTCAGCTATTACCAAACCCATTAAACGCTTACAAAAAGTGACTCAACGATTTGCCAGTGGTGACTATCATGCTCGGGTTGAGGGTCTCTCTCAAGATGAAGTGGGAGAGTTAGGAACCTATTTTAATGAGATGGCCAACAATATTGCCACTCATCAAGAAGGGTTACAGGAAAAAACGAAAATGTTCCGCTTTTTAGCAGAACTTTCTTCTACTCAAACCCTTGATCCTTTGGCTTTGGAAAGTTGGTTTTATCGAGGGTTAGAGGGAGCAAAAAGCTTAGTTAAGTTGGATCGTCTCTTTATCTATTATTTTGCTGAAGATGATCAAGACCAGGTCAAGTATGAAGTAGTTAGTCCTGGTTTTACCTCTGTTTTAGAACAAGAGGATGACAGTGAGATGATTCCTACAAGTTTATTACAAGAGTTGCAAGCAACCCTATCAACAGAAGAGTGGACCCTCGAACAACTAGACGCTATCAGCGAAAATTCTGGATACCGAGAGAGTTTAGAAAGGTTGCAAGTCAAAGAACAATTGATTATCCCTATCTATAATCAAAAAACCCTTTATGGTTGTTTATTTGCTCAACGTTGCACCCATAACGAGCAATGGCAAGAAACAGAAATTAATTTCCTCAAACAATTTGTCAGCCAGATACAAGTTACTATCAACCGTATAACTCTAGCCCAAACGAAGGCTTTAGAATCAGGGTTAGCCCGTGTTCTTAAAGAAATTACCTTAAAAATTTCCACAGAAATAATTACCGAAAATCTCTTTGATTTAGTGGTTCAAAGTAGTCGTGATGCACTGAAAACGGACCGAGTTATTGTCTATAGTTTTGATGAAAATTGGAAAGGAACCGTAATCGCGGAATCGGTTAATCCAGCCTATCCGGCCACCTTAGGGCAGAATATTCCTGATCCTTGTTTTGCGAAATCTTTTGTGGATAAATATCGTCAAGGACGGGTTAAAGCCCTAACTAATATTCATAAAGCTGGTTTAGACTCTTGTGATCTGCAACAACTGCAAAGCTTAGAAATTCAGGCCAATTTAGTTGTTCCTATTGTAGCCGGAGGAGAATTATTAGGATTACTGATTGCTCATAATTGTCAAAGTCCTCGTCATTGGCAACAACCCGAAATTGACTTTTTAACCCAAGTCGCCGTACAAGTTGGGGTCGCCTTAGAACGGGCTAAACTGTTGCATGAGCAAACCGTTGTTTCTGAACAACAACGCATGGCCAAAGAAAAATTACAACAGAGAGCCTTAAAATTGTTGATGGCAGTAGAACCCATTAGTAGAGGGGATCTCACCATTCGCGCTGAAGTCACTGAAGATGAAATTGGTACTATTGCTGACTCTTATAACGCAACGGTGGAAAACCTTCGTTCCTTAGTCACTCAAGTTACAACTGTTGCGCAACAGTTTTCTGAGACCACCAACAATAATGAGCATTTAATCGAAAATTTAGCCGAAGAATCTCTCAAACAACTCGAAAAAATTACAGTAGCAGGCGATGGCTTAACGGCCATGAGTAAATCGATTAATTTTGTCACCGAAAACGCGGAACAAACATTAACAGCCTTTCAAAAAGCCTCCGAAAATGTCGTTGCTGGAGAACAGGCCATTAATCAAACCATGGACGGTATCATCTCTCTTCAAGACACCGTGACAGAAAGCACTAAGAAAATTCAACATTTAGGAGAATCGTCCCAAAAGATTTCTAAGGTAGTTAATTTAATTAGTCGTTTCGCAGCACAAACCCATTTACTCGCGCTCAAAGCTTCTATTGAAGCAGCCCGCGCCGGAGAACAAGGACGAGGCTTTGCCGTCATTGCCGATGAAGTACGGGGTTTAGCCACCAGTTCAGCAGAAGCTACCGCAGAAATTGAAACCTTAGTTAACAGTATTCAAAGCGAAACTAAAGAAGTCACCCAAACTATGAAAACGGGGACTGAACAAGTATTGCGAGGAACCGAATTAGTTGAACAAACCCGTAATAGTCTGCAACAGATAACAGTCACTTCTCAACAGATTGATGGCTTAGTAACTGCCATTTTCGAGGCTGCTAAAGACCAATCTCTGACCTCTAAGTCTATGAATGAAGTCATGGGAGACGTTTCTACTATTGCCGAAAATACTTCGGTTTCTGTCCTTGATTTAGCAAAATCTTTCCAAGACATACTACTCCTGGCCCAACAATTACAAGCCAATGTTGAACGGTTTAAAGTTGAATAGGAAATAGAAAGGGTGGGGAGTGTGGGGAGTGTGGGAAGTGTGGGGAGTGTGGGAAGTGTGGGGAGTGTGGGAAGACTAGAAACAATATTAATATTTCGCTCCCCCCGTCACCCCATCTCCCAGTCACCCAGTCACCCCGTTACCCAGTCACCCCATCTCCCAGTCACCCCATCACCCCATCTCCCAGTCACCCCGTCACCCCATCTCCCCGTCTCCCAAAAACCATGATGAACCCTGACATCCGCGATCAAGCCTATCAATTTTTCATTGAAGAAGCCCCCGAACTTCTCTACATTATTGAAACTGGATTACTTACCCTCAAAGAAGAGCGTGATACCTCAACCATTCACGAAATTATGCGGGCGGCTCATTCTATTAAAGGTGGGGCGGCCAGTGTTGAACTGGATACCATCAAAATCATCGCCCATCGTCTCGAAGACATTTTTAAGGCTCTCTATGATGAGACAGTGATAATCGATGATGAGCTAGAAAACCTATTATTAGAGGGTTTCGATCACTTGCGTGATCCCTTAGAAGACCAAATCATCACAGGGAGTTTTGATGAAGAGGGGGCCATCGACACTGCTTTGCCTATATTTGAAGCCATTGAGGCTATTTTAGGGGATAGTATGGCTCAAGGGGAACAGTATCTCCCATCTTCAGCAGATTTGGGAATTGATATTGTTTCTTCTCTGTTTGAAGTAGATGTGGCTCAAGGTTTACAAGAAATTGAAACAGCTTTGGCCTCTGGAGACAATGAACAAATAACTCAAACCTTACGCACTCAGGGGGAAGTTTTCAGTGGATTTTCTGAAATCCTTGGCCTACCAGGGTTTGGGAAGATTGTTCAGAATATGGTACAGGCTCTCGAACAGTTACCCTCAGAGGCGTTATCTATTGCTCAGGTGGCTTTAGGGGACTTAAAACAGAGTCAACATTTAGTTTTAGTGGAAGGCGATCGCACTTCGGGGGGTCAACCTTCTGAGGCGTTGTTAAGTTTGGCACAAGGGAATATCCTGGAAACGCCAATGTCTGCTCCTGTGGTCGAAATACCTTCAGAACCTTCTGTTAACAAAAATTCTGTATTTTCTTTGGATAATCTCTTTTCAGAGAAAGATGAGGAAGCGGCCCAGTCATTATTATCCTCTGATGATGCTGTTGTAGATAGGGTGGAGGTTGAACAAGAAACTCCGGTTAAGTCCTTAGAGTTTAGTGATTCGCCTCCATTAGATGATATTTTTGGTTCAACGATCGCCGAAAAAGAAGAACCGGACTGGGAAGGGGTTCCTGCTTTGGATGATGTCTTTGGAGAACCTGTTGGGGAGCTATCTGAACCGGTGGAGGAGGTTCCTTTTGCTGCTTCTTTAGATAATTTATTTGGCAAGGTAGAAACCCCCAAAGAAGAAACTTTATCCTTAGAAGTTGAAGTTAATGAGACAAAAATTCAAGAAAATATCGATACTTTTATTGAGTCGGTAGAAAATATTTTTGAGACCTTACCAACCGTTGAAGAACAAAGTAATCCATCAATTACAGGAAAACCCGTCTCCCGTGAAACCTTTAGACATTCTTCTGATACTACTCGTTCCAATCGTCCCACCCGTTCCAGTGGTGCAACTCGTTCTTCTAAAGCGACGAAAGGACAACGACGTTCATCTCAAACAGAAAGATCCTCGAAAGAAAAAAAGGCGGGTCTGCTTTCGGTTAGGGTTGATTTTAACAGGTTGGAAAAAATGAATAATTTAGTGGGGGAATTGGTAATTAACCGTAATAGTTTATCCCTACAAAATGAACAATTACAAAACAAAGTAAAAGACTTAGTTGAACGCTTTTCTTATTTTCAAAAAATTACAGAAAACCTCAAAAAATTATCGGATCAAATGGTAGTTAGACCTGAACGTTATGGAAAGAAAAAAGGTCTGGAAAACTCTGGCAATGGAGAAAATACTGTGGACTTTTCTTCCTTATATACTCTTTCAGAAGCCACTGATTTTGACTCATTAGAAATGGATTCTTATGGCACGGTTTATTCTATTGTGCAGAATTTATTAGAAGAAATGATGCAGTTAGAAGAATCAGTGGATGATATTGTTCTTTTTGCCCGTTCTTCTAATCAAACTTTAGAAGAACAAAGACAAATGCTTAACTCACTTAGAGATGAATTAATGTGGGCGAGGATGTTACCTTTAGGGGAAGTTTTAAACCGCTTTCCTCGAGTCTTACGGGATTTATCTAATCAGTATCATAAACCCGTTAAATTAGAGTTAACTGGTAGTTCTGTTTTAGTGGATAAAGCAGCCTTAGAAAAATTATACGATCCCCTCCAACATCTCCTCAGAAATGGTTTTGATCATGGCATTGAACCCCCAGAAATTCGTCGCAAGTTGGGCAAACCAGAACAGGGAAAAATCGAAATCGTTGCTTATCACCAAGGCAACCAAACTATCATTGAAATGCACGATGACGGTGGGGGACTGGATTTGGATAAAATTGCCAAAAAAGCTGTTCAAGCAGGATTAGTGACCCCAGAACAGGTGGCTTTGATGACAAAAGAAGCTCTAGAGAATCTTATTTTTGAACCTGGATTTTCTACAGCTAATAAAGTTAGTGAACTGTCGGGCCGTGGGGTGGGTTTAGATGTGGTTAGAGAACAGTTAACAGCTTTAAAAGGTAAGGTTTCGGTGAGTTCTCTAGCAGGCCAAGGAACCACTTTTACCCTCCGTCTACCCTTAACCCTAACCATTGCTAAATTATTAGTCTGTTTAATTCATTATGATAACTATCATCAAGGATCGGCTATTGCTTTGCCTTCTGATAGCATTGAAGAAATTATTATGCCCGAACCTGAACAGATTAAAGTGTCTGGAGAACAAAGATTTTTGGCTTGGCAAGGAAAAATTATCCCTATTTATGCAATGCAACATCTGTTGGAGTATCGCAGTTCTTCTATTGATGGGTTTGTTTCTCAGTCTCTTCAAGGAATCTCTACCCCGGATCATTGGGGTTTACCCCTGCTCATTTTACGACGGGGAGAGCATTTACACGCCCTAGAAGTGACTCGTTTGCTCACGGAACAAGAATTAGTGATTAAACCTTTTGGAAAAGCGATCGCTGCCCCTGCTTATACTTATGGTTGCACCATTTTAGGGGATGGGACCTTAATTCCTGTGGTCAATGGCACTATCTTATTAGAGGAACATTTAGACTCTTATCAGTCTTCAGGAAAAGCTGCTGGTATTAGGGTAGAAAGTTCTGATAATCAAGGTTCTACCCCCATCACAATCTCACAAAATCCCACGGTTTTAGTGGTGGATGACTCAGCGGCCTTACGACGAACCTTGGCCTTAACTTTACAAAAATCAGGGTATCGAGTTCTACAAGCTAAAGATGGCCGAGAAGCTTTAGAACAACTACAACAAACTTCGGGGATAAATCTGGTGATTTGTGATGTAGAAATGCCTAATATGAATGGGTTTGAATTTTTAGGCAAGCGTCGTCGTGATCCGCAAATGATGAAGATTCCCGTTGCTATGTTAACCTCTCGTAGCAGCGAAAAACATCGTCAGTTAGCCACCCATTTAGGAGCAAGTGCCTACTTTACTAAACCCTACGTTGAACAACAATTCCTGGAAACCGTTAAAAATATGATTAACAATTAACAATTAATAATTAACAATGAATACTAAAACAAATTACTCTTATACAAACAGTTTTGAATCCTCTTTAGGACAAGAAAAATCCCATCTCCGTAAATTATTAATCTTTCAGATAGGGACGCTTCACTTAGCTTTGCCTGTAGAGTCGGTGAAAAAGATCACTCACTACACTCCGATGGAAGGGAGTGGGACAACAGCATTAGGACTGATTTATGTGGATGAAAAAGAAATGACAGCGATTGATCTTCATCAACGTCTTTTTAGAGTCCCTCAACCCGAAAAAGAAGGACGACAATTTCTTATTTTAGCGAAAAATAGTATTGACGAATTGTTTGGAATTTTAGTCCCTCAAACTCCTTCTATGCTTGATTTACCTATTAGTCAGATTCGGATGTTACCTGATTCCTATCGTCGTGGAGATACTTTAGAAATAGCTAGTCATGTGACTAGAATTGAAGACAATGAGCAGTTATTAACTGTATTTATTTTAGATGTAGATCGTTTAGTTCCACCGATGGGTATGGCAGAATTTCTATTTTAATATTAGTTCTAATCTTGCTTCTTCAATCACCCCCCATACTTCCCAGACTCCCCATATCATGGTCATTAAAACCGAAAAATCTTAAGATAAAGATGAACTCAGTTTAATAATTAAGGAGTAACCCCGAATGACGTGGCGTGGTTCAGTTAGTATAACCGATCGTATTTTTGGCACTTTAGTTTATTGCTTTGCCGTTTATGACACCGTATTTTTTGGCGAGTTCTTATTAGAACAGTTTCCAGTTCTTAACTTTTTGGTGCTTCCTGCTATACCTGTTGAGATCACTTATCGTTTAGTGAGTGCCTTACTCGGACCTTTAGGACGTTTTGGCAGTTTTCTGGTATTTATTCTTTTATTTGCGGCCGTGGTTCGTAATGATAAGATTAGCCATTTTATTCGCTATAACGCCATGCAATCGATCCTCATCGGCATTTTATTGGCTTTAGGCGGTATCATCATGCAATTTGTCTTGTTACCTGCTTTAAAAGGTGGCATTCTCATTGAAACCTTATTCAATGTACTATTTTTAGGTGGTTTAGCAGCCTCCTATTTTTCTATTGCCCAATCAGCTTTAGGCCGCTATGCAGAAATTCCTACGATTTCTGAGGCTGCTTATTCTCAGGTTCGCTGGTAGGAATGTTAGCGGTTGGCATACTGATAATAGGGTTTTCGATGCTACCAATACCCTCAATTTCTACCCGAATGCGATCGCCGACATTTACAGGGCCAACCCCTTCGGGGGTTCCTGTCAAAATAACATCCCCTGGAAACAATGTCAGGATTTGAGAAATATAAGAGACAATGACTTGAGGACAAAAGATCATATCCTGGACCAAACCAGACTGTCTTGGTTCGCTTTCATCATTAACAAAAGTCTGAATACTGGCGGCCGCACTCAATTCACGGATTACCCAAGGGCCGAGAGGACAAAATGTATCAAACCCTTTAGCGCGCACCCACTGATTATCCTTGCGTTGAAAATCACGGGCTGTAACATCGTTAGCTATAGTATACCCCCAAATTTTGCTACGTGCTTCTTTCTCAGAACAATTTTTAGTTACTTCCCCAATCACTAAAGCCAACTCTCCTTCATAGTCAACTTGTTGAGACTGTGGGGGATAATGAATAGATTGACCTTCCCCAATCAGGGTTGAAGGGGGTTTAAGAAAAAGTAAAGGTTCTTGGGGTACAGTGTTACCAAGTTCTTCTGCATGGGCCTTATAGTTTCTACCCACTGCAACAATTTTGGAAGGAAAACAAGGGGCTAAAAATTCATAAGTATCAGCCTTGAGGACAACCCCACTGGGTTGGCCTCCGTCCCAAGGGGCAGCATCAAACACTGCCACACTACGGTTAAGATTAAGTGAGCCATAGTGGACGTTTCCTTGATTGGTTTTTACTCGAACGTAGCGTTGCGGCATAAACTTCAGCAGTGAGATGGTTCAGAACCAGACTAAGTGGCCTTTGAATATCTTAGCCATTACTTAGCCATTCGTCATCCAGTCTGTAGTTTGATGTTTGATTTTAAGGGAATATCGAGAACAATTCCCTCGTTAATTTGAACATTGTAACCTCAATATTGTGTTAGGATGGGGGAATGTGTCTAAAAAAAGAAGACATTGTTTCAATTGATTAGTTTCGATTAATCCTTGCTTCTTGATATTCAGATTCTAAGTGAATCATGAAGCCAACTTGTCCATAAGGAGTTTAAACCATGAGTCAACAATACGAAATGATTTTTATCTTGCGTCCTGATCTTTCAGAAGACCAAGTAAACCAAGCTTTGACCACCTATAAGGAGTTTCTGACCACAAATAACGCTACTAACCTAGAAGTGAAAATTTGGGGTAAACGCCGTCTGGCCTATCCTATTCAAAAAAAGGTGGATGGTATTTATGTTGAGTTTAATTATCAAGCAGACGGAACACAAATCGCACCCTTAGAACGGATGATGCGCTTAGGGGAAGAAGTTATGCGTTACCTCACCATTCGACTGGATATAGTGGAACCCTCCTCAGAAACGGAAGAGGAAGAAGCAGTGGAAGCAGTGGCAGAAACGGAACCGGTTGCTTCTGAAGCTTAAGGAGTTAACAGTTAACAGTGAGCAGTTATTCCAAATTTTTAGTAACTGCTCACTCTTTTACCGATGACATGGCTCTCAACTGTCCACAAGCTGCATTAGCTTCGAGTCCTCTGGAATAACGGACACTGACAGCAATATTTTTTTCTTCTAAAATGTTTTTAAATAGGTTGATATTTTCAGAAGTAGAGCGTTGATAATCGACTTCTTCTATGGGGTTGTAAGGGATTAAGTTAACATGACTTTGAAAGCCTTTTAAACATTTTGCTAACTCGATCGCTTGTTCCGGTAAATCGTTAACACCCCCTAATAAAATATATTCAAAACTGACTCTTCTTCCTGTTATTTCTACATATTTTCGACAGTCGGCTAAAAGTTTGGGAAGGGGATAAACTTTGGCACTGGGGATTAATTGTTCTCTTAAGGTTTGGTTAGCTGCATGAAGACTAACAGCGAAGGTTACTTGTAGTTCATGATGAGCTAATTCTAAGATTTTTTTGGGAATTCCTACAGTAGAAATAGTTAGCGATCGCTGTCCTATTCCTATGTCTTGGTTTAATATTTTAACAGCTTTGACGACTTCTTTTATATTTAATAAGGGTTCTCCCATTCCCATAAATACAACATGACTAACTCTTTGTTGAAAGTCTTCCTGTACTGTTAAGACTTGATCGACAATTTCTGCACTGCTTAAATTACGGTCATATCCTCCTTTTCCAGTGGCACAAAAATCACAATTCATGGGACATCCTACTTGAGAAGAAACACAAACGGTTAAGCGTTTTGTGGTGGGAATACCAACAGTTTCAATAATTAATCCATCCCCTAAACCTAATAAGTATTTTCTGGTTTTATCGGGTGCAATAGTACAATGGTTAATGTTAGAACGACCGATAGGATAATCTTTCAAGTCTTCTCTGAATGCTTTAGGAAAGACAGAAATTTCTGTTAGCGATCGCACTCCTTTTTGATACAACCATTGATGAAGTTGTTTACCTCTATAAGCTGGTTGTCCTTGTTGTTTCATCCAGGTAGTTAGTTCGTCTACAGATTTTCCTAATAAAGTTTCTCGTGTTAATGTCATTGAGATTAACTGATAAAAGTAGTTAATTTAATTATAATAGGTATTTTAATATAACACTACGAATTTTTGTTAGGAATTTTTGTTTTTTCCTATTCCGAAGTTCCCTGTTTCCTTTCACCAAAGTCTATCTATGGTAACTAATTTTTGTAGTGCTATAGTTTTCAACTAATAATTGTTTCTATCTGTTGAAAAAACAATTGAGGAATTTGGAGATGTTTCCCTAATTGATAGATAATTTTTGCTTTTGTATTAAATAATAAAATTGAATAATACCAATTTCAAAAAGTAGGGTTTAACGGCCGTTAACCCTTACTGCACATTTCCGTAGAGACAAACTGCCGTTGATCTGTACAATATAAACGTATGTAGTCTCATTTGATGAAAATAATATAACTTGTTCAATGAATTGAGTTCTGATATGATAACAGGCATCATAAACTGTGTTCATGTTCAAATACTTAACATAGACACAATTGAATTGAATCTATAGAAAAATCAGAAACTAACTATGTCATCAAAAATCTTTGACTTTGTGATTCCGCTTTATCGAGTTCGTTGGAATACACAAGCTGTCATGGAAGGTCTAACCGTTCACTATAAACCTCGCGCTATTCATATTATTACCCCAAACTGTGAGGTTGCATCCCTCAAAGAATTATCAAAAAAATGGTCAACTGCACCACTTTATGTTCATCCTGAAGACGAATTTTTTAAAGCTAAAACAGGTTTAACTAAAGATGCTATCTGTGCTAAGTTGAACTTGGAAAAATCTCTTTATAACCCTGGTTGGTTTTATCAACAATTATTAAAACTAGGTGCATCTGAGGGAATTGAAAATTTAAGTGAATGGTATATGGTATGGGATAGTGACTTACTTCCTGTTGATACCTGGCCACTTTTTCGAGAAAATCAAGGAAAGGTTCAACATACTTTTGCTTTATTACAACATAATGAATGGGGAAATCCTCAAATTGTTTCTACTTGGGAGAAATGGATTAATTCTGTATTAGAAGTTGAAGCAATAACCGATGGAGAAGGAACATTTATTCCTCATCACGGATGGTTTAAACAAGAACATATTGATACTTTTAAACATCAAGTTAATAACTATTATCAATCCGATGAACACTGGTTATTATTAATGATGCGTTCTGCCAATGATTTCGGTACATTTAGTGAATATTGGTCTTATCTTTCCTGGGTTGCAGCTAAAGCTAATGATGATTTAGCTTTTCATACTTATGATACTTATGGAAAAACCACGGAACGATTTTTTGATGATGGAACGGGTTTATTTTCTGCTGCCTTAAGACGTTATCAAGGAATAGATGAGTCATCTTCAACAGATAATTTCTCTCCTTCTTATGAAGCAGTAGAAGCGTTTATTCGTGAGGAATATGGTGCAGATGCGTTGCCATCTTCTCTATCTTTTGAAAGTAGTCCTCGTCATCTTAAAAAAGATGAAAAAAATATGCACATTGAGGAAAGTCGTTCCCGTTGGAATCCTCGTAATCAGGTAGTTAGTTAAATTAATTTATATTTCGTAGGGTGGGTTAGGCGCAAGGTTTATTTTGATGAAAACATTATAAGTATTTATTCGCGTCTTAACCCACCATTTTCATTATGTAATCTATTACCTACTTATTTAGAAAAAATCACTATCATTTTTAACAGTATCTAAAATACCTTTAAAGGGGTTTCTTGCTTCATAATCAAGTTTTTGTCCCCATTGCCATAAAACAGTACAAACTCCTAAAATAAGCATCCAAATAATAGTAATTTGTTGCCAAGTTAACCCAAACCAATCATAAAAAGCATAAGAACAATAACCGAAAACAATGGGAAAAGTAGAGAAGAAAGGAAACGCAAAAATTGCCAGATAGCGAGTCGAATCTATTTTATCCTTTGCTCGATGCCAAACGCCTAAACCAGAACCTGCGCTTAACACCACCATCACTATTACTGCTCCACAACCTAATACCCTTGCCCCCGGCCCTATGATTGGCCCTAACACTATCAATGTCATCAGTATTACCCAAGCCACTGCTACTATTACAAGCCAAAAATCTATTCCAGCTCTTTCAGTTAGATGGAAGACCCACTGCACTAGAAAAACACTTATTAAAGACCCCGATAGCACATTCAATAATGCTATTGCTGGATCTGATATTTGCAACATCATTTCACCTGTCAACACTATGAATATCATTAGAGTTAAAAAGACTATCATTAGAGCCAATGCTATTATGATGGTTCCTTCTGACTCCCATACTCCCAATAATGTTAAAAAGACTATCAGTGTTACTAATAGTCCTAATTCGACTGTCAAGTCTTCCGTCATAACTTCTATTACTACTGTCCATGCTACCCAAGCCAATACCCCCATCCGAACCTTGATAACTATATTATATAAAGGAGTAATTCCATTCCAAACAGATTTATTGAACCATAGAAGTTTTAATTTTTGATAAAATGTTAGTATTCCAAACAAACCAAAAGAAAGAAAGAGTTGTGCTTCTAATTTTTCTTCAATTCCTTGCCAGATAATAGGCCAAAAGTAAAAAACCAGTAAAAACAAAAAAGGAGAACTAAATATAAATAACCAACTTAGCTTATCATTCACATTAGTCAATAATTGAATTACTGCTATTAGACATAAAATAAAACTAACTCCTAAGACTATATAATAATGCCATCCGCTTTGAAATCTATATTTGTATTTAATATTTTTATAAAGATTTCCCCAATCACTACGACTAGAAGAACGAGAATTAATAAGACGATGTAATAGATCAAGTTGTAAACGAGGACTGATACTTGATAATTTAATTTTCCAATTATTATCTAATTGTTGATATCCTAAAAGTGTATCAACCTTATCTTTAAAAGTATTTTCTAACTCAGGGGTAATTTTTGATTGTGCTAAAAGTTTATCTACTTTAGAATCAGTTTTTGTAGGCAGTTTAACCGAATTAATAGTTTCAACAGCAGAGATAGGAATAATAATTCTGGGGTCAACAGGTAAAATAGGTTGAGGGATATTTTCAATTGATGAGACTTTGATTAAATAAGCTAAACGACTGGTAATTGTAAATAAAGCAGAATCATAATTGTTTTCAAAAGGTCGCCAAATATAAGTTAATTCATCTGTGAGAGTTTGTTCTGATTTTAATGGATACTTAGATAATTTTTCTTCTACTTCTGGTTTTTTTAATAATACACCTAAATGCCAAGCAACATAAATGGCAAAATCTTCATCTTCATCCCATAAAAAAGGAACTAATTTAACAGCAGCATCAGGGGTTCCAATGCGGTAAATATCATCGATCGCTAATTTTCTTGTTGATTTTATTTGTTTGTCCATTCTTCTAACTCCGGTAGTGCCACATCTCCCATATCTACTAATAAATTACGAATAAAAGTAAGTTTATTATAGTGTTTTCCTAATGCTCTTGCAGATTTTGGTAAATTAGTTTTTGAGAGTATTTTTGCTGCTGCTTCTCGCTTTGATAAAGGTTCATTTTCATGGTTTAAAATGTTAGTTAGAAACAAAAATAAGGCTTCACCCCTTGGCCGAACATCGGCTGCAACTACAGCAAATGCTTTATGAAAAGCTTCGTTTTCTAAATTTGACTTTAAATTTTCAAGAATCTCTTTTTCTACCTCTGATTGGATTTTGGCAGCATCTGCTAAACATTCAAATCCTGTTAATTTATCTTTGTCATAAATGGCTTTAATTACATCAGTGCTATCATTAACTAAACCGCACCATAATTTAACAATTTCTCGCCAACTATCGGGATCACTTTGAAAGCGACTTATGAGAGTTTCTCCTTCTTCTCGCATAGCTAAAGCGGTAAAATATTCTTGTAAAGTTAAATGGGAAAAAATATAATTTTCTCCTCCATCTAGTTTCTGTAACATTCCACTTCTTTCTACAATTTCATCAATAATAGGAATAATATCATTGTCTGTACGACTGAGGCTAGATAGTTCTTTTTTCACTTCTTCGCGAACCGTTTTAAAAGATAAACTTTTGCGGTTACCTCCAAATTTATCAGGGTGATTTTGAGCATATAACGCTAAACTTTGTAAGATACTTTTTTTCTCAGATAATCGATATTTATTATGCTGTTCTAAGTAAGGACGTTCCTGATCTCTTAACTCTAATAATCGATCCGTTACTTTATTGTAAAATTCTAGACGAGAATGGGGTAATACAAAAGTTGGATCGGTATAAAGGGAAGCAATTAATGTTAAAATTAATGGGTTTCTGGCCATTTGTAAAATTTGGGGACGTTCTCGCAAAGAAGCAATTAATTGTTCCCTGGAATGATCAGGGGGAAATAATTCTTTCCATGCTCGTAAAAAGCGTCTAATTTGCTCATCATCAAAGTCAACTAAGGTTAAAGTTTGATCAACATATTGATTAAACTGTGATTGATAAACGGCAACGCGACAAGTAAGAATTACTCGACACTGATCATATTTTTTTAAAAAATCTTGAATTATTTGTACAACATGAGAACGATCTTGACTTGCTACTTCATCCAATCCATCTAACAATAACATCAATTTTCCATTGTTTAACTGTTGTTCAACAAAATGATCTGCTTTAGGAAAGTCTCTACTATCAAATGCTTCAATAATAGCATCTTGTAATTTGTCAACTGTTAATTCACTATCACTAACTCGATACAATTCTAAAATAATGGGAATAGGTTTATCTGTTAAATAATCAAATCCTTCTTGAGCATAATTCAAACTCAAATATTTACATAATAAACTTTTCCCTGATCCAGGTTCTCCTGTAATCATCAAACGACGATGAGATTGAATCATACTTTTAATATTCAGTAATTCTCTATCGGATGAATCAGCTATTTTTAAAGGAACATAAATATCCTTCATCGGTAGCTTTAACTGATTTCCTGTAAAAATAATTGGTAATAATTGATAATCTTCAATCAGTTTTTCGTTATAACGTTTGAGAGCAATTCCTAAAAATAAAGAATTTCCAGCAAATTTTTGATAAATCGATTCCCAAAGTTCTCCTAATTTTTTACTGGCACTTTCAATTAAATTTTGTCTAATAAATTCCCAGAGAATACCCCCTAGTAAAAAAATGACAATAAAAGGTACAAATCCAGGATATTTATGAGCTTCATAAGCTGATTCATAAAAGTTCAAAATTTCATTAGTAGTATAACAATCATGTTCTTTATTTTCCTCTCCAAACAAATTTTTTAAGTCTCCAATATTTCTACGAATCGCTTCTAAATTTTGTATATTAAATCTATCGGCTTTTGCATCACTTCTTGCCCGATTCTCAATATCATTAGTTAACTTTTGACATTCAGGAGACAGTTGTTGAGAATAACTAAAAAGATGAATATCTAATAATAAAAATAAACTAAGAGATAAGACAAACAATTTCAGAAAAGTTATATTTTTGTATTTCATCTTCTTCATTTTTATACAAACTAAAATTCAAAATAACATGAAAGAAAAAATAATGTTGTAAATTAATCTCCCCACCCTTCCCACACTCCCCAAACTTGCCAAACTTCCCATACTCCCCACACTCCCCAAACTTGCCAAACTTCCCATACTCCCCACACTCCCCACACTCTCCAAACTCCCCAAACTCCCCAAACTTCCCATACTCCCCACACTCCCCACACCCCCCAAACTCCCCAAACTTGCCAAACTTCCCATACTCCCCACAAACATTCACCCAACTGGGTGAACCAGTTAAGCGAGGTAACATCAAAGTTGTCCAGGTTAACTTAAAAGTAAGTTAATCAAATTGGTGTGAACAAGAAAGATTATGACTACTATCAACGCTGGATTCCAAGAACGTATCGACGAAGCACTCAAAGAAGCCCGTAAACTCTCTTCTGAAGGTAACACGACACAAGCTGCCGAAGCATGGGACGAAGTAGAAGAACTGTTTGCAGAAGTGTCTCATCAACAAAACCGCACAAACTTTCAAAAATATTGTCAAGAACACCCCGAAGCAGACGAATGCAGAATTTATGATGTGTAATTCTTGACCAAACATTGAACATTGAACATTGAACATTGAACATTTTGGTTTCAAACCTACTTCCAAACGAATGATAAATGTTAAATGATAAATGAAATGACTCAATTATCCTCAATTATTTAGTTATCGCCCTAATTAGGGCGTTTTTTCTGTTCTAACTCAATTAAAGAATTTCTTGGCACAAAAACCCCTAAACTTTGGGGAATCACCCGAAAAATAGCAGGGGTTGCTGTAATAATCTCCCCATCTGTGTTAATCTCTTGCGTCTTACGAGTACGAACCTCTATATGTTCACCGTCTAAAGTTCTCACCCAAGGTAAATTCCCATGTTGTCCTTGAGGAAGTCGCCATAAAAGGGGAAACAGTTGCCACCAAGATTGCAATTCTAAACTATATAAATCCAATCTTTGATCATCAATAGTAGCATCTTCGGCCACAGCCATTCCTCCTCCATAAAACCGTCCATTTCCCACAGCTATTTGAATAGTTTTTACCTTAATACTCTCCCCATTGATCATAATATGGGCGTGAAAAGAACGGGTTTGACTAATCACTTGCAGAGCAGTGAAAGCATAAGCTAAAACACCCCAACGACGCTTGGCCCCTTTGGATAATTTTTCAGTGATATTGACACTTAACCCCAAACTGGCCACATTAAAAAAGTGTTTACCATTCACCCAACCCAGATCAATATATTTTAATTGTCCCTCTGCAATGACTTGACATGCTTGAGGAATACTCAAAGGAATTTTCAGGGTACGGGCGAGATCATTAGCTGTTCCTAAGGGTAAAATCCCTAACGGGAGGTTCATATCCATCAAACTATCAACCACCCCGTTAAGGGTTCCGTCCCCCCCTCCCACAATCACTAAATCCACTTTCCGTCCATGTTTTTGTATGAGTTCGGGTAAATGTTGAGAAGATTTTATGGGGACGACAATCAACTCAAAACCAAGATTGTTGAGAACATCCACCGCTTGGGCAAAATTTCTTTGTCCTTTGCGAGAGTGACGGTTAACTAGAAGGAGGGCCCGTTTTGTCATAATTTAGGATTCATTTATGACTAATAATTATTCGTTAGCTTAGCGTGTTCGCCAGATTTTTTCCTACAATTTCCTGATTTAATTTACCACTACGATACCCTTCTAAATCAAGGGTGACATATATAAAGCCTAATTCTTGCAATTTAGCCACTAATTTGTCTAAATCTGTGGTAGCCACAAATTCTTTAATTTTTTCAGGTGTTAACTCAATTCTCGCTGTGTCTCCTTGCGATCGCACTCTTAAGTTGTGATAACCTAGATTGCGTAGGTAAATTTCTGCACGTCCCACCCGTTGCAATTTTTCGATGGTAATCTCTTCACCGTAGGGAAAACGTGAACTTAAACAGGGTTGTGCCGGTTTATCCCACCAAGGCAACCCTAACCCTTGAGAGAGTTGACGTACTTCTAATTTGCTTATTCCCACCTCTGCTAAGGGCGATCGCGCGCCTCTTTCTTTGGCTGCTTGGATACCGGGCCGATAGTCTCGTAAGTCATCGGCGTTAACCCCATCCACAACGTAGGGATAACCCCGTTTTAAGGCTAAGGGTTTGAGGGTATCATGGAGTTCGCTTTTGCAGAAATAACAACGGTTGATGGGGTTGGAAGTGTAGTTAGGGTTATCCATTTCATGAGTATTGACCAACTCATGGGTGATCCCAATGGTAGCTGCTTGGATTTTTGCATCTTCTAATTCTTCGGGGAGTAAGGAAGGGGAAACCGCAGTGACAGCTAAAGCGCGATCGCCTAAGACATCATAAGCGACTTTAGCAACTAATGTACTATCAATTCCCCCGGAATAGGCAATTAATGCCCTTTCCATTTGCTTAAATATTGTTTGTAATTGGGTTAATTTATCGGTCAGCATTTTATATTAAGACAATGTTTTAAACTATTTCCCCTATTGTACCAAATAGCAGCGTAAACTATTATGAGCAACTTAATAGTAGCCATTAATATTTCTAGATACAAAGGGATTGATGGAAATTTCCCAAAGTTGCAAATTTTCTTTGATTGATAATAGTTTATCTAATGATTTCTCCCATCTCCCCATCTCCTCATGAAACTTTAAAAGGGTAATTCTAGAGTAAAACAACTGCCTTTACCATATTCCGATTTTAAGGTAAGATCGCCTTGATGAAGTTGGGCAAGTTTGCGCGATAAAGCTAACCCTAAACCTGTTCCTTTATGTTTACGACTCAGTTTACTATGAATTTGTTGGAAGGGTTGAAATAGTTTCTTTTGATCTTCTTCTTTAATGCCAATTCCTGTATCAATAATACAGAAATTAAGCCAGTTATCCACTTTTTCTACTTGCAAAGTAACTGAACCTTCTTCTGTAAATTTAATAGCATTAGACATCAAATTTATCAGGATTTGTTTAATTTTTCGTTGATCAACTGTACAAAAATCAACTTGTTCACTTAACTTAAAAATAAGTTCTATATTTTGCTCATCTGCTTTTGGTTGAACAATAGATATTGTTGCTAAACAAATATCTTCAACTGCAACGGTTTCTAAAAATAATTCTTCTTTATTAGCTTCTATTTTTGAAATATCCAAAAAGTCATTAACCAAGGCTAATAAATGCTCTCCTGATACCCTAATTCCATTTACATATTCTCTTTGTTTTTCATTCAAAGGTCCGTATATTTCTTGCTTTAACATCTTCGACAAGCCTAAAATTCCAGCCAGAGGAGTTCTTAATTCATGACTAACATGAGAAAAGTAATCGCTTTTGTTATCACTACAAGATTTTAGTTCTTGATTTTCTGATTCAATTTTGTTTATCTTTTCTTGCCACTGAATTTGCTGAATAGCAATAGCAATTTGATTATTAACAAGTTCTAAATTATCTATTTCCTCACAGTTAAAAGTTCTCTCATATTGCTTAGTTTGTAATATTAAATAACCAAACAAATTCTGATGTACATATAAAGGTATATTCAAAATACAGAAGCACAGCTTTTCATTATCATTATTTCTTGTTTCCTTGCAGTAGGTAAGTTTCTGATAGTCGTTAAAAATAAGGTCTTCTTGAGAAAATTGATAAACTTGATATTTTTGATTACAGTTAACTAGGTTCGACCATCGCTTACTAATAAAATTCTCCAGCCAATTTTTATCATTAACACCCCAAGTGCTGTGAATTTTACCAGTGGATGATTCTTTCCTTACTAAAACTACATCATCAACTTGGTAAATTTCCCCTATTAACGCTAAAATTTCAGCAATTTTTTCTTGAGGATTAATATCAGAGTTTAAAAGACAATAAATTTGCCGAATTAAGTTTTTTGACCAATTTTGCTGGTATATACTTTTAGGCATTTTTCCCTCTTGTTGGAAAATCTGTAAATCTTGATTTGTCAAGGTATTCATCATTTTATTACCTCCTTAAAGAAGTAGGAAACATCAGCATTTAACTACTAAATAAAAGTATGGGGGATTTTCAAAGGTGTTCTTTCTCATATTTTTAACAGAGAAACCTTGACTAATGACCGACTATATGGGTATGACGAGTTGTCAAATTAGATTATACAAGAAAACTCTTTTCTGTGGTGTTTTTACAGCATTTTCATCAACCTAGACTATAGATTTTTATGTTGTAGGGGTAAACTATCACTACAATCTACCGTAGCAAATTTCTTTTTAGCTAAAAATAGGACGAAAACCGCGTCTTATTACTGGTTTAATGTGTTATGCAGGATAAGACATTGCTAAAGCTTCTTTTTCCTTAAGTACAGCATCACTATAATTGTAGCCTGTTTCTACGGTCCCCCCTGTTTGTTGCGCATCAACCAAACTATAAGGAGTAGGAGTAGGTGCAATTTCTCTAAATGTAAAGAAAGTTTCAATAGTTTTCATTGGAGTTTGATAATAGGTCTTATACTAGGGAATATAAATTCTTATATTATAAAATAAAAAAAATATAATTAAGATATTTTTTCACAACTTAGTCAACTTCTTCTACACACAAAGCATCCGCTTCTGGTTGATTTAATCCTATTAAATTTCCTTGAATTTCTAAAATAATTGGACAATTTTGTGAAGCTTGACGAATGATCATAAATTGTGTCCCTGGTGTTAATCCCATGGACAATAATTTACCTTGATAACCTTTAAAAACCTTGTCATACCCTACGATATAACCAATAGCACCAACTGATAGTTCTCTTAAATAAGTGTTGACAATGTGTTCCATTGTTTGACCTGAGACAATGTTTTTCTGTGTAGGGATAATTTACTCAATTATCCCTACCGAGGAGAGTTTTATCCATTATTGAAGCTGTCTTATTGTATTAAGTAGAATCCATAATTAACTCTCCTCGTAAAGGTTTAAAAGGTAAATGTTGTCCGAATAGTCCCGATAACTAAAGCATCATTTCTGTCATCAAAATCGGGTTCAGTAATGATGATAATGCCAGGAGTAATAGCAATATTATCGTTAAGAGGATATTCGTAAATCGCCTCAATATGAAAAGAACTATCTTGATCCGTTCTTGTCAAATCATCCGGTAAATTAATATTCGCATTAGAAACCCAAGGTTCCATCCCAACAATAATAGCCCCCGTATCTCCTTCTTTAAAAGCATCAGGAAAAGCTAAAGTAACCGCCCAATTCCAAATATCTAATTGACCTCTTTGGATAACATCATCATCGGGACCGATATCGATCGCACCGAGGGTTCTAGTAGTTGTAAAACCTGCCCAACCGCCTAAGACAAACCTATCCCAAACACGCCAAGTAAATTCTCCACCATAAGAATTATTGACCGTATTAACAGCAGCTTCAAAGTCTTCAAATTCTTCTTCGATAAAAGTTTGAAAATTAGAGCGACGAGTACCTGTTCCCGAGTCAAGATTATTGTAACCATGAACATAGGTAAACGCTACTTTAAAATTATCACTGGGTTCGTAGGCAAACTGTCCAATTAACCCATAGGGACCATTAAACAAACCTGCACCTAAACCTGGGTTTTGAGCATCGGTAGCTAAATAACCCCCACTCCACTCAAATACCTCAAAAAGACGACCTTGGAAACCAATACCAGGCCCTTCACCCATATAATAGAGAGGATTACGACTACCAAAGGCAGTAATAGCCCCGGCTGCACCGTCACCGTCGAGGAAGTTGACAGTAGGAACAAAGTCATCAAACGCACCCCCAACCGGTTCAACGAACATTCTCACGTTTTCAGCCAAATCAAACTCATAAATAATCAGTTCCACGGCTAGATCGCTATCATCCGGTTGAGAAAAGCCCAATTCCCCTTCAAAGGTTCCTGTAATGTCAGAATAGGCGGGTACAGTACCTGTGGCGAGACGTACATAGAGTAAGTCGTTACCGTCAAAAGTGGTATTGAGTTCTAGTCGTCCCCTGTAACCAAAGTTATTCACATTGTTGATCTCTTCGGTTCCGCCGTTTCTATCCCCACTAGCGATCCCAGTTAAACCAACCACAAACTCACCAGTGAGGACGGTAGTGGTAGAAAACTGATGATCTTCGAGGAAAGCAACTCTTGACTCTAAATTATCCACCCTCGCTTTCAACGCGATTAACTCTTGTTCAAATTCTTGGGCCAAGCGTTTCAATTTTTCGATGTCTTCCCGTAAAACGGCAACATTTTCCTGGATTAACCGTTCTATAGTGTTCATACAGGCATTTAAACCGGCGGCGAACTCGTAACGAGATAAAGCGCGGTTGCCTCGGAAAGTGCGATCGGGATAGCCTACAATACACCCATAGCGTTCCACCAGTCCTCGTAAGGCTTCGTAAGCCCATTCTGTGGGGGAAATGTCTTGTAACTCGGAAACACTGGTGACTTGATTCAGGGAACGTTGCTGACGACGACTACCCGAGTTTAAAAATCCGTCCCGAGACTTTCTTAAATGAAGATCCCGATCAATTTTGGGTAACTCAGGCAGGGGTGATGTCTCTTCATCTTCTAAAGAGATAGTCCCTTGACGACCCATAAACTGACTACGAGACTCTCTCAAAGACGAGTCTTGAGTAGGGAAAGCCTGACTGGTAGACGTAGAAAACAGAATCATTCCTAAAACTAGGATTACATTATTAAAGGAAAAAAAGCGGTTCATCATTAAACTCCTCACACTGGTAAAAAATGATAATGATTATCATTATACTTAGTTATTTTTGATGGGGTAGATATAGTAGAAGTCAGAACTCAGAAGTCAGAACTCAGAAGTTAACCCACCCCTAACCCCTCCCAGGAGGGGAGGTCAAAAGGTGTTTAGCTTTATTAAATTCTTCCCACACTCCCCAACTCAACTACTTCCATCCGCCTCGGTTCATCACCTGGACAGCAGTAGCTAAATTTGGACCAAAAGCATCGATAGTGACATCGTCTTCTTTAAAGGTGCCAAAACTTTCTAATACAGGATCAACTGTTACCCCTTCTACAACGGGATATTCGTTGTTACCCTTAGCAAAAAATTCTTGTGCTTTATCGCTGCTTAAATACTCTAAAAATTTAACCGCATTTTCAGCATTAGGAGCATTTTTAACCACGCCCGCACCACTAATATTGACATGGGTTCCCCTATCATCTTGGTTAGGGAAAAATATTTTTACTTTTTTTACTACCTCTTGGGAGGCCGGATCTTCATCTTTAGCTAGGCGCGCTAGATAATAAGTATTAGCTAAAGTAAGATCGCCGATGCCGGCTGCTACATCTTTGATCTGTGCAGTGTCGTTACCTTGGGGTTCCCTGGCAAAGTTAGCTACAAACCCTTTCACCCATTCTTCTGTTTTTTCTTCGCCGTGGGTTTCGACTAAAGCAGCGACTAAAGATTGATTATAAATGTTACTAGAGGAGCGAATAATAACCCTTCCTTTCCATTTGGGATCGGCTAAGTCTTCATAAGTTGATAACTCTTCGGGACTAACCTTATCTGGATTGTACATGATTACCCTTGCCCGTCTGGTGAAGCCAAACCAAAGACCGTTAGGATCACGCAAGGATGCAGGAATTCTCTCCTCCAATATAGCTGAACTGGTGGGGGCAAAAATGTCTACATCTTCGGCGCGCCACAGTCTCGCTACATCCACTGTCATAAATACGTCTGCTTGGGTGTTTTCCCCTTCGCTTTTAATCCGTTCGATTAGTTCATCTGGTTTACCTTCTACCAAATTCACTTTAATGCCAGTTTCTTCGGTAAACCCGTTATATAACTCCGTGTCTGTGTTGTAGTGACGAGAGGAATAGAGGTTAACTTCTCCTGTTATTTCGGTTGGAGTGGGAGTGGAAGTATCATCCGAGGCATTATTATTGTTATTGTTGCCGCAACTGGTGATAAGTTGACTGACTCCCATAACGGTTATGGCGGTAGTAACACTTAAAAATATACGTCTTGATAATTTACTCACGATGACTAGAATTAATTATTGTTATTTGCCTGACATATTCTAGCACTATTGCAAATTATTAGTAATAATTACAGGGAAAATTTTTGTTCAGGGTTGTATTCTGAATCGGAAAAAATGCCGATAATAAGCGTTTTATCCGTTTTTGTAAGAAATTAAAACATAACAAGGTTTAAGTCACCAAGTTTTGACAAGGCGATTACCCCAATTAAGTTTTGCTTGAGATTAGCAATTATATTACGAAGCAAAGGAGACAAAAGCATCTGTCAAGCTTAATTCTCCCAGTCTCCCAGTCTCCCAGTCTCCCAGTCTCCCACACTCCCCACACTCCCAGGAGGGAAGAACTAATCTAAAGAAGTTTCTGATTCCAGGGAATGTTTTTCTATGGGACCGAGTTGTTGACGAACATCATCAATAGCATGATTGAGTTGAGCGATTTTATCTTCCAAACGATTGCGAGCCATTTCAATACTTTCTTCAGAACTCAATTTTTCTCGTTTATCGGATTGAAATAATGAGGATTCGTTTTCTTCTTCATTATTATCAAGACGAGACGCAACCACTGCTCCGATGATTCCCCCAACAACTCCACCGATAATTGTTCCGGTTAAAAATCCGCCTGTAAATCCATCTCGTTGACTCATAAGAATTGACCTCAATATTAAGTAATTATAGCTATTTTTCTGAAGATTAATGTTAATTAAAGGCTAAGTTCCAAAAGCGCGATCGCCGGCATCTCCCAAACCAGGAACAATGTAACCTTTGTCATTAATCCCTTCATCAATAATAGCGGTATAGATGTTCAAACCAGGATAATGTGTATTTAATTGTTGCAGTGCCGGAGGGGCAGCTACCACGGAAATAATACGGACTAAACTAATATCAGCCTCCCGTTGACTAATCTCCTTCATAGCGGTCATAATTGATCCCCCAGTGGCTAACATGGGTTCTAAGATGATAATTTGGGTCTTAGGGGCAAATTTTTGCGGTAATTTGTTGAGATAACAACTATTTTCCAAAGTTTCCTCATCTCGAACTAAACCCAGATGATAAACAGAAGCCACGGGAAGTAATGTTTGCGCCCCATCTAATAGGGAAAGTCCCGCCCGTAAAATAGGAATTATAGCGATGGGGACTTCAGGATTGATCAGAGTCGCATTACAAGGGGCCAGAGGGCTGTTAACTGTGGTTTCTAGGGTAGGAAACCAGTAACGGGTTGCCTCGTAGGTTAACCACCGTCCTAACTCGCTCATAGCGGTTTTAAACAACACTCCAGGGGTGTTGACATCACGGGCAACACCTAACCAATGTTTAATTAAAGGATGATCGGGAACATAAACTCGAAGTTGAGGAGGCATGATTTTTCAGTGAACAGTTAACAGTGAAAAGTTACCACTGATCTATTGTCCATTGTCTATTGTCCATTGTCCATTATTCTTCGGATAATGCTTGGATACGATTTTGGGCTAATTCAAAGCTAGGCTCAATTTCAACCGCTTTTTGATAACTTTCGATGGCATCCGATGGCCGTCCCATTAGTTCTAAAGCACTGCCCCGACTGTACCAAGCTTGGTAATAGTTGGGTTGAAGGGTGAGAACTTTGTCCCAACAGGCGATGGCTTCTGGCCATTTTCCTAAATTATAGAGAACTTGTCCTTTACCGTTGAGAGCTTCTATATCCTGGCCATTGAGGGCTAAAACTCGGTCAAAACTAGCGATGGCTTCGTCTAGTTGTCCGAGAGTTCCCAAAGCACTACCTCGCCTATGCCAGGCAGGGGCATAAGTGGGATCGATAGCCAAAGCTTGATCCCAGAGAGCGATCGCAGCTTCTAAGTCCCCTAAGTTAGATTGTTCAACCCCTTGATTAAAATAGGTTTCTACTGTTTCAGATGTCTCCGATGTCTCAGAGGAAGGTTGAGGGGTAGTAGTATCAGTAGTATCTTGCGGTTGTTGTGATTCAAAATGACTAATTAAAGCATCTACGAGGGTTTGAGGATCGATGGAATCAACCCCTAATTGTTGAGAGACTTGCCGGGAGAGTTCTGGATCTTCTTGTAATCTGACGGTTAGTTCTTCGATGGTGAGGGTTTCTGTCTGAGGGGGTTGGGTAGGTGCTGGGGGGAGATTTTCCTGTAAACTTTCTTCAAGGGTAGGAGACTTAATTTCCCTTTTGATCACATCGGTAGGTTTAGTATCTGGGCCAGCGTATTCCCACACCGCGCTACTTGCTTCTTTACTGTAAAGTGTTCTGCCAATTTCGTAAGCTGTTTTGCCGATGGGTTCTATCTTTTGAAAAGACTGGGCCAACTCTCCCAAACGCATCATTCTTGCTGCCAGTTGTAAGTTAGGGGCGGAAGAAGAAACCGCTTTTTCCCCAAAACGTTCTAACCAAGCTACCCAGAGTTTGGCTTTGCCTCTCTCTCCCAAATCTTCAAAATATTTAAGAATACGCCCTTCGTGCCATCCGTGGGCGACTCCATCCAGGAGTTGGCTAAACAAAAATTCATATTCTGCGTCGCTTAGGGGTTGTTGCAAGGCGTTTTTGTCGTCTCTTCCTAAAGGGGAAGACGAAGCAAATACCTGAGAAAAAAATTGTTGTATCCACTGCCAGAAGCGTTTTAGTAAACCCTGCATACTCAATATTTATAGACTTGGACGGTTGAGAGACAATATTTATTATAATGATCTCAATCATTCTATAATAATCGGTCATCGGTTGTGAGAATTAAATCTACAAAAATCCTCTCTACCCCTTTAGCAAAGGGGACAAGCAACAAATAATAGTAAAACTGGCAATCAGTTCCCTAGATAATCAACTCAAAATCAATATTGTTTTCAACATGAATAATTCCTTTGGGAAGAATAGTACAGAAACTATTGTCATAATGAATAAAAGCTTCATCATCTAGTGATTTGAGAATTGTCTTTTTATATCGACTTGAATTACTATATTTAATCCATCTCATTAAGTCTGTTTCACTTACTCTATTCGGTTGTTTATGATACAAAATAAGTAATGTTTTGTCTTCTGCTTTTAAGTTAGTATTTTGAACTCGTATAAAATCATCAACTTCTACGATGACAGGGATTTTAGTTTCATTAATACTCTCAACAATTTTTCTGGCTTCATCAATACTATTAGTATGATAATTACGAATAATTTCTACTAAAATCCAGTCTGCTGCATGAGATACCAATAAAGAATCAGAATAATTAGGGTTAACTTCTCCACCTACATGAGCAACATCTCTCTGATTTCTAATGTCTAGTAGAATCTTGGTTAATTGAGGAATAAAAAAACGAATTCCTTTAGGCAAGTTCTGATTATTAGCAACACGATTGATGATTCTTGGACTGTTTAAACTTTGCCCAAATGAGGTGTAATTGCCTTGATCTAAATTTTCGATTAAACGTAAAACACATTCACTAAACCGTGCAGCATTTAACTCGGTTGGTTGAAATTTCCTTAATAAAAACTTCTCCTTTATTTCTTGATATTCATCAAGTAGTTTTTCAAGTATTTCTGGAGGAATATGTGCAGATAAAGCTGTCTCGATTTGGTTTCTTTGAATACTCATATTTGTGATCAATTTTATGTTACTTAATTTTCAGTCATCAATTCTTGAGCAATATTTTCTCCTTCTTGTGTGAGATAATATAATCCTTCTGGAGTCTTTTCAAAGTATTTTTTATTATTTTTTCCAGCTAAAATCTCACCAAAACGCTTTTTAGTTACTGAAATAGTTGTATATTTCTTTTTGAGATATTCATAGGCCAATGCTGGCTTAACAGTATTTTCAACATTCAATTTTTTTGTAATAGCATATAAAGCAAAAATAGCGAATTCTAGGTGTTTATTTAATTTTCCTATATCAAAGTTGTCAATTAATTCATCATTTTTATCAATCCATTCATCTATTTTTTCGATTTCTTCATTAGTTATACGAGAAGCTTTATTAGAGTTCTTTCTTGTGGAATTCCAATATGAATTACCCTTAAGTTCTTTGTCTGCCATTTCTGTCTGAATTTTTTCAACTTCTTCACTTCCACTAGGATTAAGTTTAAAAGTATCATCAGGAGTGACTAAGTAACGTTGTGAAATATTATTTAAACGGGTAGTAAAATTTGAATCATATATATTATTTTTCTTGGCTGCCTCTGTTAGATGTTTTTTATTTGGTACTGGTTCTTGAAATAAAATATTATAAGCCCAAACATAAACTAATATAAATCTTTCTTGCTGAGCTTTCTTACTTTTTCCTTTGTAATCAGAATGTTTTTGCATCAAGACTCCATTGCCGTCTTTTTCAAAATAATTAGATGCTGAATCATTATCTGAAATTTCTTGAACATTAGTTTCTATTACTGTATCATTATCTATGTTGTCAGATTGCTCTATATTTTCATGGTCTGATACAAGTAAGGAAGATTTTTTTTGTGGTTGTGTAATTTGTCTCGAACCATTAGAACCATTAGATAAACTACCAGAAATATGATCACCCAAAAAACTAGCCAATTTATCAACTGCATTATCAGTGAAAGATACCTTCAGGTTTTTTGAATAACTATTATTTGTTTGCTTCTCTTCTAAGGACAACGTATTCAGAGGAGTAGTCTGAGACGAAGACTCTGATAAAGGAGTGCCACATTTAAAACAAAAATTATCTTCTTCATTAATAACTGCATCACAATTAGGACAATTTGGCATGATTCACTACTTAAAAGTAAAGTGTACTGTAATATTTTATATTACACGATTTGAAATCCGCAACTTGCTCACACAAAAAACAGCAAAATTTTACAGATATTTTTAAAGATCACAAAATTTTTTTATGTTTCCAGATATCAAAATGGTAAAACTAGCCAACAAGACAATATACAATCGTTGAAAATAGATTAACTCCTACTTTTTGTAATTTTTCTATGACAAGTTCTTCTCTTACGCTACTGCGACAAATTCAAGTCTTAGATCCTGTGACCAATAGTAGCATGACTAATGATGTGTTATTGGGTTCAAGTCTAATTCAAGCGATAGACTCCCATCTTGATAATATTCCTCCAGACACTAATATTATTGACGGAAAAGGCTTAATTCTTGCTCCTGGATTGGTTGATTTATATAGTTATAGTGGAGAACCTGGCCATGAAGACAGAGAAACCCTCGATAGTTTAGCTGCTTCTGCTGTTGCTGGAGGATTTACCCGTGTAGCAATTCTGCCCCAAACCCAACCCCCTATTGATAATTTGGCCACTCTTAGCCACTTACAACAGCGTACAGCGTCCATTACAGGGGTAAAATTTGATTTTTGGGGAAACTTCACCCATCAAGCTACAGGGGAACAAATGACGGAATTGGGGGAACTGGTACAAGGGGGAGTGGTTGGTTTTACAGATAATCAAGGGATTGAAAATTTAGCATTACTCAGACGAGTCTTAGAATATCTTAAACCCCTGAAAAAACCTTTAGCTGTGGTGGCGGAGTTTCCTTCTCTCAAGGGCAATGGAGTGATGCGAGAAGGGTATTTTTCCACCACTTATGGACTTACGGGAAACCCTGCTATGACAGAGGCAACGGCAGTGGCAACTATTTTAGAAATGGTGGCCGCTATGGAAACTCCTGTTCATTTAATGCGCATTTCTACTCGTCGTGCGGTGGAATTAATCGCTTGGGGTAAAGCTAGAGGTATTCCTATTACTGCTAGTACAACTTGGATGCACCTTTTGTTGGATAGTGAGAATATTGGGAGTTATAATCCTCATTTACGCCTAGATCCTCCTTTGGGCAACCCAGAAGACCGTTTAGCCTTAATTGACGGCATTTCTCAGGGAATTATTGATGCGATCGCCGTTGATCATCGGGGTTATACTTATGAGGAAAAAACTGTTCCTTTTGCTGAGGCTCCTCCAGGGGCTATAGGATTAGAATTAGTATTACCTTTATTGTGGCAAAATTTAGTGGAAACGGGAACTTGGTCGGGCTTACAATTATGGAAAGCTTTAAGTAGTAATCCCAGAAAATGTTTAGGTCAAACTGTCCATCCGGTTAAAGCTGGTCATCCTTCAGATTTGATTGTTTTTGATTCTGAAAAAACTTGGACTCCTACTCCCTCTACTCTCAAATCTTTGAATTATAATACTCCCTGGTTAGATCAAGAAATTAAGGGACAAGTAATAGGAATTTAGAATTTAGAGTGGAAAATTGAGAATTAAATTTAGATTCTATAGGGATTTTGAGAAGCTTAAAGAGATTTACGGTTCCTCAGAATGACAATTATTAATTGTTCATTGTTAATTAAAATTGTAACCATTGACTAACTGCACCAGGTACAGGCAATAAAATTACTATTAATAAAGCTAAAGAAAATAAACCAACAAAATCCCTAATATCGTCTAATTCTGTAACATCATTAAGTGCTGGTTGATCCATGATTGGCATTAAAAATAAGAGAATTGCCCAAATTAAAAATTCTGGTCGCATCATCGCTAAAACTAACATAAAAATGCGAGTTAATTGACCGACAACAATGGCCGTTTTTTGACCAAACATGGCATGAACAATATGACCCCCATCTAATTGTCCCACTGGCATTAAATTAAGTGCTGTTACAATTAATCCGATATACCCAGCCACTGCTAATGGATGAAGGTGAAGGGCTTTTTCTGCTACAAAGCTACTGCCTAATACCAATTTAACTAAAACAGCAAAGAGGAAAGAAAACCTTGGATCAAGGGCTTGAACATTTAGTAAAGAAGCATTTTCACCAGTAGGTATAGGAACTATTTCTGATAAAGAAATTCCCCATAATAAGATAGGAATAGTAACAATAAAACCACCTAATGGGCCAGCAACGGCTACATCAAATAAAGCTCTACGATGGGGAACTGGAGATTTCATTTGAATAAATGCTCCAAAAGTTCCCAGGAAAAAAGGAATGGGAATAAAATAGGGTAAAGTTGTGACAATTTTATAGCGAACGGCGGTAAAATAATGGCTTAATTCGTGAATCCCTAAAATGGCAATTAAGCCTAAACTATAAGGAAGTCCTTTTAACAAGAGACTAGGATCTGTATTAAAGTTTTCTTGGGCAACTCCTACAATGGCAACTGCACCAATAAAAGTGGTGGTCAATAAGGTGAATAATAATAACCCTAAAGCAAATAAAGGACGTTTTAATTTTTCTTTATTATTATCTTTTTCGCTTTCGCTTTTTGCCCAAGGGTTAGGAACTAAAGCAAAAAATGGCTTTCCTTGTAATCCTTCTTGAAAGAGAATTAAGAAGCGATCGCCAAAAACTTGTTCAATGTTTTTCTTAATAGATTGATAGGCTTTTTCAGGGGCGGTACGTAGTTTTCCTCGACAAAGAATTGCTTGGGGACGATAATCTAGATTTTGTAGGTAATAGACTCCCCAAGGAAAACAATCTCGTAAAGATTTTTCTTCGGTAGCTGTGATCGGGGGGACTGTCTCAGTGTCTTGAGAGGGTTGTTCTAAGTGTTGGAGTTTTGGCTGTGAGTCTTGAATCTTTTCTTTGGGTTGATCCGAAGCAGGAATTTTACCTCGTTGAATCAACCAAACATAGAGGGGAAAACAAATCATCAAAGGGATGATGATCCACAGAACAGGCATGGGTTGATTCTCCCCATTGATTTCATACCAAATCGTCCAGACTACCGCCGGCATAATCATTACTAACCAAATAATCCACAGGGGGGTGCGAGTAATAGGGGCAACGGTTTTCTGGGCGAGATAGTATGTAAATGCGCCTAATAATAGTAAAAGTAACCACATATTGACAGTTGAACTTGATGTTAAGGATGCTTCTTTCTAGGGATAATTAACCTATTGAGGAATAATAAAGAAATAGCCCCCATATTCTATTGTAGGGAAGTTGTTGACAGAAATGAATGTAAACACTATTAAAAGTCCTAAACCTCCTCGCCTGTTACTGGAAGATTTATTTGCTTTTGCCCCTAATCGAGAGATTTTAGGAGTAACCTCCTATTTCATTGTAGAAAAGTCTGGTAACGTCTTGATAGATTGTCCTGTTTATCACGATGATTATCTAAATTTTCTGGGGCAAAAAGGTGGGGTTAAATGGCTGTTTTTAACCCATCGTGGGGGTATTAGTCCCTCTCTCAAGTCTTGGCAGCAAGCTTTGAATTGTAGCATCATTATTCAAGAACAAGAGGCTTATCTTTTACCGACTATGACTGTCACTTCTTTTGAGAAAGAAATGGCGATCGCGGAAACTATCAGGGTTATTTGGACTCCTGGCCATTCTACGGGATCGTCTTGTCTATATTGGCAACGACACAAGGGCGTATTGTTCACGGGACGACATTTACTGCCCGATCGCCAGGGCGATCCGGTTCCTCTGAAGTTGGATAAAACCTTTCATTGGGGTCGTCAACTGCAAAGTGTTGCTCAATTATGCCATCGCTTTTCCCCTGATACTCTTCATTATATCTGTCCCGGGGCTAATACTCGCTTACTAGGGGAGACGGGGTTAATTGATCATGCTTTTGAACGTCTCACTAGGTTCGCTGAATAAGTTGATCAAAAAAATCACAAATTTGTTCTTTTTGCTGAAATTTTTTAATATTTTTTGATAGACTGTAACATATAGAAACACTTTACTCATAAAAGCGTTAGGAGAAAACAAAGCAATGGCAGGATTTTTAGGATTGTTTAGCGGTCGTAAAGCAAAATTTGTTGATCAACAAGATACTACCCCAGTTCAACCCCGGAAAAAGGAAGCATTTTTCTTGGATAATGATGCAGCTAAAACTCTTGGTGACACCGAGTTTATGCGTAAACCCATTACAATTAAGCGTACTTTTGCTAAGGGTGGTGAATTAGTTCAAGAGATTTCTTCTTTAGAGAAGAAAAAAGCAGGAAGTAACAATATTACTCCTAAGCAAGTTCAGTCAAACAACAATTCTCAAAGCACAACTCCTGTTAACACAGAACGTCGCCAAGCTGATACTAGCATGGATATGTTCCGTGATATGGCTCGTAATATCAAGAAATAGATAGTTATTATCAGTTTGTTTTGACACTCATCATAACTGGATAAAAGCCTGGCGCGGTAAGTGGTTTAGTTTTCTTAAATTTCTTGCCCTGTCAGGTTTAGTTTTGTTTCAAAATATGATCACACTCTGAATTGATTTTCTTTGGTGCATCAAATCAAAAGCATCATTAATCTTTTCTAAGGGCATAACATGGGTGATTAAATCATCAATGTTGTTTAAGTCGATGAGTAAAGGGTCGAGGGAGCATTAATAAAAAAATTAAATAGAACAATTCTTAAACTTCACTTGCTATTTCACAATCTTGCCATACAATGAAGATACAGAACAGTTCTGTCATTAGTGATTGTCTTCTATTAACTAATAAAACCCAATAATCAGAGAGAAATAGCCTAAAATGTCCGAAGTGGTTGACATTAAGAATAACCCACTAATAGATCCAACTCCTTCAGAGGTTCATTTAACTAATGCGCCTCTAGTGCGTGTGTTAGGACAAGTAAGGTTCTCACAAATCCTTTCCGTGGAGAATAAGGAATTTGTTGCTCAATTTCAGGAAGCTATTAGAGCAAAGTACCCCAACCTACAGCAGCAACGAAATCATCAATTCACTTTTGACAATCAAAGAAAGGAACTAATTCCATCACAATCAGATGTTATCTGGTGGTTTACTGATATAAATAATGACTGGCGAGTGTCATTATCATCCAATTTTATAGCCTTAGATACGGTAAGTTACATTAGTCGCCAAGATTTTCTAGAAAGAATGAAAGAAATTTTAACGGCAGTTAGTGAATATATTAAACCCAATCTTGTGGAGCGCATCGGTATCAGATATATTGATCGCTTAACAGGTGATAATGTAAAAAATATATCTAATTTAGTCATACCAGAATTAACTAATATTTCAACATCAATATTTAAAGAACATATTCTTCAAACTTATAATGAATCTCTGTTTCAGTTACCTAATACAAACGAAAAACTTTTAGCACGGTGGGGTTTAATTCCAAGTAATTCTACTTTTGATCCTAATACAATAGAGCCTATTGATGAACCGAGTTGGATTCTTGACCTAGATATGTCTATTTCAGAGAATCAGGAATTTAAAGTTGAAAAGATTTTGGATTATACAAAACGATTTTCTGAAAGAATCTATACTTTTTTTAGATGGTCAGTAACCGATGAATTTCTAAGTCACTTTGGAGGTGAAAAATGAGTAACTCTATGCTTGACCGTCCAAAATATCCGTTTTCTGACATTGGAACATCTACTTTTGGCTCAATAAATCCCCAGAAATCATTTACAGTGATTACTGGTTTAGCAGAGTCTAGTAGTTTTGGATATGATAACCTTGTGCTTCAAAACTTATTTGCTATTTCCGAAAGCACTAATAACGGAATCGTTGTTCCAGAGAAAGCTCCTCGTCTTTTTGAAGATAGTCAAAAAGCGATTAATGAACTCAGAAAAACCAGTGGATTGACATGGGAGCAACTTGCTCAACTCTTTAATGTTTCACGTCGGAGTCTTCATTTTTGGGCAAGTGGGAAGCCTTTATCTAGTAATAATGAAGAGAAATTAAATAGATTGCTTGGAGTTATTAGATATATTAATCGAGGCAGTGCAAGTATTAATCGTAAGTTATTATTGAGTCCTAATGCTGATGGAGAAGTGCTTTTAGACCAATTAATATCAGGAGAATATGATAAAGTAAGGGGGCATCTTGGGCCTGGTAATCCACCCAAAACACCGCAACTAACACCTTTGTCTGAAGAGGAGCGGTTAGCTCGTAAACCTTTGCCACCAGAGGTGTTAATTGATGCTTTACAAGATCCTATTCATAATGATGTTGGGCGTTCTAGACCGGCTAAAGTATTAAGGAGTCGTCAAAATCGCAGTGGAAAACAATCAGATTGATCTCATCAACAATGAGTTAGAAAAATGGTCTCAAGGAGATTTTGTCTTAGGAGAACACTTGTTTGTTCATCGATTTAATCCTCAATGTCCCCTGACATCTGATTCAAAAAATTTATCTGATCCAGAAAGTTTAGAAGAAGACGAAGAAATTGATCTGGTAGAATCTGAAGTGAGGGGTCTAGTGATCATTACACAAACTTGTGATATTGTACGCCGATGTCATGATCGTCCTTTTTTAGAAGTTGCACCTTTGGTAGAAACCAAAGCTGAAAAAATTAATATTAATGATGTAAAAAAAGCAAAAATACCTCAATACGCTTACATAGAAGGAGTTGCTGACCAAAACTTAGTAGCTGATCTGGATCGGGTCATGACAGTGGAAAAAGCATTGATCTTACAATGGGATCGGCAGCAAGGTTGTGTAACTGATGAACAAAAAAGACTATTGAGACAAGCTATAGCAAGAAAAAGAATACGTGTTGCTTTTCCAAATGACTTTGTTAAACTTGCTCGTAAGTTTCAAGAAAGAATGAAAGATAAGCATAAAAAAAGGAGTGATGAAGGAAAAGCTTTACGCGCTTTGCGAGAAATTAGAATTAGTGCAAGACCTTCTTGGAATGATGATAATCTTGAACTAATGTTTTATTTTATTCGTGAAGAAGAACAAGATGATTTTAATGGTACTCAATGGTATGAGTGGCAACAAAAATGGTTAAAGTTATTACCTGAATCTGGACGTTTTCAGTCTATTGAGGGTTTAGTCATAAGTTTAGAAGATATGACTGCAAAAGAATATATTGAGAGTGATCAACTGGATCTCGATCATTTGTCTATGTCGTAAAATAATCTTAAAAATTTAGATTGCTGATTACTGATTGATTTATTCAAGTTAGAAATTGGGGGATGATTTCCCCCAAAACCTCTATTAAATGGCTTTAGAAAAGGACTGTTCTTTGCGTCCTTTTAGATAGGGATCGAATACCGCAGCAATATTTCTGATTAACCAGCGGCCGGTGTTGGTAACTTCTAGGCGATCGCTATGTAAATGGATTAATCCATCAGCTTCTAAAGGCTTAAGATCGATTAATTCTTGTGCAAAATATTCGTCAAAATCAAGATCAAAATGAAGATTATATTTTTCTTCAATGCGATCTTTATAGAGTTCAGATTGACACATTAATTCCATAATAACGGCACGACGAATAATATCATCTTTACTCAAGGTTACGCCTTTTTCGATGGGTAAATGTCCTTCATCTAAGATTTTGTAATAGTCTTTGATCTTCTTATGATTTTGTACATAAACATCGTGTAACATACTAATTGATGTCATGCCAAAGGCGAAAAGATCGGATTCTGGTTTGGTGGTGTATCCTTGGAAGTTACGGTGTAAATCACCGGCTGCTTGGGCGATCGCTAATTCATCATTTGCTTTGGCAAAGTGATCCATTCCGATGAATACATAATCATTATTGTTGAATTCTTCGATGGTCATTTGCAAAATTGCTAATTTTTCTGACGCATCGGGAAGTTCATCAACGGGGAGATTTTTTTGCGCTGGTTTAATCCAAGGAATATAAGCAAAGTTAAACACAGCAATGCGATCTGGATCTAATTCTATGGTTTTTTCAACTGTCTTTTTAAAGGTGTGTCTATTTTGATAAGGCAGTCCATAAATAAGGTCAACGTTGACACTTTCAAATTCAGCTTCTCTCATCCAACCCATAACATTAAATAACATTTCTTCGGGTTGAATACGGTTGATCACTTTCTGTACTTTGGGGTCAAAGTCTTGAATACCAAAACTAATACGATTAAACCCTAAGTTTCTCAAGAAAAATACTAAATTGCGGTCAAGATATCGGGGGTTAACTTCAATGGATATCTCGGCATTTTTGTCAATATTAAAGTTTTTAACTAAGGTATTAAATAACTCCTCAATTTGGGATTGATTTAAGTAGTTTGGGGTTCCTCCTCCCCAATGAATTTGATTAACACTACGTTTATCAGAAATAAGTTCTGCGGTTCTTTCTATATCTTTAATTAAATATTCTAAATAGGGAGGAGCAACTTTTTTGTTCCCTGTAATAATAGTATTACAACCGCAAAAGTAACAAGCACTTTCACAAAAAGGGATATGACAATAGAGAGAAATAGGGGTTTTTTTGTGGTTTCCTGCGGCAATTCCAGCCCGAAATTCTAGTTCCCCTACTTTTGTTTTCAGTTCTGTTGCAGGAGGATAACTGGTATATCTTGGTAAAGATTTGTCGTATTTTTTGATTAAATTTTGATCAAATTCAATAGTTTTAGCTGCTAAGGTCATGGTCTTAATTAGCCTCTCAATGGTTTAAAAATTATGTAGGATAGCTCACAAAAAAAGGGGAAAGTCAGTCTAATCAAAACAGCAACTTTTTTGTTCATTTTGCTGACTTTTTCCCTTGAATAAAATAGGTTTGATGCTTTATTCTGCAATCACTAAATTCTGGGGATGACCCTGACCATGAGGATGTTCTGTTGCCCCAGGAATTTCTTGACGGGTGATTAATTCAAACACATGATCGCCGATTGCTTCTTTAACATCAGCTTCTAATTCGTGGACTACATCACGGTTTAATGTAAAGGCATTATTGGCTTCATCAATTATTTTTTGTTCTATGGTTTCATCGATGGGTAAAGCGTTTAAACCATCACGATATTTTCCTTTAAATTCTCGTCTTGCTTCTGGGGTAGAAATTTGCTCAAATTCATAGAATTGAGTACCTTGATTTTCAGGTAATTTTAAGGCTGAACGGGCAATATTTTTTAAGCTTTGACCACCGGATAAATCACCCATATAACGTACATAAGAATGGGCAACTAATAAGGCAGGTTCAAGTTGAGAAACTTCGCGAATTCTTGCTACATAAGTTTGACCGGCAACTGAAGGGAAAATATCGGCGGCCCAATTTTCTCCATAGTAGTATTCTAGGTCTTGTATTAAGTTTTGTTTGCGATTTAATTCGGGGAAATATATTTTACTAATTATGGGATCATCTTTATGACGTTCTAATTCTTCTTCTAGAGCAGAATATAAGAAATAAAAGTCAGCTAAAAGTTTACGGAAAGGTTCTCTTTCTACAATACCCTTGAGAAAACACTTGGTAAACGCTGTATTCTCTGCTAGGGTGTGGGAGTGACTTGTTCCTTCTCGAAGCTTCTGGGCTAAGTTATTACTCATGATCAATACCTCTTGTTAATACTCAGACGTTAGACTTTAGAGAAAAATTACTACTTCTGTCCTCAGCCATCAAACGACTGCTGTGATCTCTACTTCGATTTATTACTATACAGTTATATCGTCACCTAACTGTCAAATTTAGCAAAACTTAACAACCTGAGTTCGGAGTTCGGAGTTCGGAGTTCGGAGTTCGGAGTTGGAGTGTTTTCCATTAGATAATTAGGGTTTAAGACTCTTGATTTTGAAAGGTTGTCTATAAATTTCCTTATATCTAACTCAGGTTAACATAATGCTGATCATTTGCTGTTGGAGTGTTGTTCAAAAATATTTACCTTAATTTGCAAGATGAAGACTGTTAAAAATATTTATTTTCTTCAGGGGAAAGTTTAAATTCTTTTAAAATTTCTGGTAAATCTTGACGAGGAATAATTCCTTTAAAACATTGATTTACTAATCTTTTACATTTACTTTTACGATCTCTTTCTTGTCGAATTTCTGATAACCTATTTTGCAATTTTGTACATTCTTCTTTTTCGTATAAAGGTGGTACAAAATAATAATTTTCAAGGTAATCAAGTCCCTTTGATAAATTCCTTGGTTTTAACTTTTCTAGTTCTTGTTGTAAACCACTCCAAAAATTTGCTGTTTTTACTCGTTGTTTTGAACGTAAATTATCTTCTAATAAGTTATTGATCCAATCAACTAAAATACTTAGATTTACAGGTATTAAGGCCATTTTTTCTATGTTGGTAAATAATGAAGAAAAACATATCCCATAAATTAGTACCTTAAAGAAAAAATTTAGATCAATATTAGGTTTTTCGACGCAAGTTGTGATAAATAGCCACCAATAAATAAGCGCAGGAACCAAAATATGAATAAATAACCAAACCCAAAATAGAAATGTTCTTAAGGGTTGAAAAAAAATGTATAAGCGAGATTTTTTTTTGAATTTTTGCCAAGCATTATAAGCATTAATAATACCTGGAAATATGCCTAAAATAATATAAGGAATCAGGGTTGATAGATGATTAGAATTATCTTGCATTAGTTTTATAAACGATCTCTCATTGATTTACTCAGTTGTAATCTACCAAGGGATGTTACAGTAAAATAGGTTTCTGAGTCATCCTTCTCAACAGGTAATTCTCCTCTTTTAGTAATAGGTAAAAGATTATACCAAATGCTTCCAGAAAGGGTATTTATTTTTCTTTCATTCCATAGTTTTTTGACAACTTGATGAACTTCCTCTGACTTTAAATTTAAACGATATTTTAGGTCTTCTAGTGTCAATGGATAGTTTTCTAATTCTTGCAAAATAAATAATTCTTTAGGATTAATTTTTTGCTTAGTTTTTGCACTAGAATTAGATGTGTTGTAACTTGAATAATTTGAAGGATAAGGACTTGATATTTTATCTTTTTCTTGACTGTTATATTCGTCTGCTAATTCCTGTCTAGCTTTTTTGTAAGCAGCATTAAAATCAGAAATATTTTGTATTAATGCTATTATTTCATCAATAAATTGATAATTATTTCTTGATGATTCTATTTCAATTCTTTTGATTTTTTCTCTTAAATCTTCAGGAAGTTGCTCAACATCAACATTCTGAATGGCAATTTTTAAAGCGTCTAAGCTTCTTTTTTGACTGGGTTTTAGTGGTTTAGATGGTTGACTCATGGTTTTCTCCTAACAAGTAGGATTAGCTATTTTTATTTTATCATAATTTATAATTGATGGGCAATAAATCCTAACCAATAATAATGCTGTTCATAAGGTTGACTATTGGGATTTTGTTTTTTATTGCTGTTAATTTCATCTTCAATTAAATCCAGAATATTTCTATTAACTTGTTTACTTTTCCCATATTCTAAAAGTTCAGTTAGCCAGATAATTAATTCTTCATTAGTCACATTTTTCAACCAAGTTTGTGCATTTTCTAGAGCAATTTTTGGGGCAATTCCTGCACGATATTGTTGATAAAAATAAATCATTAACCATGCGCTAGAAGCTTCATCAACAGTCCAGAGGGTACTAACAACACAGTTTGCACCACTCTTGAGAAATGCACTAACTAACCCTACATATTCACTGTTAATGGTTTGCTTTCCATTTAAGGCTGTTTCGCAAGCAGAAAGGGTTATTAATTCATAGGAATTAAAATTAAGATGACTTATATCATAAGCAGTTAGCTTACTTTCATTTTCAAATTCTAAAGCTGATCTTTCGGGATCATCAAAAAGATAATAACCGTGACCGGTAAAATGAAGGTGATTATGGTTAGGAATAGCATTTTTAAATTCCTCAATAGTGATTATGGATGATTTTATTGTAGCAAAGTATGTGTTAATTATGCCAGATTCTATTTCAGAAAATACTAAATCTCTTCTGGGGTTCTCTATGCTTAATAATGATTCTTTTTGATTATTGTTTAATTGTTGTTGTTTTTGTTGTAAATTTAAAGCTATTTGTAAACTGGGAAGATAAGATATTGTCCAATTTTTTTTATTAAATAGATAATGTAAGGGGAATCTATGTAAGTCTTGATGGGGAATTAAGATTAATTCTTCAATGTCTTCTAATTCCTTTTCTATCTCAGAAATACCTAATATTTCTTTTAATTTTTCTATACTATCGCTTATATTAATTCGCCAAGGATGCTCTTTTTTATCTTCTATTTCTTTATCTTTTTTACTTCTATAGTCTTGATAATCTTTGTCCCATTCTTTTATCCATTGTTCAAGATTTGAGTTTGATGTTGGCGTTGGGTTTAATGGGATTAATTCGTTTTGTTTGATAATGAAAGTAATTATTCCCATTGGACTATTAAACCAGTAAATAATTGCTTTCTCAGGGTTCAATAACGTTTGTATTTGTTCATAACTGGGATAAATATTAGATTCTGTTTCTAGTTGATTTTCCGTTTTATATCCTTCTAAAATATGAGTTAAACGCCGATTTTTCTCTAATTCTGCGTTGCGTAATGCTTCGATAACTTCTCCTTTTTCTAAAAGAACATTAACGGTGAGTTGACGAAAGGTTAAAAATTTAGCTTCTAGTCTTAATCTTTGGTTTTCGTCTTCAATGGGAACCTTATCTAATAATTGATTGAGTAAATTTAATCCTTGGAATAAATAATCATCGGCTTTGTCTTTATCTCCCACTGCTAAATAAACTTTAACTAAATCTTGAATCACTTCTAACCGTAATTCCGGGAACTGTTCAAGGGTTAAGGTTTCTAAGGCAAAATTATAACTATTAATAGCGTTATCATATTCTTGGTGTTTATATTGCGCCACCCCAATTTTATGATGTAAATATCCCCATCCTTCCGGGTGACTGTCTTGATAAATATGTTTATTTAAGGGGTAGCGATAACTAATTAATTGTCCTTCGTATCCCCGTATATTTAATTCAGGGTTCAACCGAGAAATTGATTGTAGTTGAGATTGATAGAGAAATTGTATTAATTTGTCTGAGTTGGGTTGTTTTAAGAAGGCAATGAGATCAGGAAAATCTCCTATTTCTAGGGATTGAAAATAGTTAATTAACTGTCTGGAAGCGTCGGTTAATTCAAATTGAAGTCTATCTATAAATTGACTTTCTACCCGTAATATTTCCCCTTCACTTGCGGTTGATGAACTTGCTGCTAACCCTCGGTTATGCCAAGCTTCATGATCATCTGGTTTCAACTGTAATGCTTTGTCAAAAGATGCTATCGCTTCATCCAACCTTTCTAAGTTAGCTAAAGCTGCCCCTCGGTTAACCCAAGCTTGATGATCATCTGGTTTCAACTGTAATGCTTTGTCAAAAGATGCGATCGCTTCATCCAACCTTCCTAAGTTACCTAAAGCTGTCCCTCGGTTAACCCAAGCTTCATGATCATCTGGTTTCAACTGTAATGCTTTGTCAAAAGATGCGATCGCTTCATCGAACCTTCCTAAGTTACCTAAAGCTATCCCTCGGTTATTCCAAACTTCATGATCATCTGGTTTCAACTGTAATGCTTTGTCAAAAGATGCGATCGCTTCATCCAACCTTCCTAAGTTACCTAAAGCTATCCCTCGGTTATTCCAAACTTCATGATCATCTGGTTTCAACTGTAATGCTTTGTCATAGGATGTGATCGCTTCATCCAACCTTCCTAACTGACGTAAAGCTATCCCTCGATTACCCCAAGCTAGATGATCATCTGGTTTCAACTGTAATGCTTTGTCGTAGGATGCGATCGCTTCATCGAACCTTCCTAAGTTACCTAAAGCACACCCTCGGTTATACCAAGCTAGATGATCATCTGGTTTCAACTGTAAAGCTTTGTCAAAAGATGCGATCGCTTCATCGAACCGTCCTAAGTTACCTAAAGCATTCCCTCGGTTATACCAAGCTAGATGATCATCTGGTTTCAACTGTAAAGCTTTGTCATAGGATGCGATCGCTTCATCCAACCTTCCTAACTGACGTAAAGCTATCCCTCGATTACCCCAAGCTAGATGATCATCTGGTTTCAACTGTAATATAGCAATCGCCAGGGCGATTAGGACATAGAATAGAGAAAGACCCTTAAACTTTTCTCCTCTATGGCTAAACCTTACAGTTATGATCTCCGCCAGAAAGTCATTGATGCAATCGCGC
>NZ_JASJEB010000148.1 GCF_030064895.1 Crocosphaera sp. | reverse complement strand
ATGTTCGTTTATTAAGTAGGAGTTCTAAGTTATGTATCGCAAGATAATTGTGATTTTCGAGGCATCGAACCTCGAAAATCACACGCTCTACCTCCCCACGCCGTGCCTGAGCGTGGGGACTCTCGCTTGATTCGTTGAATGGAATGCAAGCATACTTTGTTCCTCAGCACAAGTCTTGCTTGCTATTTTTCTACTAAGATTCTACTATTTTTTACGAGATAGCAAAACTAACTTCTACCATTTGTCTGATTAATTGTTCTTCTGTTGTCCCTGTTTCTAAACAAGATAAATACTATCTATGTCCGGACGTTCTTCACGGTCGACTTTTATGTAGCAGATAAGTTAAGACCCATTTAAACGAACTATTTACAAATTAGTAAACAAACCGTAAAACTCCCTTCCCATCCCCCTATCTCCCCATCTCCCCATCTCCCTATCTCCCCGTCTCCCCATCCCCCTATCTCCCCGTCTCCCCGTCTCCTCATCTCCCCATCAGTCACTGCTGTTAGTCCATAGACAGATAAGCATACAGTCCACCAACAAAGCAATTTTGTGTTGCGTTAAGATAACATAGGTAAAAGTTGCCTTGATTTCAGTGGGGAGGTGTACCAACCATGTTTAAATATTTTATCTCAATGACAGCGTTAATGGTATCTGTCGCAGGGATAGGAGTTTCTTTAGCTAGAGAAGAATTTAGATGTTATTTAGGTTTAGCTTCTGCTGCTTGTCAATCATCGGAAATTAAGTCAATATCACCGACTGAAGTTGATGCTATATCCGATCAAAAAGATACCCAAAATAGTGATCCTAATTATCAAGAAAAGTTAGAGCAAAAACCATCTTTTAACGCTAAATCTTCTGATGGTTTAAGAGAATTTCCACAAGAAGATAGAAACGCTTCGGTGAGAAAAACCTTTGATTCTGATAGTAAGTTTATTCCTGTTGAAGAACTTTCCCGTATTCCTGAGAAGACACCTAACGTTACTTTAGATAATTTGGTTCCTTCTGGAGAAGAGGGTTATGTGGGAATTCCTATTGAAGTTCAACCCTTTAATGAGGGAAATCATTAATATATTTGGGGACAATTTATTATGAAGAAACAATGTTAGTAGAAATTTTAATTTTAATTGTTAGTGGTTTGGGTGCGGGACTACTATCAGGAATTTTAGGAATTGGGGGAGGAACAGTTTTAGTTCCTCTTTTACTTGCTTTGAATTATACATCTTTACAAGCAATTGCTACCAGCAGTTTAGCCATTGTTATTACTTCTTCATCGGGAAGTATTCAAAATTGGCGCATGGGATATTTGAATTTTAAAAGGGTTATCTTATTAGGAATTCCTGCTCTTATAACTGCACAATTTGGTGTAATTGTTGCTAATCGTATCCCCGAATTTGTCTTGTTAACTGCTTTTGGTTGTCTACTAGTTTTTAATATATTGTTAAGCAATTTGCGCCGTCAATTAGTAACAACATCTCATCAATCGTCTGAGGCAAGATTATCGGAGAAATTAGTTTGTTTATTAACGGGAGGAATGGCTGGATTTTTAGCTGGTTTATTTGGTATTGGTGGGGGAGTTATTATGGTTCCTCTACAAATGTTATTGTTACAAGAAAAGATAAAGGTTGCGATACAAACGAGTCTAGGTGTGATTGTTATTACTTCTATTTCTTCTTGTTTTGGTCATGCTTTAAATAATAATGTTGTTTGGTTAGTGGGAATTATTTTAGGTTTTGGAGGATTAATTGGAGTGCAAATAAGTACCCGATTTTTACCGAAGTTACCTGATAAAGTGGTTCGTTTTTGTTTCTATGGAATGTTAGCTATGTTATCGGTTTATACTTTTTGGAAAGCTTGGAATGTTTACAATGCTAATTAGTTAAGGAAAGTACGAATATTATCCCGATGGCAAGAATTGGTCATTGTGTTAAACATAAAGATGGTTCAATGGTTTATAAAATTCATTTTGGTGATAATAACCGATTGGGTTATGGGTTTTCTCCTGTTTTGATTTTTTCAGAATGAATTTATCTAACTTTATAACCTGAATTCGATTTTTACTTTGCTTGAAAGAGCGCAGTAAGTAAGGTTAATCAGAAGAAAACCCTACTTATTTTAAGAAGATGTGATTTAATTATGCAAGATCATTAATGGAGTTAAAATACTTTACAAAATTGATAACTCATAACTGTTTACTGTTCACTGATATCCTGCACTTGAGCAAGTAATTGTTCTAATTCTTCTCCTTCTATAACTTCAATTGTTAATAATTGTTGAGTAATTGTTTCTAGGAGATCAGCGTTATGATTAAGAATAGATAAAGCCTGTTGATAGCCAGAATCAACAATTTGTTTCACCTCTTCGTCAATAGCTTTTGCTGTTTCTTCACTCACCAAACGACGAGGGTTAAGACCATTATTCCCTAAAAAATTGCCCTGTTGTCCTTTGTCGTAGGCCAAAGGACCAAGGACTTTACTCATACCATAAGTAGTGACCATGCGTTCAGCGATATCTGTGGCCCGTTGTAGATCATCGGAAGCCCCATTAGTAACACTACCAAAGATGATCTCTTCTGCTGCCCTCCCCCCTAATAACATAGCAATTTGTTGACGAAATTCGCTGTCACTCATCAAAAAACGGTCTTCGGTGGGCATTTTCAAGGTATAACCTAAAGCTGATAAGCCCCGTGGCACAATGGAAATTTTAGCAACTTTACCACCCCCCGGCATGACAGCCCCGACTAAAGCATGGCCGACTTCGTGGTAAGCAACAATTTTTTTCTCCTGATCGGCTAAAACTCGGCTTTTTTTCTCCAAACCAGCTAAAACCCTTTCTATGGCCTCTTTAAAGTCCGCTTGGGTCACATATTCCCGTTGATTTCTCGCTGCTAATAAAGCCGCCTCATTGACAAGGTTAGCTAAGTCGGCCCCGGCAAACCCTGGGGTATGGGTAGCAATGTCTTTGAGGTTGATATCTGGGTCAATTTCTACTTTTTGGGCGTATATTTCTAAGATAGCTAATCTTCCGGATAAGTCAGGGCGATCAACCAATACTTGACGGTCAAAACGGCCTGGTCTTAATAGGGCTGCATCGAGGCTTTCTGGGCGGTTGGTGGCGGCTAAAACGATGACTGTGGCATCCCCCACGGCAAAGCCATCCATCTCGGTTAAAAGTTGGTTTAAGGTCTGTTCTCGTTCATCGTTACTACCACTGAGTCCGTTGCCTCCACTACGAGATTTACCGATGGCATCTAATTCATCGATAAAAATGATACAGGGGGCTTGTGTTTTAGCTTGATCGAATAAATCTCTGACTCTGGCGGCCCCAGTTCCTACGAATAACTCTACAAATTCCGACGCAGAGATGCTAAAAAAGGTAACATCGGCTTCCCCTGCTACTGCTTTGGCTAAGAGGGTTTTACCTGTTCCTGGTGGTCCTACTAATAACACTCCTTTAGGTATTCTTGCACCGATGCGACTAAAGCGATCGGGGTTTTTCAGGAATTCGACAATTTCTACTAATTCGGTTTTTGCTTCTTCGGCCCCGGCCACATCTGCAAAAGTAATTCTCGCTGCTTCTCCTTCTACATAGACTTTAGCTTTGCTTTTACTAAAGGCTAATGATCCTCTATCTTCGTTACGATATAACAGAAATTGCATGGCTAACACCAAGATTACAGGGGGAATAACCCAAGCTAAAATGGTACTTACCCAACTGTTTTTAGGGGGTGCGGCCGCCTCAAATATGATACCTTTTTCCCTAAGTAACATAGGTAAATTGGGATCGTCAATGGGAATAGTTGCTAAAACTTCTCCCATATTCCTTGAAGTTTGTGGTTGAGAGGGGGTTGAGGCGGTTGGCCCGTGAAGGGGATTACTTGAGTTATTGGACTCATTTAAGAGCGTTTCTGGTAGAGAAAATATGTCTTCTGGAGGAGAAAGGGAATATAATTGATAGAGGATCAAACGGTTGCCTATCTTAACTCTGGCTACTTTATCATTTTCTACTTTTTCGAGGAATTCGCTGTAGGGTTCAATGGTAATCTCGTTATTGGAACGATTGATGTAGTAGTAGATAAGATAGATAAACAAGATCACCCCAACTCCCATTAATATCAAGCTACTGAGAGGGGGAAGACGTAGAAAGCGAGAGTTATTTTTTAGTCCCATTTTTATTGATCACCAGATCCCAAATACTATGATTATCTTCTAGGGTAGCAGTTTGCTTACGGGTTCGGGTAATACTACTGAGGGAAGTTTGGGGAGTGTGGGGAGTGTGGGAAGTCAAGCAATTTTAAATATAGCGTTTCCCGGACTCATGAGGTACACCTAATATCTAACTCCGAACTCCGAACTCCTAAAACTAGAAAACTGTGTACCTCACAAGTATGGGAACTGCTATAAATGTTTTTTTCATCATAAAATAAAAATAAACGTTAATTTTTGGGGTTATTTTCATTTTCTAAAAGTTCGTGTAATTGTGAATGTAGGGAAGTTAAATCATTTTGAATTGTTCGCCAAATAAATGGTAATTTTACCTGAAAATACTCATGGAAAATAACGTTTCGCATATCTCCCATCAAACGCCAAGGAATATGAGGATAACGTGACTGTATGTGATGAGGAACATTTTTAGTTGCTTCACCAATAATCCCAAAATCATAGAGAACAGCTTTAATAATTGTCCGATTATTGCTAAACTCCTCAAAGGTCATATTAGCGGTTCATTGTAAAATATCATCAATAGATTCCATGATGTCTTGAATCCGTAGGGGCCACTCTCTAGAAGGCATTGATTACATCCTTTAATACAGGTTCTCGTAAGTGTGCTCTTAAGGCATCTTCTGTTCCTAAATCAACAGAACAGTTCAGAATATCTTCTAAATACAGTCGGATTTTTATAAACTCAAATAATCCCATTTCTTGATTGAATTCTACTAAGAAATCTACATCACTATCGGGACCGGCTTCATCTCTTGCCACTGAACCAAATAATAACAGAGATTTTACCCCCAATTTTTCTAATTGTTCTCGATGTTCAGCGATAATTTTGAGTACATCATCCCGTTTCATTGATATTACCTCTAATTGAATCACTAATCAAATAACTAGATATCTGCTTCTCCAGTTGTCTGGTGATTATTATATCTCTTTTTTCATTTAAGTTGTGAAATTAAGAGATAAAATAAAAGTTAGATACAAACTGTAGAAATTATCTATTGCGAACTTATTAAATTATGTCTGAGTCTAATTCGTTATCGAACCGTTACCAACAACTGATTGATTCTATTGTAGAGATTACTCTACAAGGAAAAATTAGATCCAAAGAACAAGTCTATCGAATGTTGGTTAAAGAGATTGAATCGGGTACGGGTGAAATTTTTGAGCGTGTTCTTGATGAAAATACCCAGAAAATAACGGCACAATTAGAAAAAAAATTAAAGGCGACTCGTATTTTAAGGGCGTTGCAAACTATTGAAGGACAATGGGAACGTTGGCAAAAAGAAAATCAAAATGAACAAACCCTTACTTTAGCCATAGAACAAATTAAAAAGGCTGATACTCAACATTTATTAGCTGCTTTTTTACCTTGTTTAGATCAAAGTAATAATAATAGTTTGAATCGAGAACAATTACAAAAACTTTCTCAATTACTTAAGGACTCTAGTGAGGGTTTAGATACTTTAGAATTAGCTAATGGTATTAAAGATGGATTAACAGAATTTTCTCGTTTAGAACCTGAGTTAATTACTTGGATTTATGAACAAAATCAAAGTAGTTTAGGTTTTGGTTCCGAAAAACAAGGCCCTTGGCCTTGGTGGGAGAAAAAAACCAGTTTACCTTTAGCACAAATGTTGTTTAAAACTTTAGCTAATAACCAATCTATTAGGGATTTATCTGATAAAAGTTCTCAGGTAGAATTGAGGGCTTGGGTTGAATTAATTTTGGTGTTACATTTTCTAGAAAGGGGTTTAGTTAAATGGTTTGATGAACAACCTTATAATGCTAAATTTGGGCAACGTTTATCATACAGTACATTATTGATATTTTCAGTAATTTTTGCTCAACTTTCTCAGGGATTTACTGGTAAAAATAGTAATTTAAGGGAAGGCTATTTTTTGATGATGTTACAATCATTAAGAAAATTAACAAAACGGAAAGATTTTCCTTTATATGGCGGTATTTTTGCTTCATTTTCTGGAGAAAATCTACGGGATACTTTAACTTATTTTGATGATCCTTTAAAGGAAGTCGAAAGAACTCAAGAAAAAGCTAGAATTCTTACTTTACTCGCTTACTCTCAATTAACTTTGGGAAATTATGAACAGGCCAAAAAATTTCATTTAGAAGCATTAGAAATTGCTCAAGAAGCTTCTGATAAACCCTGTGAAATTGCTAACTTTAATCATTTGAGTCGCATTTGTATTGCTGAGAAAGATTATAGTCAAGCGATTAATTATAGTCAAAGAGCATTAATGTTTTCTCGTCAAGTAGGAGATAAATTAGGGGAAGCGAATGGATTAATTAATGTGGGTTATAGCGAAGTTTTTCGGGCTAAAGAAGTTGAACAAATGACCCCAGAAATATACGAGTCTGCTATTAATTATTTAGAACAAGGTGCTACTTTAGCGGAAAGATTAGAAGACTATCAAAGTCAAGCATTGGCTTATAATAGTTTAGGTATTGCTTATGTTATTTTATCTCAACCTTCTGCTGCTATTACTGCTTTAGAAAAAGGCATTAAAATGGCTCTTAATTCTGGTAATACTTATCTACAAGGGTTGAATTTTACCTATTTATCCGAAGCTTATTACAGCTTAGAAGATGTCTCCAAAACTATCTATTGTGGATCTTTAGGAATGTACCTCTTGCATCAAATTGAGTCGGCTGAATATCGACAAGCTGCCGGTCTATTAACTATTATCAAGGGCAAAATAAATGAGAGAGAATTCAAAACATTACTCGAAGAAAATCGCCCCAAAATTATCAAACTAATTGGAGTTGATGGTTATGACGAATTACCGAAGTTATTAGAAGAATATCAAGGGTAAATTTAGAACTCATAATTTAGAAGTTAGAATTAAATTTTTTAGACAAATTCTAACTTCTAAATTAAACTTTAATCATATTTTTATTTAAACCAAGTCTTTAAAATTTGGGTCTTATTTCAAGAGTTTAACTAAAAGAATGTGAAGAAACTGATCGTCAAATTAAAGAAGTTAATAAACAGAAGAAACTGTTATTATTCTTAATTACGATAAATTTCGACCCAAAACTTGGTAGTTTTTTGACTGTTGAGAACAACTGTTAATTTTTGTTTCAGGATAACATAAGCTTTATCTTTAGTATTCTTGTTCTTTTTATTTCTTTTATTTTAATAAAAACTTAAGTTTTTTGGACTTATATCTCAATTTAGTATTACAAGTTAAACCAAATGGTGAAACTATAATTGCAAATTGTGATTTAGCTGGCCAATGTTCATATGTTGATGTTGAAGATTGTCCTCTTAATTAAGAGGACTAAGGCAAGAATATAGAGTTAAGCTTGTTCTAAGATAGATTGGATTATCGTTTGATGGATGGAGTATTCTGACGATATTAGGATAAAATGTAGTATAGAATAATCGACTATTATCCCTATTGTATCTAGGGAATGCACTTGTCCATCGAATCACTCTATATTATGAATATTAAAGAAGGCTTTGTTGGTACTGTTGGCAATACACCCCTCATTCGACTAAAAAGCTTTAGTGAACAAACAGGCTGTAATATTTTAGGAAAGGCAGAATTTCTCAACCCCGGTGGCTCCGTTAAAGATAGGGCTGCTTTATATATTATCAAGGATGCAGAGGAAAAAGGACTACTCAAACCTGGGGGAACCGTTGTCGAAGGAACCGCAGGCAATACAGGGATTGGATTGGCACATATTTGCAATGCCAAAGGCTATAAATGTCTGATTATTATCCCAGAAACCCAGTCACAAGAGAAAATTGACCTCTTAAGGACTTTAGGGGCTGAAGTTCGCACCGTTCCTGCTGTTCCTTACAAAAATCCCAATAATTATGTTAAGGTCTCAGGAAGACTGGCCGAAGAGTTAGATAATGCCATCTGGGCTAATCAATTCGATAATTTAGCCAACCGACAGGCACATTATGAAACCACTGGCCCCGAAATTTGGCAGCAAACTGATGGCAAGGTAGATGCTTGGGTATCCGCCACAGGAACCGGCGGAACTTATGCTGGTGGGGCGTTATTTTTTAAGGAGAAAGACCCGAATATTAAATGTATTGTAGCTGATCCTATGGGCAGTGGTTTATATAGTTACGTCAAAACGGGAGAGATTAAACCGGAAGGTAGTTCCATAACTGAAGGTATAGGTAACAGTCGTATCACAGCCAATATGCAGGGTGTTCCTATTGATGATGCCATTCAAATTGATGACAATGAAGCCCTAAGAATAGTTTATCAATTATTATACCAAGATGGCTTATTTATGGGAGGATCGGTCGGTATTAATGTGGGGGCGGCCGTTGCCTTAGCTAAAGAAATGGGACCAGGCCATACCATTGTTACTATCTTATGTGATGGTGGGGCGCGCTATCAGTCTCGTCTTTATAATCAAGAATGGTTAGCATCTAAAGGACTATCTCTCAAGTGATTTTAACCCCGTCGTTAAGCACGGGGTCTTATTAATTAATATTTAACGCAGCATCATTTGAACAAGTTCTAAAGCTGGTTTAATGAGTTTCATTTCCTCATCATTAAATTGTTCATTCATTACTTCTCCCATCATTTTATAGGTAATATTAGATGAATTTTGGTCTTTAAAAGCCCTCATAATTATACTTTGCCAGAGAAGTTTCTGACGCAACTTATCAGGTTCATTGAATAACATAGCTGTTGCTATAAAACGCATGGTATGTCTTTGATCTCGTTCACAAAGAGATGATAAATCTTTTCCGGATTTTTGGAATATGTCAGCGTGAGTTTTAACTCCTATTTGTTCAATGAGTTGGTTTTCATTCTTATATATTTTGTTGTATGTATAAATGCGTTGGTCAATTTCTTCTAGGTAATCTTTCAAACATTCTAGTTCTGCATCACTAGCATAGCGACCGTCGCATTGTTGAGCAAGTGTTGTCAGTTGAGTTAGCATTACTTTTTCACTCCTTTAGATCACTTTTTGTAGAAACTCGCCTCTATTATTCCCCAATGCTTAAAACCTCTTAACATTTTGGGAAGAATTATTTTGTCAGCAGAAGTAAGATTAGAAGGAGTTCTTCTAACTAATATTCATTGATGATTCATCGAAGTCCAAGGTTCAGCGATCGCTCAATTTTAGTTTGTCAAGGTCTTTGTTGCCAGAAAGATGGTTCGGAAAAACTTTTAAAAGCGTTTAAGTCTCAAATAACTTCAGATACGAAGATTATTCCGGCTGGTTGTTTGGGCAAATGCGAAAAAAGCCCCATTGTATTGACTTTGCCCCGAAAAATTACCTATAAACGGGTTTCTCTGGAAGATGTATCTCGTATCTGTAATGCCTTGTCTTGATTTAAACCCCATCGTTAAGGAAGGTGTCTTATTTTATATAATTTAGAAATTGCACCGCAACTAACTAAACTTAATAAAGCGATTATAGAAGTGGGTTCGGGAACCTGGGTGCTAGAGTTATTATTAGATCTAATGTCTTGCATAACTTGAGTTATTCCTGTTTTGTGAGGATCACAGAATTCTTTAATAGCATTTGCCTGATGAAACAAGTCTAAGTTAGATACATCATAACAGTTCTGATTGGGAGTTCTCTGGAAATCTACATCTAATGTTAGGTTAATATCGCCAAAAGGGCTTGGATATGGTAATTTTCTCCCAGTCGTTTTCACCCGAAACGATAACTCATTTTCCTCACCAATTTTATATTGAAATTCCTCGATATATTTTGCTTCTTCAACAGTTATATTATCCAGTGAATTATAGTCACTAGTGAAACTAGCGTAGAAAGATTTTACTTCATTGGGGGAAATCATTGTGTCATTATTTTTGTCAGTTGCGGTGAATTCACCCACTAAAACATCCTCAAGATATTTTCGAGAGAAATATACTGTTAGAGACTGTTTGTAAAAAGAAAATGAAAAGACTTTTTTAAAAAATCATCCCTAATAAACCTATGAGAAGTTTATTAGTTTTTAAGAATGGAGGAAAATTAATAGTGGGGAAGCCAGGTCAGAAATTTGGCTAGTA
>NZ_JASJEB010000055.1 GCF_030064895.1 Crocosphaera sp. | reverse complement strand
AAGTTACGCCTGTGGACAAGTCAGAGCCGACTCCCTTGGATGAAGCAGGAAGTAAAATAAACTCAAACCAAGTTATCATGAGCCTAAAAACTTGATGGGTAAGTTTGAGTAAGTTTTATATAGCGGTTGCCTATAGTAAGTTAGGAGACAATCAAAAAGCCATTGCTGACTATAACCAAGCGATTTCCCTTAATCCTAACGATGCTGGGGCTTACTTCCGTCGAGGTGATGCCTATGTTCGCTTAGGAGACTATCAAAAAGCTATTGCTGATTTAGAAAAATCTGCTAATTTATTTAAGGAGAAAGGACAGATCGAAATAGCCATAGAAATATTGCAAATTAGTAATCAAATTAAATCAATTGCTCCTTAAGAAACTGGGGAGTATCACAATTTTTTAGTTTAGCGTTTTTAAATAGGGAATGCTCCCATTTCTAAAAGTCTTAATTTTTATTTAAAATTTGCCAGAAATTTCCCTAAACCCGATAAACTCAATTTCAAGAATGATTGAAGGAGAAATCTTTAGGAAATTATGGCATATTATTGGTTTAAGGCCTTTCATTTAATTGGTATTGTGGTTTGGTTTGCTGGATTGTTTTATTTAGTTCGTTTATTTGTTTATCATGCTGAAGCATCAGAGAAAAAAGAACCTGACCAAAGCATTCTTAAAGCACAGTACGAAATTATGGAAAAACGTCTTTATAACATTATTACTACCCCAGGAATGATTGTTACTGTTGCCATGGCCATTGGTTTAGTTTCCACAGAAACTGAGGTTTTAAAGTCGGGATGGTTACATATTAAATTCGTATTTGTTGCCTTATTATTAGGCTATCATTTTTACTGTGGAAGAATCATGAAACAGTTAGAAAATGGAGAATGTCAATGGACAGGACAACAATTTAGAGCCTTAAATGAAGCTCCAACGGTTTTGTTAGTTGTTATTGTCTTATTAGCTATCTTTAAGAACAATTTACCTTTAGATTTAACCACTTGGTTGATTTTTGCTTTAGTGATTTTAATGGCAGCATCTATTCAATTATATGCTAAAAAAAGACGGCTTGCTCAAGAAAAATTAAGTTCATCTACTGATTAAAAAATCATCGTTAACGGTGAGATATACTAGGAACTTAATATGATTAAACCCCTAGTATATTACATTCTTTCTAAGACAGAAATTCCCAGTAAAGATAATCCTAATTTTAGTGTTTTTGCTGTTAAATCACATAACAATAACCGAGATGTTTTTGTCGGTTCTTCTGATTTTAAAACGGGACAATTTTCGTAAAAACGGTTGAATTTTTTACTAAGTTCATATAGATAGTCACAAAGACGATTAGGAAGTAAGGTTTTTTCTACTTCTTTGATAGTTTCACTAAGTTGTAATAAATATTTTCCCAATTCAATCTCGGTGTCTTCTTGGAGAATAATTTCTATATTGTCTCCTAAGTTTTCATAGTCAATATTTCCCTCTCTGCTAATACTTTGTATTCTAGCATAAGCATACAACATATAAGGGGCTGTATTGCCTTGTAAAGCTAACATTTTATCATAACTAAATATATAGTCACTGATACGATTTTGACTTAAATCAGCATATTTTACTGCACTAATTCCTACGGTTTGAGCTACATTATTAATAAACTCTTCTGATTCTATTCTTTCTTCTGATTGTAAGCGATTTTCTAAATCTTTGCGAGCATAATTAATCGCTTCATTTAATAAGTCTTTCAGTTTAATAGTTTCCCCTGAACGAGTTTTTAGTTTTTTCCCATCTTCTCCTTTAACTAACCCAAAAGGAACGTGAATTACTTCAACTGTGTCTGGCAAAAAATTGGCTTTTTTGGCAACTTGAAAAACTTGAGTAAAATGATTAGATTGCCCGGCATCGGTAACATAAATAATCCTTTTTGCTTGATCTTCTTTAATACGGTATCTTAAGGCAGCTAAATCTGTAGTTGCATAGTTATAACCACCGTCAGATTTTTGCACAATTAAAGGTAAAGGATTACCTGATTTATTAGTAAATCCTTCTAAGAAAACACATTGCGCACCTTGATCTTTTTCTAAGATTCCTTCTGAGTCTAAAGCAGTGATAATATCATCTAAATAAGGATTATAAAAAGATTCTCCTCTTTCTGTTAATTTTATGTCTAAACGATCATAAATTTTTTGGAATTCTCGGCGAGATTGTTCACATAGTAATTGCCAAGCTTGACTACTTTCTTGTTCTCCTGATTGTAATTTTACTACTGCTTCTCTAGCTGCTTCTTGAAAGTTTTGATCTTCATCGAAACGTTTTTTTGCTTGCTTGTAGAAGTTTACTAAATCCCCAATTTCTAAAGCATCTGCTTGGGTTAAAGCATCGGGATATACTTCTTTTAAATAAGTAATTAACATTCCAAATTGTGTCCCCCAGTCCCCCACATGATTTAGTCTTAAAACTTCATACCCTAAAAATTCTAAAGTACGGGCAAGACAATCACCAATAATAGTAGAACGTAAATGACCAACGTGCATTTCTTTGGCAATATTAGGACTAGAAAAATCAACAATAACTTGCTCATGATTTCTATTTTTTTCAATTCCTAAACGTTGATCTTTATATAAAGATTTTAGTTTATTTTCTAGATAAATAGGTTTCAACTTTAAATTAATAAAACCAGGTCCGCCAATAGTTGGAGTTTCACAAATAGTATCTACAGATAAATTACTAATAATAATTTGAGCAATTTCTCTAGGATTTTTGGCTAATTTTTTAGCTAAAGGAAGAGCTATATTTGCCTGATAATCTCCATGTCTAAGATCCCTAGCAGTTGTTACTTGAGGATCAATTTCTTGAAAATCTTCACCAAAAGACTTTACTAAAGCGTCTTTAAATTGCTGGGTTAGTTGCTCATTAATAGAAGTCATAATACCTACAAATAGCTGAGAAAGATGTAACTTATTTTTTAGCTTATTTAGCTTATCATAGTCAATAGGCTAAGATTTACAAAATTATTAGATCGTAACACAGTCTTCCATAGCAGTTTTCAATTGAGTCTATTAATATTTAGGTTGAGTGAGTGTGGGGAGTTTGATAAGTGTTGACATTTTAACGTTTAATCTATGCAAATTAAAATTGCTGTAGACTGTACAAACAGGACTTATATTAAGCTGATTCCTCTTTTGATCATTACCATCCGGCCATTGCTATAGTATAGAAGGCAATTCGTGCTGATAAAGTTAAGATTTGATGATGCGATCGCTCTCAATTTTTTATACATTCATAGTTCAGAAGATAGTATGATGAATGAATGAACAAAAAACAGCGCAAAATTTATGATGCTATCTTTAGAGAACCCATGACAAATAATATTCTCTGGGATGATGTAATAACCTTAATTAAAGCTATAGGAGGAACAGCAACTGAAGAGGATAATAGAGGAGTTAGATTTGATGTTAATAAACTCTCCCTCAATATTCATAGTCCCCATCCTCAAAAACAATTAAAAAGATACCAAATAAAAGCCATTCGTGAATTTTTATTTAAAGCAAGGATTAACCCATGAAATACAAAGAATATAAGGCCATCATTGAATACGATGAAGACGATCGCTTATTTTTTGGTCGGGTAATCAATATTAGAGATATAATAGTGTTTGATGGTTTATCTGTTGATGAATTAGAACAAGCTTTTCAAAAGGTTATTGAGCAATATTTAGCTGATTGTCAGTCCTTTCATAAAGCCCCCGAAATACCAAATTCTAATTTATTTAAACCCCGTCGTTAACGAGGGAGTCTTATCCATTCAAATTAAATAATCAGAACAATTATGTTGAGCAAAACAACAACAATAAATATCTTAAAAAATCCTACTAAATCAGACTGGATAGAACAAGCAATTAATAACTTAGACACCATTTTATTAGATCATTCTCATTGTGAAAGAAAAGCCGCCAGCGTAGCCTTAAATTTGATGTTTCACTACTCATCCAATGCAATGCTAGTGAGAAAATTAACAGCGATTGCTCAAGAAGAATTAGAACATTTTGAACAAGTTAATCAGTGGTTAGATAAAAAAAATATTCCCCTTGGCCCACTATCTTCCCCTCCCTATGGAGCTAAATTAAAATCAAAAATTTGTAAAAAAGAACCACAACGATTATTAGATTCGTTATTGATTGCCGCTTTAATAGAAGCCAGATCCCACGAAAGATTAGGACTATTAGGAAACCATTGTCCTGATCAAGAATTAGCTAAATTTTACCGCAGTTTAATGGCATCAGAAGCGAGACATTATGGTATTTATTGGATATTAGCAGACAATTATTTTGAGAAAGAAGTTGTTCAAAAAAGATTAGAAGAATTATCAATTATCGAAAGTGAAATTTTAGACACATTACACCCTGAACCAAGAATTCATAGTTAATGAATCCCATTATCAAAGCAACTGCTAAAAACTTTGTTAAAGTTATCTTATGTTCTTGAAAATTGAGGCAAATCTTAATTATAATTAGGGTTTGGAAACACCGTAAGCCAAAACGAAAGGATTGAATAACAGTGACTGATACCAACTTAGATTTTTTAGCCCAGACCGATCCCACCCTTGCTGCTATGATACAAGGGGAATTGCAACGGCAACGGGAACATTTAGAATTAATCGCCAGTGAAAACTTCACCTCCCCTGCCGTTTTAGCTGCTCAAGGCTCGGTGTTAACCAACAAATATGCAGAAGGATTACCCAAAAAACGCTACTATGGTGGTTGCGAATGGGTCGATCAAGCCGAGCAATTAGCCATCGATCGCGTCAAAGAATTATTTGGAGCAGCACACGCCAACGTACAACCTCATTCAGGGGCCCAAGCCAACTTTGCAGTATTCTTGACCCTCCTCGAACCAGGGGATAAAATCATGGGCATGGATCTCTCCCATGGTGGCCATTTGACCCACGGTTCCCCCGTCAACGTTTCCGGAAAATGGTTTGAAGTATGCCATTATGGGGTCAGTGCTGAAACAGAACGCTTAGACTACGACGCTATTTTAGAACTCGCCAAGCAAGAAAAACCCAAATTATTAATCTGTGGGTTCTCTGCTTATCCCAGAATTATCGAATTTGATAAGTTTCGGTCCATCGCTGATGAAGTGGGAGCCTATCTCATGGCAGATATCGCTCACATCGCCGGTTTGGTTGCCAGTGGTCATCATCCTAACCCCCTGCCCTATTGTGATGTGGTCACCACCACCACCCATAAAACCTTACGAGGACCCAGAGGTGGTTTAATTATGACCAATAACCCCGAGTTGGGCAAGAAGTTCGATAAATCTGTTTTTCCTGGCACCCAAGGAGGCCCATTGGAACAGGTGATTGCAGCCAAGGCAGTAGCCTTCGGAGAAGCCCTTAAGCCCGACTTTAAGGTATATTCTGGGCAAGTTATCGCCAATGCCCAATCTCTAGCTAATCAATTGGGTCAACGAGGCTTTAAGCTCGTTTCTGGTGGCACTGATAACCACTTAATGTTAGTGGATCTGCGCTGCATTGACATGACTGGAAAGGAAGCAGATAAGTTAGTAAGTGAAATTAATATTACTGCTAATAAGAATACTGTTCCCTTCGATCCACAATCTCCTTTTGTCACCAGTGGACTACGCTTAGGATCTCCTGCTATGACTACCAGAGGTTTAGGGGTAGAAGAGTTTGCCGAAATTGGTAATATTATTGCTGATTGTTTACTCAATCGCAACGATGAAGGAGTTAAGCAAGATTGTTTAAACCGAGTCAAGGCTTTATGCGATCGCTTTCCTCTCTATCCTCATCTCAATATTCCCCTACCTGTTTTAGCTTAGGTTAATTAACCGTTTGTAGGGGTAAATTCCCCTACTTCCAAATATCTTCATCCCATAACCGAGGGTTATTTTCAAAGGAGTTAACATAACAAAATGCCCCAAACTCGTTTTCAATTTAATCGTCAACTGGTTCGTCACTTTATTGAAACAGCACAACCTTATTTTTTTCCCACAGAGTTAAGGGAAACAACCGAGACGACAAAGGTTAAATATATAACTAAAAATACATGGATGTTTTTAGGACTTATTGTCGTTATTGTTTTTACTGTTGTTAGTTTAGCGTTCTTGTTAACCATTGGCTTAACTTTATTAAGTAATATTCTTTTTCCTGAGTTTTTTGGTGATGTTGCTGGAGGTTTAATAAAAAATGTTAATGGTTTTTTGAACTCATTTTGGCCTTATATTGCTCTGAATGTCATTATTATTAGCGGAGTCATATTTGTTTGGCAAAAAGCAAATGTAGCAGATAAATGGAAACAATGGTCATTATTAGCATCGCTATTATTTCTTTCATTAGTAGTTAATGGATTAAATGTTATCATAAGTTATACTTTTCGTTTTATTGATAACGCATTAAATCAAAAAAATGAAGAAACTTTTTATCAATTCATGATAATTTATGGTTTGGTATTAGTGGTAGCTCTTCCCATTATTGTTATTTATCGTTATACGAGACTAAAACTTGGTTTAATGTGGAGAGAATGGTTAACAGAACACTTCTTAAATAAATACTTTAATAATCGTGCTTATTATGAATTAGATTCTAATGCTACTAATACAGAAGTAGATAACCCTGATCAACGTATCACTCAAGATATTACATCTTTTACCAAGGTTACTCTTGATTTTTTACTGGATATTCTTGACTCAATTTTAACTCTATTATCATTCTCAGCTATCTTATACGGTCTCTCTAAAGAAGCAACGGGAGGACTGATAATTTATGCTATTTTTGGTACTACAGTTGCTTTAATTGTAGGAAGTCGCTTAGTTAGTATTAACTATAATCAATTACGCTTAGAAGCTAATTTTCGCTATGGAATGGTAAGGGTAAGAGATAATGCAGAATCTATTGCTTTTTATCGGGGAGAAGCGTTAGAAAAAAGACAGGTTACTGAGAGATTAATGGCTGCAATTATAAATTTTGATCTCTTAATTATTTGGCAGTCAATTATTCAGTTATTCCAATTAGGATATCAATTTTTCCCTCGTTTAATTCCTTACATTATTATTGCTCCATTATACTTGCGAGGAGATTTGGATTTTGGAGCGATTGGTCAAACAAGTTTCGCATTTTTCCAAATATTAAGCGCACTTTCTTTGATTACCAATCAAATTCAAGGTATCTCAGAATTCGCTGCTAGTATTAACCGTTTAGGGGAGTTTTATGAATCATTAAATCCCTTAGCTTTCAAAAAAGAAAAGCTACAAACTAGCTTTATTCATACCCAAATTTCATCAGATGTTGCTCTAGAAAGTGTTACATTACAGCCTCCTAATTCTGAGAGAATATTAATTGAAAATGTTTCCTTAAATGTCAGTAATGATCATAATTTATTGATTATGGGAGCCAGTGGAACCGGGAAAAGTTCTTTATTAAGAGCGATCGCCGGATTATGGAATTCAGGAGAAGGAATAATCTATCGTCCTGACGCAGAAAAAATCTTATTTCTACCCCAAAAACCTTACATGATTTTGGGAACATTAAGAGAGCAATTATTGTACCCTAATACGGAAAATAACATCACAGATGCACAGTTAGAAGAGGTGTTAAAAACTGTTAATTTACCCGACTTAGCAGAAAGATTTAAGGGTTTTGAAGCAGAAGAAAACTGGGAAAATGTCTTATCATTAGGAGAACAACAAAGGGTGGCTTTTGCTCGCATTTTAATTACTAAACCCAGTTATGCTATTCTAGATGAAGCTACCAGTGCTTTAGATGTCAAAAACGAAGAAAGATTGTATCAGGAATTATCCCACATGGGAACTACTTATATCAGTGTAGGACATCGCCCAACTTTAAGCCAATACCATCAACAATTATTAGAAATATTTGATGGAGGAAATTGGGAAATTAAAGGAATTGAGAATTAATTATTAAGCAAATTTATGTCTTTAGAAGCCATTTCTATTAAACCACAAAATAGCGAGCCAAAATATCTTTTAGTCATGTTACATGGTTGGGGAGCAAATGCCGAAGATTTAGCCCCATTATCTTCTATGTTAACCCTTCCTGACTATCAATTATTGTTTCCCAATGCGCCTTTTTCTCATCCACAAGTACCTGGAGGACTTGCTTGGTACGCGCTAGAAACTGGCAAATACGAAGGAATAGAAGAAAGTCATCAACTGTTAAAAAATTGGTTGATTTCTCTCGAAGCAGATACAGGTATTCCCTTATCTCGTACTATTTTAAGTGGGTTTTCTCAAGGGGGTGCAATGTCTCTGGATGTAGGGATTAATTTACCCTTAGCAGGTGTTTGTAGTTTGAGTGGTTATTTACAGTTTCAACCGCAAAAGTTAGCTTTTCCTCTTCCTCCTATTTTGATTATTCATGGTAAAAATGATCAGGTTGTCCCTGTAGAAATGGCGCAAAAAGCTAGGGATGAATTAACTGCGATCGATGCTAAGATTGAGTATCATGAGTTGGCTATGGGTCATGAAATTCCTCCTATGGTTTTGCCTATTTTTGAGACATTTATTAAAGCTAATACTCGTTAATCTGTCTCCATAAAATTTATGTTAATTACAGCTAATTTACCCTTAAATCGTGATAAATTTACTCAGGAAGATCAGATACTAACTATTACTGGTGCAAACTGGTCAGATTATCAAAAATTTGACTCTCAAGAATATTCAGGTTATCGAGTTTCCTATTTTAATGGAGAAATAACTATTGTGTCCCCAGGACGAAATCATGAAAGAATTTCTGAGGTTATTAACCGGTTAATTATTGCTTACTGTGAAAAGTACGAAATTCAAGATTTCCCTTTTGGACAGACAAGATTAAATGTATCGGGACAAACAGGAAGAGAACCCGATATTGCTTATGCTTTTAATTGTGACAAAGATTTACCAGATTTAGTCGTTGAAGTAATATTTAGTAGTGGTGATATTGAAATCTTAAAATCAAGTTATCAAAAGATTGGTATTCCGGAATTATGGGTTTGGAAAAATAATAAGATTACTTTCTATTATTTGCAGCAAAATAGTTATATTGTCATTGAATCTAGCAAGATACTTTCTCGTATTGAGTCAGCATCTTTTATAAAATATGTTAACCGAGGGATGACTGAAAGTCCTTTGCTTATCAAAAGGGATTTTTTGACAATTATTTAGAAACTGGTAGTCTTAAAAAATATATTGATTATGTTATAATGAGTGAAAGTTAAACCATTGAAGAATAGGAGTTAATGAAATGCCATCGTATCAAGTTATGGATATTGAAAAAAAACTGCGTAGTTATTCAGTTGAGGATAAAAAATGGTTATTAAAAAAAGTAAGTGAACAATTGCCATTAATGGAGTCAAAAGCAGGGACAGAATTAATGAAAAGTTGGGATGATGCTTATAGTGATGGTTTAGATCAATCAGAAATTGAAATGTTAGAAGCAATGCGATGTCATCAGGGTAAATTATCTGAATAATTATGACAATTTTTCAAGGAGAAATTGATTGGATTGATTTAGGACAACCTATCGGATCTGAACCTGCTTATCTTCGTCCCTGTGTCGTTGTTCAAAACAACATTCTTAATCAGTCAAAAATTGGAACTGTTATTGTTTGTGCTTTAACAACAAACTAAGGAATAGACAGCGAAATAGTAATTAATCGCTTAAAAAATAACTTTCATAAATAAGTTAAATAATTAAACCGATGAATGAGGAAAAAACACAGCAGGAGACAGATTAAAAAACTCAGCTAACTCTTGAATATGTCTAGTGGTTAATTTCCTTTTCTCATTGAGTACATCAGAAATAATGGATTCTGTTTTGAAAATAGAGACTAAATCTTTTTGTTTTAAGTTTCTTTCCTCTAACAAAATCTTTAATAACTCAACTCCATAAATATTAGGAACTATATCTAAGTCTTTTTCGTATTCATATATCAGCATCCCTAACACATCTAAATAGTCTGACTCTTCTTCCGTTAATTGGTTTTTATCTAATAACTGATTGACTATTTCTTGAGTTGCTTCTAAATCTTTCTCTGATTTTATTGGACGAGGAGGAAACTGTTTTAAAAGTTCAATATATTCTTTTTGACTATACATATTTTTAGCTAAACTGTTTTTATTTTGATACCCCCCATTATACACTATCGTAGGGTTTTAATCTTATTAAACCCCATCTACTCTGGTCAATATTTTATACACAAATCCTTTGGTTCCAAGTTAATTGAACACCAGAACCAGCTTTAACACAAGTTCTTAATTTTGTTTTACCATTAGGCTGAAGAGCGTATTGTTCTGTCCAATCTGATGCTTCTTCACTAATAGATACTACAGCATACTGACTACAGTTAGAGACTATTCTATCTGAATAATTTTTCATCAAAACTTTTGAGTGCATTATATTACTTATTATTGTCGAACTTCTTTGATCAAAATTAGTATAATTTCTATTACGAGAACCCATTATTAACCATAACTCTGTATTTCTATTAGTCGGATTATTTGTATAGTATTCAGAGACTTGATCTTCTTTTATTAAAACAGTGCGAACTCCTTTAGATTTAATATCATTAACTACTGAATTAATAGTTGCTTGACAACTAGATTGAGCATGAAATGGTTTAACATTATTAAATACAGGAAATGTAAAATAGCTAATTAAAGCGAGAGTAAAAACATTTTTCATGATAGTTTATTTTGTCATTGAATAATTTAGTGTTAATTGGCAAACAGTATAACATACAATATCTTGAGAGGAAATGTATAATTGACTAGTAGATATTGTTTCTTAAGTTAAACTAGAAATAAGTAAGCGCACCGCAAAGCGTATCTCTTCGAGAGCGCACATTTATAACTGTATTGTAGGGGTTTAATGGTATTAAACCCTAATCTATATCCCAATCACCCCAACCCTAAATCATCTATAATTGATCAATAACTGAACTTATATCAAATTTAAACATGATTAACATTACCCTGAAACAAGAGCAAGAAACATTTATCCAAGAAAAACTAAATAGTGGACAATATAATAATATTGATGAAATTATTACCGAAGCATTGTTATTACTACAACAAAAAGATAAAAACTATCAACAATGGATTAAAGAAACTCAAAGAAAATTAAATATTGGAATCGAACAATTAGATGCAGGACAAGGAATAGACAGTGAAATAGTAATTAATCGCTTAAAAAATAAAATCAATAACTTACACTAGAAAAAGTCATGACTATTTGTATTATTTCTCCAGAAGCAAGTCGAGACTTAGATGATATTTTTGACTATTTTGCTCAAGTTAGCGTTGATGCAGGAGAACGTTTTGTCCTAGAATTTGAGAAAAAATGCAACAAGTTAAAACAGTTTCCTAAAATGGGACGAAGTTATTCAGAGTTTCAACCTTCTTTACGAGGTGTTCCATTGGACAACTATATTGTTTTTTATCGTATTATTGATAATGGTATAGAAATTATTAGACTTCTTAGTGCTTATCGGGATCTAAATTCTTTGTTAACAGAGGATTAATTTTGATGTTTAGATAGTTAACTAATTAATATGGACAACCCTAACCAACCCGACAACAACCCCTTAACCCCCCACCCTGGCAAAAAAATGGGTGGTGGTTTACCCTTAATAGAAGACTGGGCCAACTACACTCTTTCTGCTGATGGGGTGCAACTCTGGAAAACCCTATTTCACAAAAGTGCTTGTTTATCTTGCGCGTGGGGAACCGGTGGACAAAAAGGTGGGTTTAGTAATGAAGTCGGAGAAACCCTACAACGGTGTGTTAAAAGTGTCGAAGCAATATCATCGGAGTTACAACCAGGAATAACACCCCATTTCTTTGAAGAATATTCCCTCACAGACTTACAACAGTTAACCTCACAAGAAGCAGATAGACTGGGCCGTTTAACATTCCCTGTTATTCTACGCAAAGGGGACAGCCATTATCAACCCATTAGTTGGGATGAAGTTTATACCTTAGTTGAAACAGCATTTAAGAAACCGTCTGATCGCATTGCTTCCTATAGTTCCGGACGTTCCTCTAACGAAGCAGCTTATCTCCTACAATTGATGATGCGATCGCTTGGCTCTAATAACTTAGCAGATTGTTCTGATTTGTGCCATCGTGCCTCAGCAGTAGGGTTAAAAACGGTGTTTGGGACAGGGACATCTTTAGTCAGTTTGGAAAGCTTAAAAGCGTCAGAATGCGTGGTTTTGGTTGGTTCCAATGCACCAGCAAACCACCCTCGTTTGATGAATGAATTAATTAAAATACGCGATCGCGGAGGGACAGTTATTGTTATTAACCCCGTGGAAGAAATAGGGTTAAAAAAGTTCGCATCTCCTGCATTTCCCGTTAAGTCTCTCCTCTCAGGATCGAATATTGCATCTTTATTCCTAAAACCTGATCCGGGTAGCGATCTCGCTATCTTTGTAGGGATACAAAAGTCTTTAATAGAAAGAGGGTTAGTTAAACAAGATTTCTTGCAAAATTATACGGAAAATTGGCAGAAAATTCTACAACAGTCTCAAGCAACTTCCTGGGAGTCTATAACAGATACTTGTGGTGTTTCCAAACAAGACATAGAAACTGCTGCAACTCTCATCAGCAATGCAAAAGGTGTTGTTTTTGCTTGGGCCATGGGTGTGACGCAACAGTTACACGGTGTGGAAACTATTTTTAGTATTGCTAACACAGCATTAATGACCGCAAATGTGGGAAAATTAGGTGCAGGGTTAATGCCTATTCGTGGCCATTCTAATGTACAGGGTTTCGGATCGATGGGAGTCACCAACAACCTCAAAAAAGAGATCCAAGAAGCATTAGAAAGGTTATTAGGGCGATCGCTTAATCGTACTCCAGGATATGACGCGCGATCGCTGATAGATGCAGCAGATGACAACAAGGTGGATACTTTGTTATGTTTGGGAGGAAATCTTTATGCAGCTAACCCTGACTTAACCCAGGCAAAACGCGCTTTAGGTAACATAGAAACGGTTATCTATCTTTCTACGAAACCCAACTTAGGACATTTTCATGGCCTCGCAGCAGAAAATACTATTATTCTTCCTGTGTATGCAAGGTTTGAAAACCCCCATAAAACTACTGTTGAGTCGGGGAATAATTTTGTTAGGTTGAATGATGAAGGGAAAACTCACCTGAAAAATGCCGATCTTGTTTCTGAAATAGACTTTATCACAGAATTAGCCCATCGTCTCTTAGGAGATGATCCCGTAAACTGGCGCAAGTTACAAGATACTCGTTATGTGCGAAAACTTATTTCTGAAACCATTCCGGGTTACGAGAAAATTGCAGACATAGACGAAACTCAAGAAGAATTTACTATTTCAGGACGCATTTTTACTGAACCAAAGTTTCCCACAGCGTCAGGTAAAGCGATCATGCAGGAAACTCCTTTACCTACCATTACTTTACCCCAACCCCAAGAGTTTGGCGTTTCTCAACCGTTTTCAGGGGTGGTGGTTGCTTTAATTACCGGACGCAGTTATCGTCAACATAATACGGTAGTCTATCGCAACGATGATCCCTATCGCAATATGCCTCACCGTTATTGTATCTTAATGAATGCTGCTGATGTAGAAAAAGCAGGTTTAAATGAGCATCAACGGGTAACAGTGGCAGGAGATGGGGGAAAATTGCACAATATTGAGATTATTTGCGGTGAAATTAAACAAGGTGCAGCTTTAATGTTCTATCCTGAAGCTAATATCTTGATGAAAGCACATCTCGATAAGCGATCGCAAACTCCTGCTTATAAAAGAGTCCCCGTCTTGGTTTACTCTGTTGGCTGAATAGTACAAAGAAATTAATTTTTTCGCCTTGACAAACTCACTGTCTTCATATTATCATTTTAATGATATATGTCTCATGATGGAAATATTGACTAAAATTTTAAAATTGCACAGATTTCCATTATGAAGCTTACTTTCAGTATTTTACGGCTACGGGGCGAAACTTGTCAACCCCTATTCATTAATCATTGTATTAAGTTAATTGGAGAAATAGGTTCTTTGTCTTGCTTGATGCTGTACCTTAAGGTCAAAATGATTTAGAATCAAATACTTGAGGCTAAGACCAAAAGGAGCAACCGATTGAAGGTAAAAGTAAAAAACCTTGGAGTTCTAAAACAAGCAGAGTTTTCGTTAGGTAATCTAACGATTATTTGTGGTGGAAATAATACAGGAAAAACTTACGCAACTTATGCCTTATTTGGTTTTCTTAAATTGTGGAAAGAAGTATTTTATATTGACATTAGTGATGAACAAGTAAAAACTTTATTAGACAAAGGAACAATTACAATTAACTTGTTAGAATATTTGGAGAATATTAATACAATTATAGGAGAAACTTGCGAAAACTATACCCAATTATTACCAAGAGTTTTTGGCTCATCAGAAGACTATTTTAAACAAACAGAATTTACAATTGAACTTGATGTCAAAGACAACAAATTAGCTCAAGGTTATAGACAATCTATTAGTACAGGAACTACAAAACTATTTTTTATTTCTAAAAATAATGATGATACAAATTTGATTATAAATTTATTATCAGAAGATAAAAATATTGGATTACCAAGAGAACTTATTAAGAGAATCATTAGTGATGCTATTAAAGATATTGTTTTTTATCCTTTTTTTCCTAGTCCTTTTATTGCTAGTGCAGAAAGAACAGGAACAGCAATTTTCCGAAAAGAACTCAATTTTGCTCGTAACCGCTTACTTGAAGAAATTAGTCAAACGGATAAAGATATTAATCCCCTAGAACTTTTATCACAAGGTTATGACGATTATGCTTTACCCATAAAAAGTAATGTAGAATTTACCAGAAAAATAGAATCAATTGCCAAGCAAAAAAGTTTTATTTTTAATGAATACCCTGAATTAATTGAAGATTTTACAGATATCATAGGAGGAAGTTATTTAGTTACCCCAACAGATGAACTTTATTATGTTCCAAAAGGTAAAAAAACAAGACTTTCAATGGATGAAAGTTCTAGCGCAGTTCGTTCTTTATTAGATATTGGATTTTATATTAAACACCAAGCACAAAAAGGAGACTTATTAATCATAGATGAACCAGAATTAAATTTACATCCAGAAAATCAAAGAAGAGTTGCACGACTATTAGCAAGGTTAGTTAACCTTGGTATTAAAATTTTTATTACCACTCATAGCGATTACATTATCAAAGAATTAAACACCCTTATTATGCTGAATCAAGATCAACCTTATCTTCAAGAAATTGCCGAAAAAGAGGGTTATATAAAAGAAGAACTTTTAACAACTAATCAAGTTAAAGTTTATGTAGCTGAAAGTACATTAACTTTATTAGAAGGTAATAAAAGAAGAACTAATTGTAACACTATTACAGAAGCAAATATTACCCCAGATTTAGGAATTGAGGTTCCCAGTTTTGATACAGCAATTGACACAATGAACCGTATTCAAGAAGAAATCATCTGGGGAGAGGAATAATGGTATATAGTTCCGATGATTTGAATATTCTTGATGAAATGATTGAAGATGAAGCAAGAATTAAATTGATAGATAATTATGGAAAAAAGCAAGTTATTTTACCTGAACCTCAAGGTGATTATGAAATAATTATTAGAAATATTTCTGAAAATACTATTGTTATTAATGCAGACAAAATTGAGGCACCTAAAACAATCTTTCAGGGAAAGAAAGGAGAGTGTAAAAGGGCTGATTATATTATTATTTCTCATAAAAATAAGCGAAAATTTATTGTTATTATTGAGATGAAAGCAGGTAAAGCTGATAACAAAGAGGTAATTCAACAACTTAAAGGTGCAGAATGTTTTGTGTATTATTGTCAAAAGATTGGTAAGTCGTTTTGGGGAGAATCTAATTTTCTTAATGGATATAAATATCGTTTTATTAGTGTTAAAAATATTCAACTAAACAAGATGCCAACCAGAGAAAAAAAACAACCTAAAATTCATGATACTCCAGAAAATATGTTAAAAATTAGTGGTAAAAAACCTTTAGAATTTAACAGATTAATTGGGAAATTATCGTAAATATGCTTCATTTATCTGTTTTAACGGCATAACATTATTATAACCGTTTTGTTATCCTCTATTGACAAGAAATTTATTACAAAATATCAAAACTTATCTAATACTGTTGTTAAAAAACCAGATTAGATTTTAGGGTGGATTAGATGGGGATAAATTATGAAACTAACCAATTAATTTGTAATCCATAGTAACCCACCAAAATCATTATTAATCAGAAAAAATTGCTGTTCCCAAATAACCAGTAATCAGACGACTACCATCTTTAAGAATATGTATTTCCGTTTGATCGCTTGCCCAATTTATACGATCTTTAAGAGAATGATTAAAAACATGAACTCGTTGATTACTAGAAGAAACATGAGAAGTTGGGGAATTTACAGCATAAGCTTCAAGATAAGCACCATCAACTAAAATATCAAGTTGCGCCAATAAATCCATTGAACCAATAGGGGCAGAATTAGCTTGTAATTGTTCTAAAGTAAACCCAGTAAATGACATTACATTGAGTCCTTTAGCCTTAATTTTAAGTGCTAAATTAGCTAATTCTTGAGCTTGCCAAAACGGTTCCCCACCAGAAAAAGTAACACCTTCATTGAGAGGATTACTGATTATTTTTTCCACTAATTCATCTACTGACATTAATTGATTAACATCAAATGACCAAGACTCCACATTAAAACATCCAGGACATTCTCGTGAGCATCCTTGCACCCAAATAACAGCACGACAACCAGGCCCATTTACATTTGATTGGTCAACATAACCCATAATATTTAGGTGTCCAGGGGGAATTTCTGTTTGTTCTAAATAGGGATTTTTTTTGACTTTCATCAGTTTTCTCCTAATAATTACAAAAACTTGTTATATGGCTGTTTTACTTCGTTGTCATTCCGAAGGATGAGGAATCTGCTTAATTTCCTAATCATAATGTCTAGTTTTTCTATTCTAGTTTTGAAATAAGAATCAGTAAAAAATTATTAGATTTTTTTAAATTTTCGCTTTTTCTACCCTTTGGAAGTTTTAGGAGTTCGGAGTTCGGAGTTCGGAGTTAGATATTAGGTGTACATATTGAGTCCGAGAAACTCTATAACTCATTTTTTTACTTAAATACAATAATCATCACAAAACAAAAGAAAATTGTTAATAAAACTGTCCAGAAATAGTTACAGTTTAATTAAATAGCTTCTCCAAGAAGATTCTTCAGTAGATGTTTTATTGTCTTTACTAAGCAGTCGCCAAGTTTTTCCTTCTGCTTGTCGTTGAAGATAAATATCAAAGTTATTTTTAGTTTGTTTAATTTCTTGACGAGGTAAAATCAGTTTTAGATTATAGGTTCCTGTTAAATGATAACTGGCTAAATCACCAATAGTAACAGGGTCTATTTTTTGAACATTAATATTATTAATATTTAAACGAGGTTTTGTTGTTTTTAACTGTTCACTTAAAGGGTTTAATCGCTGTTCCAGTTGTAAAGTGATCGCTTCTTGGACAATTTTCCCATCAGGGGCAAATTCTAAAGGAACCGCCTTGCTTTGACAAGAGGTTAAAAGAAAAGAAAAAAAGAGTAGCAATAATGCCTTGATTAAGTCTTGTTTCTTGAAAGGTAAATATGAAGTAAAATTTGCTATCATAATCATAAGAATTAATGACTATTTTTGAGTTTATGAATAACTTTCGTCTAGAACCATTTTTGTGGATTCATTTAGCCGGTTTAGCCCTTGCGCCTCTGTTATTAGTTATAGTTTGGATAGGATTAGCCGTGAGTGATCCCTGGTCATTCTATTGGCTAGAATTAGTGATAGTTGGTATACTTGGAGTAATACCTATTCTTTGGATGCAATGGACAAAACCTTTAGACTTGTTTTGTGTTCTTTTCCTATCCGTTAGACCAAATAGTTTAACAGAAGAACAACGAAAAATTTTAAGACTGTTGAAAGCCAGAAAAAACAAAATTTTTCATGGAATCGCAGCCATAGGATTATTAGGAGTAGGTTGGTTAATCTATCAATTAGCTCCCTTCGCAGCCGTCACCGCATCTATGTTACCACAGTGGCGAATCGTAGGATTAATAATCGCTGCTGTTGGCTTCTTCTTTTGTAACCTAGTGGTACAAGTTTCCGTTAGTGTTTTAGGGGTGTTATTGACCTCAGAAAAAACCTGGTTAGCAACAGAAGCCATTCCCTCCAATCAAGTCACCAACCACTTTACAGTAATCGGCTTAAGAGTAAGTAAAATCTTTTTGATTCCCAGTCTTGATCCAGCCTCAAATCTGAAGAAAGAAACTTCATGATTTTTTCAGAATTGTGTTCAAAATATCAGCACAAAGAAAAGACTTGAGTTATGCTAAAAGCTGATGAAATCATAGAAACATAAAACAATGACCAACTCAACCATGACAGGAAACCAACAAGAAGAAGCAGCCGTTTGGCAAAGTTTGCAACAGGCGATCGCCGACTGTTCAGGGTTTCAAGAATGGCAAGCACAACAAGAAACAGACACCGATGTAAAATCCCTCGATCAACAGGTTCGCTCTTATCTCAGAGAAACCTTGGAAACCTTAGCCTATTAAGCTTATGAGGGAGGGCTTTCTGCCCTCATTTTTTAAAATTTTTAGATGACACTTTAATATCAATTGAGCCAACAGATTTTGGCCGATGCAACCAACCAGAGACTATAACAAAACCTAACCCAACCGTTTCCCCGATGACCGAGAAGTGGTAATCTATAGGGTGGCAAAAACAACCATAAACATCTCGACCTTGCTCGATGTTAAACCTGAGCTTCGATAAGCTCAACTGCTGCGTTGCCAAGGGTTTAAACATTCTCGCTTAGCCAAATTAATAAGTTAATCCCCAAACATCAAAGATAAGCATGGTAGCTACAACACAAAAAACAAGCGTTGGTAAAATTACTCAAATCATCGGTCCTGTAGTCGATGCTGAATTTCCCAGTGGTAATTTACCTCGTATTTATAACGCCCTCAAAGTAGAAGGCCAAAACTCCGCAGGAGACACCGTTTCCGTTACCTGTGAAGTGCAACAGTTACTCGGTGATAACCAAGTCCGCGCCGTTGCTATGAGTGGGACCGATGGTTTAGTCAGAGGTATGGAAATTGTTGATACAGGCGCGCCCATCAGCGTTCCAGTAGGAAAAGCCACCTTGGGACGTATTTTTAACGTTTTAGGGGAACCTGTAGATGAACAGGGAGACGTGGGTAACGAAGAAACCTCCCCTATCCACCGTCCTGCGCCTAAATTAACCGACTTAGAAACCAAACCTAAAGTATTTGAAACAGGTATCAAGGTTATCGATCTACTCACCCCCTATCGTCAAGGTGGAAAAATTGGCTTGTTTGGCGGAGCAGGTGTGGGTAAAACCGTTATTATGATGGAGTTGATCAACAACATCGCCATCCAACACGGGGGTGTATCCGTTTTCGCTGGAGTAGGAGAAAGAACTCGCGAAGGAAATGACCTCTACAACGAAATGATCGAATCTAAGGTAATTAACCCCGAGAACCTATCAGAATCGAAAATTGCCCTAGTTTACGGACAAATGAACGAACCCCCCGGAGCGAGAATGCGGGTAGGTTTATCTGGTTTGACCATGGCGGAATACTTTCGTGATGTCAACAAGCAAGACGTATTGTTATTTGTTGATAATATTTTCCGTTTCGTTCAAGCTGGTTCTGAGGTGTCTGCACTCTTAGGAAGGATGCCTTCTGCTGTGGGATATCAACCCACTCTAGGTACCGACGTAGGAGACTTACAAGAACGGATTACTTCTACCAAAGAAGGCTCTATTACCTCCATTCAGGCGGTTTATGTCCCTGCGGATGACTTAACCGATCCCGCTCCTGCTACTACCTTCGCTCACTTAGACGGAACCACTGTATTATCCCGTGGTTTGGCTTCTAAAGGGATTTATCCTGCGGTTGATCCCCTAGATTCCACTAGCACCATGTTACAGCCCAGTATTGTTGGGGAAGAACACTACGATACTGCCCGTGCTGTACAATCTACCCTACAACGCTACAAAGAGTTACAGGATATTATCGCTATTCTCGGATTAGATGAATTATCAGAAGATGATCGTCGTACCGTTGATCGCGCCCGTAAGATCGAGCGTTTCTTATCTCAACCCTTCTTCGTAGCAGAAGTATTTACTGGTTCTCCTGGTAAATATGTGTCTTTAGCAGATACCATCAAAGGTTTCCAAATGATTCTCGATGGAGAATTAGATGATCTTCCCGAACAAGCTTTTTACTTAGTGGGAGATATCAACGAAGCTAAAGCTAAAGCTGAAAAATTAAAACAAGCATAAGTTTTGTTTTGTTTGCATTGCTGGTAGAGGTGTACCAAGGTTCCCCTCTACTGGATACTAATCACCGATAATCAATTACTGATATGCCATTAACAGTTCGTGTAATTACCCCGGATAAAACCGTTTGGGATGGTGAAGTTGAAGAAGCCATCTTACCTAGTACCTCCGGCCAATTAGGGATTTTAAGCGGTCACGCTCCTCTTTTAACTGCTTTGGATACAGGGGTGATGCGTGTTCGTCCTGATAAAGACTGGAAGAGTATCGCCGTTATGGGTGGCTTTGCAGAAGTGGAACAAGATGAAATTCAAGTCTTGGTTAACTCTGCTGAAGCCGCAGATGATATTGACAAAGAACAGGCTAAAGCAGATTATAATGCGGCTCAAACCCGTTTAGAAGAAGCTAGTAAGGGTGAAGACCTTTCGGAAAAAATGAAAGCAACTAGAGCGTTTAAACGCGCTAGAGCGCGTCTTCAAGCCACTGGTGGCCTGGTTTAACTTTCCGTTTGGAGACAGAATGTTTTTCTGTCTCCAAGTATTATCTCATTTCTTTAGTTTTGTTTAAAACTTTCAGTATTTTTCCTGGTCATTTCATTTATCATTTAACATTTATCATTTATCATTCGTTTGGAAGTAGGCTTGAAACCAAAATGTTCAATGTTCAATGTTCAATGTTTGGTCAAGATAAATCTTTTCTTCTAATTTTATCAATATATTTGGGTAAAGTTTGGATATTAATTACTTCTAAAGTTTTCATATTATAGGTTGTATAGATAGTTTCCTTGGAGTCGAGAGAAATATCAACAACAGTTAGGGTTTTTTGGGGAGGTAAGTTACTATTTAAGAGTTTACGGGGACCTCCTCCTAATGACCCACTATAAAGTAATTCTAATTGACCTTTTTTACCTGGATAATAGGCATGATGATGTCCACTAATATAAGTATGCACATTGTATTTTTCTAGGAGACTTTGCAGTTTTTCTCCTTCTGCCAGATAGTTTCCTGGAGTATTTCTGCCGACGGCAATAGGGTATAGAGGAAGATGGCCAATAGCTACGCGTAGTTTAGCTTGTTTTGCTGGTGAACTATTTAAACTATTTTCTACCCAAGTGAGTTGTTTTTGGTCAATAATATGGGTGGAAGCATCCCAAACTAAGTAAAAAATATCTTGTTGTTGAAAACTATAATAAAAGGGAAAATTAGTCTTATCAATAAAGTTTAATCCTGGGTTATGGTTGGGGTTATTCCAATAGGCAGAAGCAAGGTTTCTTTCCTGTTCAAAGGTATATTTTCCCCTACTAATAGAACCGGACCCATCATGATTACCAATAGTGAACCCAAAGGGGATATTTGCTTGTCTTAAAGGGGCAGCAACATGAACATCAAATGCAGCCCACATGGCCTCTATTTGTTGTTTGGTTAATGAACGTTTTTGTCCAGCTACCATGTCCCCTCCACATAGAAATAAATCTGGTTTCCATTGAGGAGTTAAAGCTATGGCTTTATCTACTTCTGGATCATAATCTGTTGAGCCATATTGACTGTTTAAATCACTAATAATAAGGATTCTAACATCTCCTTTTACTGGGGCAAATAATCCCTCTGGAGCAACAGCAATAGGTTGATTTATTCCTACTATTTTAGGAGTTTCAGCTATTACTTTTTCAGATAAATCAGGTTGAGATTGATTTAATAATTGATTTCCTATTTTAGAAAACCCAATCCCAACCAATCCACCTGTAAGTATTAAAAATTTACGACGATTATAAAGCATTAGATTGTTAATTGAATACAAGAATAATTTTTGATTTTATTTTTTATTGACATGGAATTGTTGATTTTACTGAGTCAATAGTATGTAATTTTATGAACCAAGATTTAAGATAAGGATAGGTTTTTTTCCAATCTTGATTAATGCGTAAATCATGATAACCGAAAGAACAAAGAGCAGAAATATCAGCCATTGACCAAGTGTCTCCTCCTAATAAATACTCCGTTTGACTTAGTTGTTCTTCAAACACAGGAATCAGACGATCAATGCTTTGTTTTAAAAGTGATTGATAGATTGTTGGTTCATCCTTATTTATCAAACCCTGTATCCAGAAACTAATGATATTATCTCCTAAAGTATAGCAATAGACAGGCTAGTTAGGACACATAAATTATATTTTAAGGGAACAGGGAACAGGGAACAGGGAACAGAAAAATGTCCTAATAGCTTTGGCGACTGCTATATCTGCTAATTCCTCCCATTTTCGACAGTGAAAACGTTCTTGAAAATTTTTGGGGTAAAACATTGGGTTGGGATACTTTTCTTCTAAATACTCAGCAATCAATGAAGAATCCCAAATTACAGTTCCATCTTCGTCTTTTAAGACAGGAACTTTCCCAATGGGAGAAAGTTTTAAAAAGAAATCAGGTTTAAACCTTAAGTTAATTTCGTGCAATTCATGATCTATATTTTTCTCAAGTAAAAGAATACGAATTTTTCTGGAAAAATTAGATAGAGGATGATAGTATAATGTGCAACTCATTAAAAACACCTATGTATAACAAGATTAGATTAATCGATAACTCCTATTGATTGGTAAAACTATAAATAGTTTGTCGTTCCCAAGGAAGGGTACATTGAGAGGGTTTTTTCTTTAAAGAAAAAGGACGACGCTCTAATTTAACTTGTAGTCCTGACATAGGATCATCTCCTGAAGAAATTAAAAATGCTAGGCGTTTAATATTTGGCCAAGTAACTAGATTATCTACAATATTAATGATAGCTTTTCCGTAGGGATGGTTCCTACTTTTATACCAGTTTTTATCTACCATTTGTAGTTGTTCAAATCCTAGATGAAAGATTAAAGACGGTTGTTCAAATAAGGCGGTCGCTACCGGTCTTGTTTCTTCTTGTAATAATAATTGCATAGACCGACTAAGTTCTCGTATTTGTTGCAAATTTTCGTATCTTTCGGTTATTGTTACTGGTTCCTTTTCCCAGTCAATAGCAATGGTAATTAAAAAGGTTCGCAGGAATAAATGTCCCAACTTTTCGGCTTTTGTGGATAAATAACTGGAGTTATAATTATTGGGTTCAATTAACAAGGGAACCCGTTCTACTACCTCTAAACCATAGCCTTTTAAACCAGCAATTTTTCGGGGGTTATTGGTAACTAATTTGATTTTTTTCACTCCTAAATCATTCAAAATTTGAGCCCCCATTCCGTAGTCTCTTAAGTCCGCAGGAAACCCTAATTTTTCGTTTGCTTCTACGGTATCTAGTCCCATATCTTGCAAAGAATAGGCTTTTAACTTATTAATTAACCCTATTCCTCGTCCTTCTTGCCTGAGATACACTACAACCCCCGACCCTTCTTTTTCTATCATTTGTAAGGCCGTTTGTAGCTGCATCCGACAGTCACATCTGAGGGACCCTAAACCATCCCCAGTTAAACATTCTGAATGCACTCGTACCATTACAGGATGGTCTTTAAACTGACTGGGATCACCTTTAACAATGGCTACGTGTTCTGTTTCGTCTAAAGCGTTGCGATAAGCGTAGAGTTGGAATGTGCCAAACTGACTGGGTAAGTTACAGACGGTTTCTCGATAAACAAAGCGATCGTGTCGCAGACGATAACTAATGAGATCGGCAATAGTTATCAGTTTTAGGTCGTGTTTTTTCGCGTATTCAAGTAGTTCGGGCAGTCTGGCCATGGAACCATTGGGGTTTTGGATCTCACAGATCACTCCTGCCGGGTAAAGTCCAGCTAGTCTGGCTAAGTCCACAGCAGCTTCTGTGTGGCCAGCACGTTTGAGAACTCCTCCCACTTTAGCGCGAATAGGGAAAATATGGCCGGGACGGGTTAAGTCGTCTGGTTGAGTGTTAGGATTGATGGCGATTTGGATAGTGCGGGCCCGATCTTCTGCGGAGATACCAGTAGAGACTCCCAGATGGGGGGACGCATCGATACTGACGGTGAATGCGGTTTGATTACTATCGGTGTTTTTGGTTACCATCAAGGGCAGTTCTAACTCATCTAACCGTTGTCCGTTCATGGCTAAACATATTAGTCCCCGTGCTTCTACTGCCATAAAATTGATTAGACTAGGGGTGGCAAATTGAGCAGCGCAGATGATATCTCCTTCGTTTTCACGGTTTTCGTCATCTACAACAATGATGGCACGGCCTGCTTTAATATCGGTTAAAGCAGCGTCAATGGAGTCAAATTGAGGGATTATAGTTTGTGAGGAGTACACAAGTAATTATTTTAATCAGAGTAAGTTTTCTTACCCTCGATTGTAGCGAATTCTCAGAATATAGAATATAAATTCCTAATAAAGTTCTTCAATAATTAACAATTAATAATTAATAATTAACAGTGAATTATCTTTAAGAATGCGACCTTACAGTAATGTATTAACTAATTTTTTTACTCCTATAGCGCATAATTCAATTCCTTGGTTAATAGCATCTAATATATAGGTTTTTGCCTTCTCTGCTTCTACTAAATAGATAGAAAAATCCTCAGACATTTCTAATAAGAATCCTACGGCATTAAAATATTCTTTCTATAGCAAGTTCCAAACAGCTATATCAATATCAGAATTCTTATTCATCTTCTCATAATTGAATAAAGAACCGAATAAAACAAATTTTGTTACTCCATATTTATATTCAAGAAAATTAGCACATTTTTTTGCAATTATTAATCCTTGCTTTTGTTTATCTTTCATATCTAATAAAAATTGCTTTTGCTCCAGTTGTGCAGCTACAACTTTAGTAATAATTGCTTCCTTTTCAACTGCTGTTAAATGTTTCATATTCTGGGAGCATCCCAAAGTTGCAAATTGTCCTTGATTGATAATAGTTGATCTGATTAATTTCCCCCCGTCTCCCCATCTCCCCGTCTCCCCGTCAAACTCCAAGAATAAGTTTTTTGCAAAAATGGGATGCTCCCGTATTATGTCCCTACAAACATACCCCAATAGGGATTTAAAACTGTGTTTTATCCTTATTTTTGACCCATGACATCAAGATTTAGGGAATAATTAATCATATATTTTCCTCATTTTCTGTGTTTTCAGTGGGTTGACCAAATTTAATTTGTCCCCAAGAAAGTTGTTTTTCGGGTTGTTTTTCTTCGGGGTTGAGAGTCTTTTTAAGTTCCTGTTTAACTTTGTCAATATCTTCATCAGCGATCGCATTTTTTAGGTTGCGTTTTTGGTGTGCATTTTCAATCGCATCATCTTGCGATCGGGAACTGGTTTCAAAGCATTTTTCCAAGTCACCATAGATACCCACACGACGAGATTTAGTATAAAATTGTCTTTCTGTATCTAATAGTTTAGCCATCAATTCCAAGTGCATTGTATCCTCTTCACAAATATCGGATAAAATGTCCCATTCATCACTACCTAACAAACTATGACCCACTCCTGGACGAGTATCAATAAAAGGTTCTCCTGTCACTTCCTCATAAATGCGCGGTAAACTATCATCAAATTCGTGTTTTTCTTCTAACCATATTCGTCGAATTTCGCTTAATTCTTCTGGAGTGATCAGGGTGATATCTTTCATCTCTTCGGGTGCGTTGCAACGGACTTGAACTTGTGCTTCTAGAACTCGTCTTAACCAATGTTCCCGCCAGTATTTCGTATAGGGACCTGGAATTGGTTCGATGGAAGTTTTGCCGTCTACGTTGCGTTCAAAGAGTTGAACTTTTCCAAAAATGCGCCGAAAGTCCCTCTTATCACGATCATCTTGTACATCTAATTCATTGCGGATATCTAGTAGAGGCTGTAACCACTCTTTCTCTTCGTCATTCTGAATCATCGCCTCCATCGATTTATCCTGATTAACCATAGTGCAAACCCAGCAGCCAAAGCGAGAATCTCCACAGCTAGGGGTAGAGGTATCAATGACTAAGGGACATTCATTATCTGCGGTTGCACCCCGATACATGGCGAATAAATCTTTGTTGTTATTTCCCCAAGGGTTCTGCCACTGCATCAAATAAAGCCAAACTTCATCAGTACGCCAATCTTCGATAGGAGTGTAAATAAGAGAGTTAGGTAAGCTAGCATTAGGACTGAGGCGATCGCGTACTCTCTTTTTTTGATGCTTTTCCATTGTGGCAGCTCGTTTAGCACTTTCAGCTTTACGTGTTCCCAGAACCAGAATTGTTTCACCATGAGCGCGAACCATTTCCCTTATAAAATGGTTGGCAGGCTGAATTTTCATGCGTTCAGTACACCAACGAAATTGGTTTCTGGGTGCTGGATAACCTTTGCCGATTAAACACACCCAGAATGTGTTTTTAACTGCTGGATGAAGCAGATGAGGTTCTATCGGTATTCCTTGCTCTAGTGCAGCCGATTTCATCCGCTTTAGGGAGTTGCTTACCCAGGCAGACACTATAGGGTTTTCAACTAAGGTGTCAGTTGTAATAACGTGGATTGTTTTGGTTCGCTTTTCTAGGGGAAGAGTAGCGATCGCATTCCAAACAAGTTGTAGTACTGCAGTTGAATCCTTGCCTCCGCTATATCCTACAACCCAAGGGATCTCGTCTAAACAATACAAATCCTGAATCTCTTGAGTTAAGTTTTGTATATCTTCCACTAACTCGGTCACAGTGCGGGATGGGAAGAGTGATGTCTGCATATCTGTCATAGTTATTTTCGAGTAAATTTGTACATATTAGACTTTTGCAGTCATGGCAGATATTCAAATCGAAATTCAAGGAACTGATGCGATCGCCGCTAGTGAAGAGTTATTCTCTCTCCCACAAATCTCTGGAAATTGGCAGAGGGTAGATGAAGTTGAAAGGGGCGAGATTATAACTACTATCGGGGCGATCGTCGGTATTATCGGCGGTAGCATTGCTATTGCGGAGAAAATTTACAATTGGTATCAGAAATACAAACAGGGCAAATCTGTTAAAAAGATTGACAAAGTGTTGCTAGTGAGCAAAACAGGAAAGCGTTTGCTATTGGCAGATGCCACTATAGAACAAATAAAGGCAATTTTAGACGATTGACCAAAGATATGTGAAAATCCTTCACCTAGACCTCAAACCAGCAGGGGAAGATTATATCGAGTTACGTTTTTTTGTCGATAACCCCAATCAGTACAAATCTCGCTCTCTTCCCCTCGCTGAAATTGCTGACCTCGTTAAAAAGGCAGAGGAAGGCTACCATACCTACTTACCTGAAGATTATGTCACAACGGGACAAAAACTTTATCACTGGCTCGATGGTAGCGATCGCTTTCTCCAAGGACTGATAGATAAGTATTGGCGCGAAACGAACCAGATTTTGTCCTACCTCAACTGAATCAACACCTAGAAGCACTGGTGAGGGATGATTGGTTGTTCGATCGCGCTGCAGTTGTAGGAGAAAGCTGAGTGCCGCTACAAGGAAGTCAAAAGTCAGAAGTCAGAAGTCAGAAGTATTATTTTCTCAAGGTTTCAAGCTTCTCAAAT
>NZ_JASJEB010000013.1 GCF_030064895.1 Crocosphaera sp. | reverse complement strand
CTTCTAGAATACCATCATCAGGAACCTCAATTAAGACGGTTTTCTCCGTTTCTCCATCCATAAAATCAACTAATATATTGGAAAGATAGAAGTCATTAAACTCTTCTGCTGTTCCATTAACCACTTCCAACATAGCTGTGGTATAACCATTAGTATTACCAGAACGAGTCACGGTAACTTCTAATTGATTCATGTAGGGATATTCTTGTTCAGAAGTCACATATTTGGCCTGAGCAAACTCGATGTAACTATTGTTGTTATTCATTGTTATTGTCAAGAAACGTTGTTGTTTTGGATCGCAATTGAAAATTATCAATTCAAAAAGCGAGTTAATATTTCGTTCCTTAAAGATAATCAATAAAAATTTAAGAAATACTTTTTATCGATTATTTAGGAATACATATCCAAAATAACTTTGGTTGTTTTTTTTTATAATCGTAATTTTACGGAAAAATAAAAATCAAAAATACCTAAAAATACTAATTGACAAGATGACTCAAGAAAGGTAAACATTAAGGTCTCGCTCACCGTTTTTTAGGTATGATAGAGGTCTTATACACCTCTAAAGACCATTTTCTCTTAAAATTAGACTATCTCTAACCAGACAAAAACTTCTCTACAAACTATGAAACATATCGGTTTATATTGTGTTAACGAAACGGGTCATCTCAACACCATGCTTCCCCTTGGAAAAGGGTTACAAAAAAAAGGTTATCAGATCACCTTTTTTGGCGTTCCCGATGCAGAAACCAAAATAAAAGCAGCTAACCTTGATTTTTACCCTATTGGTGCAGATATTTTTCCTTTAGGTTCAACAGAAGCTTTATTTAATAAAAAACTTAGTAAACTTAAAGGTATTCCCGCCTTACAATTCACCATCAATTGGTTTTATCAATCTGCCCAAATTTTTCTCGAAGAAGGAGCAAATGCCCTGGAAAAAACAGGAGTAGAAGCATTAATTGTCGATCAACTTAATCCAGAGGGAGGCACAGTGGCTCAATTACTGGATATCCCTTTTATAACTGTTTGTAGTGCCTTACCCTTTAATCAAGAACCCGGAATACCTCCTGTATTTACCCCTTGGCCTTACCATGATTCGTGGTGGGCTAATCTCAGAAATTGGCTTACCTACAAAGTTACTAACCCCTTTGGACAAGCCGGAAAAAAATTGAGACTTAAGTATCGTCAAAAGTGGCAATTAGGAGCAGAAACCTACACAGATTCTCCCCTAGCTATTCTCTGTCACCAACCTGCTGCCCTTGATTTTCCGCGTCAAACCCTCCCACCTCATTTTTACTATACAGGTCCATATCATACGAGTGAGAGTCGTCTTGCAGTTGATTTTCCTTGGCATAAACTTACAGGACAACCCCTAATCTATGCTTCCATGGGAACTTTGCAAAATTGTTTAAGTTATGTTTTCGAGGCGATCGCTGGAGCCTGTCAAGGATTAGATGCTCAATTGGTTATTTCTCTAGGGGGAGGTTCAGAACCGGATTCTTTACCCAATCTTCCGGGAAATCCTCTTGTGGTCAAATATGCTCCTCAGTTGGAACTTGTGCAAAAAGCTGCCCTAACTATTACCCACGCTGGTATGAATACAACTTTAGAGTCCCTAACTTATGGTGTTCCGATGATAGCTATTCCCGTGACCAACGATCAACCGGGTATTGCAGCCAGGATTGCTTGGACAGGGGTGGGAGAGATGATCGCTTTAGATAAGTTGAACTCCGACAATTTACGCCCAATGATTCAGCGCGTTTTAGGGGAAAAACGTTATTATGAAAATGCTAAAAAATTGCAGCAAGCTATTGAGAATTCAGGGGGAATAGATCAAGCTGTTACTATTATTGAACAGGCTATTAAACCAATATCAGGAGTGCAATAAACTAAATAAATAATACTATATGGAAAAACAATTTATTAATCTAGGAAAATATACCGCAGCTTATACCGAAGTCGGGAAAGGGACACCAATAATTTTTTTACATGGTTTTTTCGGTGATGCTTGGACATTACATCCCCTGGTCAAAGAACTTCAGTCTCATTATTCTTGTATTAGTCTAGAAATGTTAGGTTTTGGAGATTCTTCTAAGCCTCAGATTCGTTATCTTGTGGATCATCAAGTAGAATTTTTACAAAATTTCATTAATGTTAAACAAATCGAAGAATTCTTTTTAGTTGGTTTTTCCTATGGTGCATGGGTTTCAGCCGCCTACGCTATTACTTCAGCACAACAGCAATATTCAGCCTCATTAAAGGGAATATCTTTGCTTGCACCAGCAGGAATTAGGGATGATAGTTTTGTCGGTCGCTACGACTATCTCAAACCTTTGTTGTGGAAAACTAAGTTAGTCGATCTGGCCCTTGCTTTAATTGCCCCCATATTTATCCTCAGAGGGCAAAAAAAAGGCTATCAAAGAATTTGTGAAACCCGTCAGGCAATACTAACTCAACCAACAGCAGTTTCTTTTCTCAAAGATAGGTTAAAGATAAGGAATGAAGGTAAAGCTGGAGTTGATACCGTAGAAAACGATATTCACCAGATTGAAGTTCCTACTCTCGTTATTGCTGCTGAGTGCGATTCCCAGATTCCTCGTTGGCATTGTGAAGTATATCGTGACAAGATCCCTAATGCTCAATTATCTATTATACCTAATGGGGATCATGACTTTGTACAAACCCATAGTCAAGAAATTAGTAATCTACTTAAAACTTATTGGTCTGAATTGAGCAATTTGGCCTGATAGTAAAGGCCATTTTTCAGCAATTAATAGGATTTAGGCATTAAATGTTCTACCACAAAATTAGTGTAAACATCCCCTGCCAAAAAAGCGGGGGTTTCTAATACCCGTTTATGGAAATCAATGGTAGTTGGAACACCTGTGATAGCACATTCTCGTAACGCCCGTTTCATGCGCTTAATAGCAGTATTTCTATCGGGACCCCAGACAATTAATTTACCGATCAAAGAGTCATAATAAGGGGGAATTTCATAATCCGTATAAACATGAGAATCCATTCTTACTCCTGGACCACCCGGGGGAAGATAACCGCTAATTTTGCCAGGATGGGGGCGAAAATTGAGATCAGGATCTTCAGCGTTAATACGACATTCAATAGCGTGGCCTTTTAAAGCAATTTGTGATTGTTTGAATTGTAATTTTTCCCCTTGGGCGATGCGAATTTGTTCCGTGATTAAATCTAATCCCGTAATCATTTCCGTCACCGGGTGTTCCACTTGGATACGGGTATTCATTTCCATAAAATAGAATTTACCCTGATTATCCACCAAAAATTCTACCGTTCCGGCACCCACATATTTAATAGATTTAGCAGCTTTAACCGCAGCTTCTCCCATTTTTTTGCGCAGTTGTGGGGTTAAAACAGGACTAGGGGCCTCTTCTAACAACTTTTGGTGACGACGTTGAATAGAACAGTCCCTTTCCCCTAAATGAATCACATTGCCATGACTATCCGCTAATATCTGAAATTCAATGTGACGGGGACGTTCGATAAACTTCTCTAAATAAACCCCGGCATTACCAAAGGCCGCTTCTGCTTCCCCTTGCGCCGCCTGAAAAAGACGAGAAAACTCGCTTTCTTCTCGTACCAGACGCATTCCTCGGCCACCACCACCGGCTGTAGCCTTAATCATCACAGGATAACCGATGTCACGGGCAACGCTTAAAGCTTCTTCTTCAGTTTGTAGGAGTCCCCAACTACCAGGAACCGTGGGAACTCCTGCTTTTTGCATAGTTTTTTTAGCAGTAGATTTGTCCCCCATTGAGCGAATAGACTCAGGAGATGGGCCAATAAAGACGATTTTATGATCCGCACATATTTCAGCAAAACGAGCATTTTCCGCTAAAAACCCGTAACCTGGATGAATCGCGGTGGCATTGCGCGTGAGAGCGGCCGAGATAATATTAGGGATATTGAGATAACTTTTGCCACTGGCAGGGGGACCAATACAGACACTTTCATCAGCCAACTGAACATGAAGGGCTTGACGGTCTATAGTAGAGTGAACCGCAACGGTCCCAATACCCATTTCTTCGCAAGTGTGTAAAATGCGTAAGGCGATCTCTCCGCGATTGGCAATTAGGATTTTGGAAAATTGCATCATTTAATTTGTGCAGAAACAGTCCTATTTAGTAGGATATCTGGTTTTGTGCTTTCAAGTATAGTCCCCAACCTTCCCACACTCCCCACACTCCCCACACTCCCCACCCTTCTCATACTTATCCGAGTAGTTATAGTTGAGAGATTAATTCACAACTTGAGGGTTGAAATTAATCACTTCTCCAGGGTTGGGAGTCATTACCTCCGTTTTCAGGTTATTGTTTTGTAACTGTTGGCGAAACTGGTCGATGCTTCCTTCTTGTCGCAAAACAGAGACTAAGACTCCCTGATATTCGGTGTCTTTGGCATCAGCAGTAGGTAAAACAAATTTAGGTTTTAGGGTTTGACACAATTTTAGGGTGGTTTGTTGACCCTGTAATACAGGGAGAAGGTGTAAAATGCTTATTCCTAACACTGGGGTTAAAATAATGTCCACAGTTCCTTCTTCTGATAACTCGGCACAATGATTACCGTGGGGTTCGTAGTAGAGTTTTTGCTTTTCTTTTAAATCCGTAATAATATAAGCGTTTTCTACTAATTGTGGACCGATCAATGATCCAGGTAAGGCTTTAATTGCGAGGATTTGATCTAGGGTATAGGTTTCTCCATGCTCGAGGGAATGAATATCGGTGTAACCTAACTCTTGAACCACTTTAGCAGCATTAGGAGATGCTACCACAGGAATATTATGATCGAGTTCTTTTAAGGTAGGAATGTGAGCATGATCGTCTAATCCTTGAGATAAAACAATCAGATCAATTTGTTGACCAATATCGTAGGTTTTGCCCTTAACCCCTTTAAATAACCATTCTAAATTGCCAAAAACCAAAGATCCCACTAACCAGGGATCGAGGAGAATTCTTTTTCCTGAGATTTCCATTAACCAGGAGTTGTTATCAAGCCAAGTAAGTTGCATAAAGATTCTATTTATTAATGGTATTGAAACAAAAAACTATATTTATATTATGACGAAATTTTTACAATTCCTGACCATTGCACCTTTTTTTCTTGGCTACGACGATAGGAAAAGAAATGAGATGGGGATTGATAGGTACAATAAGGGGCGATGCTAATTTGTTCGCTTTTGATGCCTAATTGTTCCATTTGTAATTGATTAATACGACGCACATCTAAACGAACTTTTCCTGGTTTGGGATCGGGTAGGATGGGGGGGTTAGAAATCTTGGCTAAGGGGTTTAAAATGCCCTCCAAGCTCTCTATTTTCTCTTTTTGGAACAAACTAGACCCCACTTGTGCTGCCACCTTCTCGGACACCTGATACACCTCTCCACTGATGGCCGGTCCCATAGCAATACGTAAATTTTCCATGGCACTACCCCAAGTTTGTAAACGGGCGATGGCCTCTGGTACAATTCGTTGAGCGGTTCCTCGCCACCCTGCATGAATGGCGGCTATATTGCCGGTGACTTCATCTCCTATCAAAACAGGGGTACAATCGGCACTAGCGACCCAGATAGCTTGTTTTTCCAGGTTGGCAATAATACCATCAGCCGAAGCAAAAGTATCCTCTGTGGCCTCGTTGCTAATCTCACTAGGGGATAAAACACGGTTGCCATGAACCTGTTTAACACGGTATGTATCAGCTTCAGGATCAAGAATTTTACTTAAGTCTTTAGGGGTTCCCGGATAGAACGGTTGCGTAAAAAAACCGTGGGGCCAAGCTTGTAGTAGGGAACAGGTTAAATAGGGTAACCCTTCTACAGACTGCCATTGCCAACTTTGGGTTAAGCGATCTCTCATTGTTAAGTGATTTTAATTTATCGAGAAACATAGGGGGATTCACCGATGCCTCAACTTCTAGCTTAGCAAGATACTGTTAGATATTAGCAAGTTTTTAGTTGGTGCGAAACAATCACTATTGGTGCATAAATTATGATGATAAGTAAGAGAAAACCGAACCTCACAGACTGGTTAGAAACCCATTGGACAACTCCTGCTTTTAGTGGTTGGTTATTAGCAGTCTTGGCTCTCTGTTTCTTTGGTGCTGCTACTAATACTATGGCAGGATGGTTATATGTTTTAAGTGGGACTATTCTCGCTTTATTAATTTTAGGGGCTATTCTTTCGGTGCGATCGCTGTCTAAAATACGAGTTCGTCGCCATCCCCTTAACCCGGTTAGTGCTGGGGAGGATCTCACTATCGAAGTTATTGTTGAAAATAAGTCAAAATCTCCCAAAAGTTTATTGCAACTATGGGATCTTGTCCCTATGGTTATGGATAAACCACAAAATACTGCTGTTGAAACCATTATCCCCCAAGGGGAACACCATTGGACTTATTACCTGAAAACTGAACGCAGAGGGATCTATCATTGGCATGATCTCGAGTTACGCAGTGGTTCACCTTTGGGACTATTTTGGTGTCGTCGCAGTCAGGATGTTCCGGCCAAAGCAGTGGTTTATCCGCAAATTTTACAGTTAAATCATTGTCCTCTCATCGATACTATTGGACAAGAGGAAAGCGAGAACCAACAAAGCGATCGCAGTTTTCAAGGGGCAAATGAAGGGGTAACAAAAGCCCTCCGTCCTTACCGTTATGGTGATCCTATGCGTATGATTCACTGGCGTACCAGTGCCAAATATGACGAGTTTCAGGTACGGGAGTTAGAAGTGATTACTGGGGGGGAAGATATTATTATTTGTTTGGATAGTGCTTCTTCTTGGTTAGAGGATAACTTTGAAGAGGCGGTTATTGCGGCAGCTTCTTTATATTTTTATGCCACTCGCGCCCAATTAAATGTTAAATTATGGACAGCTAAAACGGGACTTATTCATGGTAATAGAAGTGTATTAGAAACCTTAGCTGGTGTTAATCAAGAAGAGGAAGATAGAAAACATGAATTACCAACATTACCTTTAATTTGGCTCACAGAAAATACTGCTACCCTGGATAAGTTACCATCGGGAAGTCGTTGGCTTTTATTCCCCCAAGAAGAGGTTAAAATTCCTAGTTTTATCGGTAAAATTTTAAGGGGTTTAGTCATTAATTCTGACACATCTTTACAAACTCAATTACAAAAAATTCCACAGTAAGTTAGAAACCATATCCCTACAAATAAAGTAGGGTGGGCAATGCCCACCCAAACCCTTAAAAATTGCTATTATTATGTATGATAAACTCAACTTTTGTAAATCTATAGATTATCAAATTAAATAAAATCATGAATAATAAAACATTTGAAGTAGAAATTAAAGACGGTATTTTAGTTATTCCTCCAGAAATTCAAGATTATGTACGTCAATGTCAAGGAAACACTAAAGTATCTATCACCATTATATCATCTTCAGATAATTCTGATGATATAACAGAAAAAGAGAGACAAAAAGCTAAAGCAATTTTACAAAGGTCAAAAAAACACGCTCAATCTAATATTTCTAAATCAGTTGATGAATTGTGGAGTGATTTTAATAAAGTAAAAGGTATAATTTCTTTGAGCTAATTATGAGGATTTATTTTGTCTATAAATTCTGGTAACTTTTTAGCCATTTCTCCAACTTCGGAACTTATCAATGTTCTCATTAAATTTTCAGAGATGAAAATAGGATCTTTCATTTTACTAACAATATTATTCATAAAATCAGTAGCAAATTGCAAAAATTTTGATTTGTTCTCTTTTATGACTTCTTCATTATCATCTAATTGACTCCACCAATAATAATTAGAAATAATTTGTTTCTCAATATCATCTTTACTAAAGGAATAAATGTTATCAAGTATTTGTTTTATCTCTAAGATATTTTTAGTTATTTTAGACTTAATATATTCTTGAAGATTAGATTTTTGAATATTTTCAAGTAAATCACTTATAGTCTCTTGATATTCTCTAAGTTCATCTTCTGTTATTTCATGCTTAGGATAACGGCTTTCAATTTTTCTCAAAATTGAAATATAGAGTTCTATCATTTCTAATGGTGTTGTATAACTATTATTATCTTGTTCTTTCCGAACATTTTGATAGGTGGTAAATTTTTTATATAGTCCATGATGAACAGTTTCTTGAAATAAGTTTCTGATTTTTGTAAGATCGTCAACTATCCCATCTTCATTAATTTTATTAACCTCCAAATAATTAATATATTCCTGTAAAATTTTGATGCAACTCATAATTTGCGTAGTAGGATCTAAAAAAATTTTAATTTCATTATCTTGACGAATATTTTGTAAATAATGCAAAACACGAATATTTCTTTTACCTGAAATATTATATCTTTTTTGTAAAGCGGCTAAAACTGATTCACTATTATGTTTTTTGATTATTTCTAAAGTTTCTCGAACAAAAGAAATTTGATTTTTTGGTTTTTGATTAGTCATAGTTGTACCTCTATATTTATGAGTAATTATTTTATCAAAGTAGGTTTGCATTACCCACCGAAACCCTTAAAAGTTGCTATAATTATATATGATAAACTAAATTTATGTAAATTTATACACTAGAAAATAAAAAAAATCATGAATAGTCAAACATTTGAAGTAGAAATTAAAGACGGTATTTTAGTTATTCCTCCAGAAATTCAAAATTATATACGTAAATGTCAAGGAAACACTAAAGTATCTATTACCATTACATCATCTTCAGATAATTCTGATGATCTAAAAGAAAAGTGGGAAAGATGGTTTGATGAGGTAGAGAAGATTGAGTTATCACCTTCTCCTAAAAAGAATGATCAGTATGGAGATTTATTAATTGAAAAGTATAAAAATCAAGGTTTAATTTTATGATTTTATGTGATACAGCCCCTTTATTTAGCTTAGTTGATAAGTCTCAACCTCGTCATCAATCAGTGAAAATATTTATTAAAAATAATCCCTCTACTCTGATAACAACCTGGGCTTGTTTTACTGAAGCAATGTATCTTTGTCTAATGCGTGGAGGATGGTTTATGCAAAATCAATTAGGTCAATTACTCGTACAAAAAATAATTAAATTATACCCAATCGATGAAAAATATCATCCTCGCTTATTATTTCTGATGGAAAAGTATAAAGATCGTCCGATGGATTTAGCTGATGCGACTTTAGTATTGACGGCTGAACAAATTAGAATTAATAACATTTTGACATTTGATTCTGATTTCTTTTTTTATCGGATTAATGACACTCAAAATTTTAATGTTATTAATCTAGAAAACTAAATTATTTTTTAAAAAGTAGGTGGGCAATGCCCACCCAAACCGCTAAAAATTGCTATGATTAGTGATAGCATCGCTTAACTTTTCTATCACCTCATCAACGGCCATTGTTCCCAACTCACCAGATGCACGAGTGCGAATACTTAAGGCATTTTCTTCAATTTCTTTTGCCCCGACAACTGCCATAACAGGAATCTTTTGTTTCTCCCCATTACGAATCATTTTACCCAGTCTTTCTCCTGATGTATCAGCTTCGGCACGAATACCTAAACTTTGCATTTTTCGGGCGACATTTTTAACATAGTCTAACTGCACATCACTAACCGGTAAAAGACGTACTTGAATAGGTGCTAACCACAGGGGAAAATCACCCGCATACTCTTCGATTAAAATGCCAATTAAACGCTCTAAAGACCCAAAAGGTGCGCGGTGAATCATAACAGGACGTTCACGGTTGCCCTCCTCTCCCACATATTCTAACTCGAATCTTTCGGGGAGGTTATAGTCAACTTGCACAGTTCCCAGTTGCCATTCTCTTTCTAAAGCATCTCGGAAAATAAAGTCTAATTTTGGACCATAAAAAGCTGCTTCTCCTTCTGCTTCAAAATAGTCCATTTCCAAAGTTTGAACAGCCCGACGAATAGCATTTTGTGCCTTTTCCCAAGCTTCATTGGAACCAATATATTTATCAGAATTGGGATCTCGAAAACTCAATCTTGCTTTAAAATTCTTCAGTTGTAAACTTCTAAATACAGAAAGAATTAAATCCACAACATTGATAAATTCATCGTCTAATTGATCCGGAGTCACAAACAAATGAGAATCATCAACAGTAAAACCACGAACACGGGTTAAACCCCCTAACTCTCCTGATTGTTCATAACGATAAACTGTGCCAAATTCTGCTAATCTCATGGGTAAATCACGATAAGATCGTAACTCACTTTTATAAATTTGGATATGAAACGGACAATTCATCGGTTTCAGAACAAACCCCATTTCTGAAGTTTTTGCTTCCTCATTTTCCGCCATCATGGGAAACATATCTTCCTTGTAATTTTGCCAGTGACCCGAAATTTTAAACAAGTCAACCCGTCCAATATGAGGAGTCGTCACAGGAAGATAACCCCGTTTCAGTTGTTCTTGCTTCAAAAAGTCCTCTAAGGTTGACCGGATAATAGTTCCTTTAGGAGTCCACAGGGGTAAACCAGGGCCCACGGGGTCGGAAAAGATAAATAACCCCAACTCTTTACCTAACTTACGATGATCACGCTTTAACGCTTCTTCCTTGCGTCGTTTATACTCCGCTAACTGTTCAGGAGTTTCCCAGGCAGTCCCATAGATGCGTTGCAGTTGCGCTTTAGTTTCATCACCTCGCCAATATGCACCGGCTACAGATTCGATGTCAAACGCTTTGGGGTGTAAGTCTCCAGTGGTTTCTACATGGGGACCGGCGCAAAGATCCCACCATTGATCCCCTAAATGATAGAGGGTGATGGGTGGTTCTAAACCTTCCAGGATTTCCAGTTTATAGGGTTCTTTTAGCTCAGTAATGCGTTTTTTGGCTTCTTCGGGGGAAACTTCTTCAAGGACGACAGGATACTTCTTTTTGATGATTTTGATCATCTCTTTTTTAATCGCTTTTAAGTCTTTGTCCGTGAAGGGTTCTGGTACATCGAAGTCGTAGTAAAATCCGGTTTCTGTCCAAGGACCGATGGTTACTTGCGCTTTGGGAAACAATTTTTGCACGGCCATGGCCATCACATGGGAGGTGGTGTGACGAATACGCTTGAGTTTATCAGATTCGCTGGTTCGGGGTAGTTTGATGGGTTGTTGTTCTGATACTTCGGGTGATGCTGCTTGTTTAACCATTCACGTTTATAAAATAACTCTTTATCTAGTTTATTGTGTCTAAGGAAATGGAGTGTGTGGGGGGTGTGGGGAGTGTGGGGAGTGTGGGGAGTGTGGGAGGGTTGGGAAGTGTGGGGAGTTAAACGTAATTTTTTCGTTAGCGATCGCCTCTATTTTGAGAACTTTTACTAATGCGCAACAGTTATAAACCTGATTTTTCTGATAGCGATCGCCTCTATTTTGAGAACTTTTACTAATGCGCAACAGTTAAACATCTGATTTTTTTGTTAGCGATCGCCTCTATTTTGAGAACCGTTACTAATGCGCAACAGTTGAAAACCTGATTTTTCTGATAGCGATCGCATTTATTTTCGGAACCGTTACTAATGCGCAACAGTTGAAAACCTGATTTTTTTGTTGGCGATCGCATTTATTTTCGGAACCATTACTAATGCGCAACAGTTAAACATCTGATTTTTTGTTAGCGATCGCCTCTATTTTGAGAACTCGTACTAAAGCGCAACAGTTAATAACCTAATTTTTCTGATAGCGATCGCCTCTATTTTCGGAACCGTTACTAAAGCGCAACAGTTGAACATCTGATTTTTGGTTAGCGATCGCCTTTATTTTCGGAACTCGTACTAAAGCGCAACAGTTGAAAACCTGATTTTTTTCTAGCTATGACTTGTCTTTACCAGAACTTTTTATAAATTTTCTGGATTTTAAATTATTGTAATTAAATAAGACAAGTATCTTGTTCCCAAGGATAAGGCAGAGTTGTTTTTACTATGACAGGATGATCTGATATTGTCGTAAATAGTTTAATTTCTATATCTACATCATAATTAGCACTTTTTTTTAAATCAAATGGAAGTAAACAAGCTGATAAAGTTACCATTCCTGGGCCATTAATAATCATTTCATTTGCTGAACATTTCATCGTCAAATTTTGTATAACTATGCCGTCAATGCAAGGATATTTTCTACCTCCTTTAGACTCAATACTCATACTATTAGAATCAATATTTTGTTCCTTATTTAACTTTTGAATAGAAGCAGTGCCTTGAAAACGATGAAACGGAATAGCAAATATACTTTCATATTTAGGTGTAATGTATAACTCAAATTCTACACTTATAACATCTACCATATTGTCTACATTATAGTTACCATACTGATCTTTTTTATTTTTCCCTGCTCTCTTGATTTTAATTTCTTTGTTGACTATCTCAATATCAGGTAACTTTTCTATAGGAGAAAGTAATAAAATTAAATCGGAACGACGCGCTGATCTAGTTCTACTTTCTTCTCTCCAAGGAACCTCACAGAAATTTGAATCTTTTTGATTTTTAACAACAAAAGGACTGCGATCTGTTTCAAACCCTAATGCTAAAATAACTTTTTCATCTATGGGTACATTAACAATCGTTAATTTAGGAGCAAGTTCGATAAAATATTTTTGAATATAAGGATACCAATTAGCAAACTCAATATTATTATTAAATCCTGGTATTTTATTCGTTTCTGATTTTTCATTAATACCAATTAACCATAATATATCTTCTCCTCTTGCTGCATTAGCGTGTCCAGCAATACGCCGCGCAATTTCAGAAAGTTCTTTCTTAGCTTTAGCATTTTCTTCGTTAATTTTAGGATCATTTTTCCGATTTTTTTTTGGAAGTTCGGGTAATTCTGTTTTAAATTCTACTAAATCATCCTCATTAGTTTTACCAGATTTAACCAGATCAATAACATTTAATGCCCAGATTTCTAGTCGTTTTGCATTCATATTAATATCTATCTATGTATTCTTGTTTATAAAAGCTTTTAAACTTTTTAAATATTATTCCTGAACCTTATAAGCATCAGCTTATGTCCCAAGAAAGGGTATTTCTTTATTATGGACACAAGCTAATCTTATAAATAGCCCTATAAATAATGAAAAGTTCTTTATTAATGGATAATTAATTCAGTTGACAATCTCTAGTTTAAATAATTCAACTAATTAATTTTTCATTGTCCATTATCCATTATCCATTATCCATTGTTCATTATTTAACTTTAGATAAACCCTTGAGATCGAACTTTTCTAACCAAGCTTGACGATCGCTCTCAGAAAAAGCAGGATCACGGGACAAAACCTTCACTTGAAAGCGATCGCCCACTAAAACAGCAGTGCCGGTTTTGCCTTGAGAAACAGCAGGATAACCCTTAATATTTTGGGTACTTTTCTCAAATTTTTTGACAGCACTGGGATTATTAAGAGTATCGGAAATAGCTAATACTGCCACCTCTTTACCGTCTTTTTTCAACTTAGCTTCAGCAAAACCTTTTTTCTCTTGACTATAAACACGGTCATATCCGCCACCAGAAGGGGGGAAAAACTTATTAAAACTGCCTCCAGACTCTGATTCTCGGACAACCGCACTACTACCCCTCCCAGAGCTTTCTTGTTGCGCTTGCTCAAACCGAGATGGGGCCTGAGTAGCACAGGATGTTAATAGAAGGAGACTGAGAGAAAAAACAACAATAACTTGACGCATTTTGAGCAGCATTTTAAGATAACTCCTAAAAATTTTGTTTCACCTTCTGATTGTGTCAAACCACTTGATGGTATACAATTGATGTTAAGTTAAGTTTTGTAACTATTCTTAAATTCTGTAAGGAAACACTTATGTCTATAAATATTCCAGAACCAATCAAAGTCTGGTCACAATTTGGCCATCCTATTCTTATGTGGTCTTTATTTGGCCTCACTATTTATGCTCTATATTTAGGGCTTCAATGGCGACGAATTCGCTTTGCTGATAAAGATATCAAAAAAGAATTAGTAAAAAAAGATTTTCGCAATCGACACTATCAAATAGGTTCGGTCGTCTTAAGTTTAATGGTATTAGGTAACATTGGCGGTATGGCTGTTACTTATATCAACAACGGTAAATTATTCGTTGGTCCTCATTTATTAATTGGTTTAGCCATGACTGGTTTAATTGCTGTTTCTGCTTCTCTTTCTCCTTTGATGCAGAAAGGCAATGAATTAGCCCGTTATACTCACATTACCCTCAATATTGCCATTGTTGGTTTATTTGGTTGGCAAGCAATTAGTGGTATGGAAATTGTACAAAAAATTCTGGAAAGAATGTCCTAAATAAACTGTAAAAAATTAAATAATTGGTAAAGGTAACAGGAGATAAAATAATCCTGTTACCTTTATTTTATGTTTCTTGATTTTTATCTAATTTAACTTCTACGGTAATTAAAAAAACATCAATTTCATTATCTTCTTTAGGATCAATTTTTACGGTGATACCTGGTCCAAAAAACTTGGCAATTTTTTCCTTTTTATCCTGCCAAGTTTCCAAGGTAATAAAGGGGGATTCAAATTCTAAGATTAACCCATAATTCCCCTCAATATTTTCCTCACGAATAGCCACTAATACCGGTCGATCTTCATCAGAAGGACTCAACCCTAATCTTTCTAGGGAATCATCGAGATGAGCTTCTTGTCCATAACGATAACGGGTGACATCTTTACGAATTTGATTTTGGGTTGGGGTCGCTTTTTCCTCTCTTAAGGCGATAATTTCTGGAGATGTGCTTTGACTATAAGGAATGGGTTTTAATTCGGCGGCCTTAAGAGCGAGTCCCCCCAATAAAATGGGGACACCATAGAAAAATCCTGCTAAGTTGAGGGTAGGATTGTCCACAGCATAGGCCACAAAGCCAATAATGGTTAAAATTCCTCCGACTGTCAATCCGACTCGTGCTAATGAAAGTTTACGTAACATATAATTCCTGTGTTAAGCGATCGCTTTTAAATTTTATCAGTATTTAGTTAAGGGCAAAAGCGACGCACATAAGTATATATATCAATTTTGTGTACTGCCATAGTTTTTAATTTGTACCTCTTGCAAAAATAGTTTTATTTTTTGATGTTCCGATCTTAATTTTCACAACTAATTGAGGAAAACTAAGAGTAAAATAAATTAGGTTGAAAACATTGTGAATAGCACTTTTAAATTGATATTTTAGGGGCAATAACTGGATGAACGTTCAAAAATTACTGATTTTGAAGAGGTGGTTAAACTGTTTAGAGTAGGAATGACCACTGACCAACCTACCATGCCAAACATTTCTAAGTTTCTATTAGAATAAGAGAAAAAGGTTTTCAAATCTGAGATAATTATCTATAGTTTAGAGATAATTTCTAATCACTTGGACTACATAAGTTTATATTGTAGGGGTCAACGGCCGTTGACCCCTAGTTTAGGAAATTCGTATTATTAACGTTCGCAAACATGAGTTGGATCGTCGGCTTTTTCAGCAAATTCTAAGCCTCTAGCCAAACGCCAAGCAAAAATCGGTGGTAAACCTGCATCTAAAATAGCTTTACAGGTTATTTTATAGTCATACTCCACTTCTCGTAAGTCTACCTCTTGTGTCTCAGTATCATAGATAACATAGGTAGCATTAGGACGACCATGACGGGGTTCCCCTACGGAACCAACATTGATAATACGTTTGAGAGGAGTATTAAAACTAACAGTAGGTTGTTCCTTTTTATCAGGTTGATGAACGCTTACCTGTAATTGTCCAGCATCTAGGGTACGAACGTAGGGAACATGGGTATGTCCGCAAAATAATATCTCTGCATCACTAGCAAGGACTCTTTCTAAAGCAGTAAAAGCATCCATTTCCGGTAACAAATATTCGTGGTTGCTATGAGGACTACCATGTGCGAAACAGAGATTACCTTCCTTATAAGTATGGGGGAGTTGGGCTAAATATTCCACAACTTCTGGATGCACGTGCTTATTTGTCCATTCGTGGGCGATTACACCTCTTTTTTCCGCTAACAGAGAAGGATAACTACACTCACAGGAGTTAAGTCCCTCCACAATATCTTCATCCCAACAACCTTGTACAGTGGGAATATCTAAAGAACGAATTTGTGCGGTTACTGCATTGGGAAAAGGACCATAACCCACTAAATCCCCAAGACAATAAATCTTTTCCGCTTTTTGTTGATCAATATCTAGTAAAACAGCATCTAAAGCTTCATAGTTACCATGAATATCGGATATTACTGCTATTTTCATACGACTTCTACCTCTAATTCAGTTCCTAAAGATTCTTTGACTTGTTGTTGATAATAATTAATAGCGTCTTCGGGAACGCAGCAATCTCGGACAGTCTGAACAATTTCAGCCTTATCTAAATTACTACCCACTATTTCAAAACCACTAAAACGATCTGGCCTACCATCTAACCAACGGGGTAAATCTAAGGGTTTAAATTCTATTTCCGATTTTTCTGATGTAAAGTCACCATAATAACTTTGTCCGTCTGCTAAATCAAAAATTCCCTTGGCCCGAACTACCTCACCGTAAGCACCTTGGGTAAGCTCCAGCCAAAAAGTAGCTAAACTATCAAAATCTAGGATTTCTCCCGTCAAAACGCCCCTATGAATCTGTAAAGCTGTGGTTGGGTTAATGATGTTAGTTCCTGGAATAATTTCGTCTGCCCAACTCTTTAATTCTGTACTATCTGTATCATCTGGAATGATAGCGACTCGATGAGAATTAACAGTTTGCAGTAAAGATTCAATTCCTGCTAAATCCAAATACCAGGGAATTTCAACATAAGTGATGGTATCACTTAATGCTGCTTCTTCTCCTGTTTGATAAAGCTTCAATTGAGGATATTCACTTTGCAGATAAATTGCATCAATTGGTATAGAATCGGTTTGGGGACTAAAATAGCCCATAGGTTCATTTTTTTTGGCTATTTGTTGATGAATCCAGTGGGTTTTGCCCGCACCTGGGGGACTAGCAACAGCAATAATCATAACGAGAATTTTTGATAACGGTTATCATTATATCTAAAAATTAGAATAGTCTTGTTAGAGAATTAAAACTAAAGCGATCGCTTTAATCTTTCCATTACTAAATTTCGCTTAGTATATGTACAATGATATGTACATACAGCAACTACTTAACTATGGATACTGTTAACTATACAGAATTTAGACAAAAGCTGGCTGGATATCTCAACAAAATTGAAGTAGAGCGCACTCCGTTAATCGTTACTAGGCAAAATGCACCCTCGGTAGTAGTAATGAGCTTAGATGATTTTAAAGCTTACGAGGCAACTTTCCATCTATTGTCTAGTAAAAATAATGCAGATAGATTAAATGATGCGATCGATGAACTTCGTTCTGGAGGTGGAACAGAACGGGAATTAATAGAGGAATGAAGCTAACATTTGCGCAAACAGCCTGGGATGATTATTTGTATTGGCAACGGACAGATAAAAAAATTCTCAAACGCATCAATACTTTGATCAAAGATATTAAACGAAATCCTTATTCAGGAATTGGCGATCCCGAACCACTTAAATATAATTGGTCAGGTTTTTGGTCGAGAAGAATTACTAAAGAACATCGTTTAGTTTATGTAGTAGAAAAAGATGCAATATTGATCGCTCAGTGTCGATTTCATTATTAAAATTATGAGCGATATACGATCAACCATGACCAGTATAAACCTTAACGATTTAAGTAAAGATAATTGCCATCGCCTACAACAAAGAGCAGTAATTCATGGGCGATCGCTATAATATATTGAAGTTAGATAAGTTTAGGAAATCAGCAATTTGCCTAAGAAAATTCGTGAGTTAAAAGCAATGTTGTTGAAGGCAGGATTTGAGCTAGTGCCAAAACGAGGTAAAGGCAGTCATGCCATATATCAATATCCAGGGACTACAATAAGAGTAAACTTACCTGGAAAAGATGGATCTGATGCTAAAGCATATTCAGAAAAACAGGTAAAACAAGCCATTGAAAGAGCCAAAAATGAATCATAAGTATCAAATCACAATTGTTTGGAGTCAAGAAGATGAATGTTATTTAGCTTATCTTCCCGATTTCGCTGATGAAATTATGCAGCCTGTAACTCATGGAGATACTTATCAATCGGCTTTGCAAAATGGTTTGGATGTAATGGAAGAATTAATTTTACAGTTTCGAGCAGAAAATAAATCATTGCCAGTGGTTAAGCTGGTTTCAACTTAATTTGATCGAATAGCAATCGCTTTGCACTCCTCATACCTTTATTTGCTGATGCCAGAATTATTACATCATTGCTCGATCAATTGTAATTCACTGACTACTGCAACATCAAAGCGACTTGTTTGGCAAAATAAGTCAAAATCAAATCTGTCACTGCCCGTTTTATACTCGTATGAGTTGTTAAAATTGTTTGCCTCTCATTAAGCCAGCATCAACTAAAGAAGTAAAATAATATTTACTCTCAATATACGATCAACCATGGCCAGTATAAACCTTGACGATTTAAGTAAAGATAATTGCGATCGCCTAAAGCAAAGAGCAGCAATTCATGGGCAATCGCTCGAATCAGAACTAGATTCAATTTTAACCATCGTGTTTGAACAAAAAACCGCAGACAATTCTCTTAAAGAGTTACTTCTTGCTATGCCTGATGTGGGCGAAGATGAGGATTTTAACCGTGTTAGAGACAATTATAGAGAAATTTCACTGTAACCAAATATTTGCTTGATACAAATGTTATCTCCGAACTACGGAAGAAAAATCGCTGTAATTTAGGCGTTAGAAATTGGTACACAACTATTGACGAACAAGAAATTTATTTGAGTGTGCTAGTAATTGGCGAACTTCGTTGTGGTGTTGAATTGATTAGAAGACGTGATCCTGATGCCGCGTCAAATTTGGATGTCTGGCTCAAAAAAATCATTCGAGAATACAGCGATCGGATTTTTCCCATAACCCAAGAAATTGCCGAAACATGGGGGAAAATGAATGTACCTGACCCTATCTCTACTGTAGACGGGCTACTTGCAGCCACAGCCAAGGTACATAATTGTATTTTCGTGACGCGGAACACTAAGGATATTATGCGATGCGATGTTCTTTACTACAATCCTTTTGTATAAAGAGCGAAATTATCCCTACTGCAACATCAAAGCGACTTGTTTGGCAAAATAAGTCAAAATTAAGTCTGCCCCTGCCCGTTTCATACTGGTAAGAGTTTCCAAAATGATTTTCTTTTCATCAATCCAACCTTTTTCCGCAGCAGCTTTAACCATTGCATATTCACCACTGACGTTATAAGCAGCAACAGGTAAGTTGGTATATTCTTTGATGCGACAAATAATATCGAGATAAGCTAAAGCTGGTTTAACCATAACAATATCCGCACCTTCAGCAATATCCAAAGCCACTTCTTTAATCGCTTCTCGACTATTAGCCGGGTTCATTTGATAGGTTTGTTTGTCCCCAAATTGAGGGGCAGATTCTAACGCATCGCGGAAAGGTCCATAATAAGCTGAGGCGTATTTTGCCGAATAAGCCAGGATTCCTACATCAAAATAACCAGCAGCATCTAAACCTTGACGAATCGCCCCTATTCTACCATCCATCATATCGGAAGGGGCTACTATGTCTGCTCCTGCTTCTGCTTGGGAGACTGCTTGTTTGACTAATACTTCTACTGTTTCGTCGTTGAGAATTTCACCGTCTTTAACTATGCCATCATGACCATAGCTAGAAAAAGGATCAAGTGCTACATCAGTAATGACAATAATTTCAGGAATTTCTTGTTTAATGGCTTTGATAGTACGCTGTACTAAACCATCAGGGTTATAGCTTTCTGTTCCTGCGTTATCTTTTTTGTCAGTAGCAATGAGGGGAAAAAGTGCGATCGCATTGATTCCTAAGTTAGCAGCATCAGCTATTTCTTTGAGTAGTAAATCGAGGGTATAACGATAAATTCCGGGCATAGAAGGGATTTCTTCTTGTTGGTTTTCTCCTTCCATGACAAACACGGGATAAATCAAGTCATTAACCGTTAATTGGGTTTCTCGTACTAACGAACGTAGAGCTTCAGTACGACGTAAACGACGGGGACGATGTAATTGAACCATAATTTTACAAAAAAAGAGCTTTAGAGAAATCGGAAATGGATGCAATTAATATGACTATAATTATCATACAATGATTTTGATTATTATTAAGTAGTCAAACATATTTAAAGTTAATTGTCAGAAAAAGTAACAGAGAAAGGGGAACAGGCAACAGATAAGGGTTGCAGATTTATTAATATTTCTTAATATAGTGGTATCTATTTATGTCCGACTACTTATTATTTTTTTTGTATGGCGATCGCTAATTTCTTTAATTTTGTTTTTTCTTCTTTTCAAAACAGATCAGATACAAGAAAATTAAATTTAATATTATATAAAATCTCCTATTAATTGTTTTAATTCGTCAATACTTGAACAAAAGTTTAATTCCCCCTGTTGCTCTTCGCTGATGCTTTTTCGATAATTGTTATATATTTCTTCTCTTCGCTCTTCACGCAGATATTGAGTTAATAAAGCTTGGATTTCCTGCTTTTCTTCTACTGAAAGGTTTTTAATTGTTTCTACTACATCACTAAAGCTCATAATTTGGTTGTTATATCTTTGATTTTTTTAGATTATATCTTGGTTATGGTATTTCTTGATTTGATTATCAATGAACCTTATACGATCGCCTTTTTTACTGCTTTAAAATTACGGGCGATCGCATTATGTATTTACTTGGTAAATCTCAGAGGGAAAATAATCAACACTCATCATACTAAGACTTAGGGTTAACTTCAAACTCTAACTTAGAGCGATAAAAACAAACATCAAATTCAAGAAAGAAATTGGTCTGACCTAAAATCAAAGGTAAATTAGGCCGATTTGTCCAGGCAAATACCAATCTAGTAGAAGGAAAATCTGCAATTTTGACCATTGCCGAAACAGGTATTGCTGATTGATTGCTTAAATTGCCTGCTAATTGAATAACAGCTTGATTATTATCCCAAACCTCACCCAATTGAATACCAAATTGATAAGGTAAGACATTAACTGTTGCTCCACTATCTACTAAACCATTTGTTTGAATACTTAGATTATTTTTATGTAAAGTAATTGGTATTCTGGGTAAACTATCGAATTCGTTTTGATTTGGACTGTTAGTTGAATACTTAAATCTCATACTTTATTGGCAATTTTCCTCAGATTCATTTAAGGCTTCTATTAAAACATCACCAACCCCAAAATTATCGTATGGCGTTGGTAGCTCGTAGGTTTTAAAAGGTTCTAAAGGAGCAATATTGTCAGCTACATCTAAATCTTCTGCCAAAATGCGGATTAGTTTTAGTTTTTCTGTTGCAGATAGTTGTCTAATAGCAGGAAGTACATCAGCAAGTGTCATGGGTATATGTTTGCGTAATTGACTTATTTATAGTTTAGGAGATCGTACCATGTATTTGCTTGACCAACTTTCAGGCGATCGTAAGCAATACAAGCTTTTAAGTCTTCTCGTGTCAGATCGGGAAAATCATCGAGAATTTCTGCTTCAGTCATATCAGAAGCTAAGTATTCAAGAACTTCATATACTGTAATTCGCAAACCCCGTACACAAGGCTTCCCACCGCGTTTATTCGCTTCAACTGTGATGTAGTTTCTATAGTTCATAATTAAAATTATTCGCATTTTTGATTCATTAGGCAATGCAGCTAATATACAAATAATAAGCCGTTTCGCTAATTAGCTGGTGGATTTTGGTAATCATGTATTGTTCTCATTAAATTTCTAGAATAAAAAATAGCAATCACCATTAAAAATAAAATTAAAAGTGATATTGCTGCACCTCCATTACCTAGAATATGCAATTTATCATACAAAATAAGAAAGACTGATATTGCAAATGCAATGATTCCTATCATATATGCCCACCATATTTGATATATCGTGCTTTGAGGGATTGCGTTGGGGTTTCCATTAGGCTTTACTGAAATAGCAAGAACGCCTGAACCAAATGTTACGAATAACTCCAATATAATGGTTATTGCAGATAAGATAAGATATAGCGTAGAAAATATTCCTAGTTTATTGATTGAGCTTAATTCTTGCATCATTATTGCAAATGAGAAACCAGTAATAAGTGCTGACTGAGTTCCTATTTGATTTAAGGCATCGTCAACCTTTATTTCAAAATCCGTCTTATGCAAAAATATATTTAACGGTTTTTTGAGCAAAGCCAACCATGTCTTTCCTTTTGATGCCATTTTTTGTTCCCCGCTACTATGAGGTCATTTACACAAAAGCCCTAACTATTTATTATTCAGTATATTTGTAGGTGACATCAAGAAAACGTCTGGATATCATAGCCAATAATCATGGTATACAGCATCAGCATATTCTGTCAGTGCTTCAGGATGAAATACATACTTCACGGCTCAATCATACCTCTAACTTGAGCCAACGCCTGATCTCCTGGAATTACTTGCACAGAACCATCCCGAACTTCATCCCGTCGCTTTTTGGCTTCAGTTATCCAAATTGACTGAATTGTTGAATCGGTATCAAATTCTAAGCTTTCTACCAATTTGTCTGCAAGAATTACCCTTGAAGCATTAGGCAAGGATAATATTTCCTCTGTTAGTTGCTCAATTGACCGCATAGTTTCCCCATAAAAAGATAAACTTTAAACATATTCTATCAAACTTGCCGACACCATAAAGCTACAACCAAAAACGCAAATAACTGAACCAAAACAATACTCGGACCACTAGGTAAATCGATCGCCCCAGAAATAACCATTCCCATTACTCCACTGGTGGCACCTATGGCAGCAGCAGTAACTAAAAAAGGGACAAACTGCTGACAAATTAATCTGGCAGTTGCCGCAGGAATAACTAAAAAACCATTGACCAATAAAATACCAACAGCACGAATAGTTAGAGCGATAGTAATTGCTAAAAGCATGATAAAAAAATAACGATGGCTGCGAACAGGTACACCTTTTACTACAGCTAAATCGCTATTCAGGGTAAGTAAAATTTGTTCTGGTAAACTAATGATAATCCAGGCTATAGTTACGCCTAAAATTAATAACAATAAAATTAAATCTGTATTACTAATAGCTAAAATATCACCAAATAAAATCGATAATAAATTACCCCGATATCCCTTTAAATAACTAAAACCAATTGTACCTAAAGCGATGGAACCCGATAGGGAAATACACAAGACTGTATCGCTACCGAGATCGGTTTTGTCAATTAAATAAATTACACCTAAACCAAAAGCAACGGTAAAACCAATTAACGTCCAAGTGGTAGGAAGTCCTAATAAAGCAGCCAAAACCACTCCTAGCATGGCTGAATGTCCCACCGTATCCCCGAATAGGGAGAGACGACGCAGGATTAAAAAGCTACCTAAAATACCCCCTAAAATACCAAGCAGTACACCACCTAGTACCGCTCGTTGCATAAAGGGTAAACTAAAAAGATTCAGGAAGTTGACTAGATTCATTATGATGATGACAAGTAGGACTGACTAAAGCACCGTATATGTGCAAGAGATTTTCGGCAGTGAGAGTGGTTTTAGGGGAACCTTGATAAAGTAAGCGACGGTTTAAACAAATTACTGAGTCACAATAGCGACTAACTAAATCTAAATCGTGGGAAACTTCCAATATTGTCCAGTTTTGTTCTTTTTTGAGACTATTAAGTAAAGCAGCAAATTCCATTTCTCCTGTCGCATCTACCCCGGCTAAAGCTTCATCGAGAATTAAAAGACGACGGGGAACTACTAAACAGTAAGCTAATAAAACTCGCTTTAACTCCCCTCCGCTAAGAGTCCCGATTTTTTGGTTTGCTTGTTTGGTTAGATGAACTTTTTCTAAAGCTTGGTAGATAATCTCTCGTTTACGTTTACGATCGCACCACCAGTATTTGCTATTTAAGCCTAAACCAACTAACTCTGATACTATTAGCGGAAAAGTGCGCTCAAAGGGAAACTTTTGGGGAATATAACCAATTTCCTGTTTTAATCGCTTTAACCGTTTACCATTACTATCAAAAAAGCTAATTTCACCTGACTGCGCTTCAAGCAACCCTAAAATAGATTTAATCAAGGTACTTTTCCCTGCACCATTTGGACCAATAATGGCAGTATGAGTACCTGGCAATAATTCAAAAGACACATTATCTACTGCTAGATATTCCCCACGCATTACCGATAGATTTTTGACTGTAACAATGGTATCATTCATCATTTATCATTGAGCATTTAACATTTATCATTTATGTTTAATGTTCACTGTTTTTTGATTCTGGAGTTTTTCAGAATAGAAAAGAGTATTTTGGCTATTTCATCGGCATCTTGATGTATGCTGCTGAATGATTTTTCGTCGATGTAGTCTGTATCTTTGAGTAGAGAAAGCCAGTATTTTGTTTCTAGGGTTTCTTTATAAGCGATAGATATTTTTGCTGAGAAATCTGCTGGAGAAATTCCGCCATTCGCTTCTGCAATATTTGCTCCGATAGATGTACCGCTTCTTAATAATTGTTTGGACAAAACAAACTCCTTCTTATCTTCTTGTAAATATTTGTAGGCATTAAGAATTCTGATGGCGAATTTATAAGCCTTATCGTAGGTAACATTTTTTTCATTTAACATTTAGTATTTTCCATTTATCAGTATTTATTGTTCAATGATAAATGTTCAATGTTCAATGTTCAATGATAAATGTTTACTGACACGCTCTTAATAACGCTTCCAAATTACCTTGCATCGCTACAAAATAATATTGTGGATCTGTTTCTCCTGCCTCAAGAGGGTTGATTTCTTCGAGAGATAGATTTAAGTCACTGGATATTTGCTCAACCCGTTTGTCTTTAATTCCTGGTTCAGTTAATAAAGCTTTAACAGAATGTTCCTCAGTTATTTGTTTTATCCGTTGGATATTTTGGGGAGTAATGCTCTCTTCAGGAATTTCCACTATTGCTTCTTGTTCCAGTCCGTAGCGTTGTGCTAGATAGGGAAAAGCATCGTGAAAAGTAATAAAGTTACAACCTTGAACGGGGGCTAATTTTTCTTTAAATTCACTGTCTAGCTGTTGTAGTTGTTCAATATAAGCTTGAGCATTGCTACGATAGCTATCTGCATTATCGGGGTCGATTTCAATTAACCTATCTCTAATATTCGCTACCTGTTGTTGCGCTAAAACAGGATCTAACCAAACGTGAGGATTTCCCTCTGGATGGTGATGTCCATGTTCATCATGTTTGTGTTCATCATGTTTGTGTTCATCATGTCCATGTTCATCATGTCCATGTTCATCATGTCCATGCTCCCCGTCCATTGCTTCTATTCCTTTACTAGAATCAATTTGCTGAAGTTCAGAATTACCTGCATTGGCAACTAAATCTGATAAAAACGCTTCCATCCCCAAACCGTTTTCTACTAAAACATCGGCTTGTGCTAACAATTTTGCATCTTCTGGGGTCGCTTGATAGTCGTGAACTTCGTTCCCAGGGGAAATCAAAATATCTACTTGTCCCGTCTCTCCTACTACAGCTTTAGTAAACAAATGAACTGGTAAAAAAGTAGTGACAATCTTGGGACCAGAACTTGTTTCTGGTGTAGGATCAGAACTTGTTGGTGGAGTTGTTTCTGGACTACAAGCGATCGCACTTAAAAAAGTGAAAGCAGTAATGAAAATACGTTGTAAAGATGCTTTTGAACGAAGGCCATGGACTAGGGATAAATATTGATTCATAGAACTCATATAATCTAGTGGATAAATGCTCAATTAAAATGATAATCATTCTCATTGTATAATAATCATTATTATTCCCTTTATTAATCCACAGTGACACTACCTAATTATATAGACCTAGCGATGATTGGGGCAGGGGTTCAGGCACTAACGCTAACCACACACCTCTTACAAAAAAGTGCAAAGTATGATCATAAAGTTTTAATTTTCGATCCCAGTCAAACGTGGATGAGTCAATGGCAACAACAATTTGCAGCGCAACAAATTCCTGCTTTGCGATCGCCGGCGGTTCATCATCCTGATCCTAACCCACATCAATTAAGAACTTTTGCTGAACATCGCCATCATGAATTGTTTTCTCCCTATGATAGACCAGGGACAAAACTATTTAACGATTTCTGTGATGAGCTTATTCGTCGCTGGAAGTTAACTGATAAGGTTTATCCAGCTAAAGTTATCCAGATTCTACCAATTAAATGTGCTTTACGTTCGCGATTTCAATTGGTTTTAGACACGGGAGAAACTATTCTGACTCGTAGAGTGGTATTAGCTACGGGAAGCGGAAAAAGACAGTTTCCTGATTGGGTAGAGAAGATTACCTCAGATTACCCCTCAGAGAGATTATGTCATTCTCAACAGGTAAATCTCAACCAACTTAAATTAACAGGAGAAAGAGTTTTAATTGTTGGTGGTGGGTTAACTAGCGGACATTTAGCTAAAGGTGCGATCAAACTGGGGGCGACTGTTACTTTAATGACCAGAAAACAGTTACAAGAAAAAATTTTTGATGCGGACCCAGGTTGGTTAGGACCGAAATATCTCAAGGACTTTCACGCCGAAACTGATTGGTCTATGCGTTACCAGCAAATACAGCAGGCCCGTAATGGTGGTTCAATGACTCCTGAAATGATGCTGCAATTAAGAAAGGCAGTGTCTGAAGGTACAATGATAATCAATGAATGCTGTCAAGTTAGCACTGCGCAATGGCAAGATAATCTCTGGCAGATTGATTGTGACAACGGAAGTCAACATAAATTTAACCGTATCTGGTTGGCTACTGGTACGAGATTTAGTGTTATAGAACATCCTCTGTTGCAAGAGGTACTTGAGGTTTATCCCACAGAAATAGTTAACGGTTTACCCGTATTAGATGAATATTTACGTCTGCCCAAGTCTAACTTTTTTATTATGGGTGGTTTAGCTGCTTTACGCATTGGCCCTGTTGCCAGAAATATTGGTGGTGCAAGAATGGCTTGTAAAAGTATCGTTCCAGCAATTGTTAAACCTAGTTTGGCGATTAGGTGATTTTTTGCTTATTCTTTTTGTTAGTCATTTGATTAATAGGACTTTTTTCTTATTTCATTCGTTAACCCCTACAAGATGAATTTATGTAGTCTAAGTTGATGAAAATGGTATAATAGCTTTTCAAAAATTAGGCGATCGCAATTGATTACAGACCGTGATTATACTTCTTAATTTTAATTTCGATAAATATCAATATCAATATCAATATACGCATTCACATTTGATAAAAAATTAATACTATTGACATTAAAGCTTATCATTGGAGTAGTTTGAGTATCATCCGTTGTAATCCAAAGTACCACTTCTAATCGAGTAGCAAGATTTAATTTTTCGGCAATTTCATTTATTTGATTAGTTTTTGGTTCCAAAATTTTAATTAGTTCTGATGCCATTTCATCAACATCAATTATTTCGTTTATTATCTTTTGTGTTGATAATACCCAAGAACTGTATCTGGGTATTCTACCTGGTAATCTTTCTCCTTTCCTTCTCACTGATGTAGGTTCAATATTTAGATAATCAGTCACATCATTTGGTTCAAAATCTTCACCGTCCAAAGCAAAATATACATAGCACTCATTAGTATCCACAATATCTCCTCAAAAACATAACAACTTACATCTTCAGTCGGATAACTTATATGGGTAAACTTTCAGCTTTATCATTCAGTGTTAAAACTATCGGTTCTTCTGTTTGTTTCATTTGAGCGATCGCATTTTCTAACCACTTTACAAACGATATCACAAAAATAGCCGAAAATAATAAATAATTTAGCCATATTTCTCCAGGTTGAGGTTTAGGTATTACAGATATCTTCTTCCTCATCTAAATGCTGAAAATTGCGATCGCTAATACAAATTTTGGCCCGATTATTCTAAGAATAGCTAGGTTTGACTAAGGTTAGTAAAGTAATGTCTTACAATAACATAAATGTCCTGCCTTTATCTTAATCACTACAATCCCAAGCATAAAATACTTCAGAAAAATCTAGTTTTTTTAAAGCAGATTGCTCTATGAAGAAATTTCCAACTCCATCACTATTTTTCCAACATATATTTTCACTGTTATTAGAGTCTATTTGTAGCAGTAGAATAAAATGTCTATAATCTTCATCTGGTAAATGATAAAAGCGTTCATCACCTTCAACGACAAAAGTAGGATATCCTCCAATATTTGAGCCACAATCTGCAATTTGAGTATATTCATCCCAAAGTTGGTGATTACTGCACAAAATATCGTAAAGTTCATAACCTATTTGAGAAGTAAAATTACCATCACTAAAACTCATGGGTGCTATTTCACAACTAAATTCTAACGAGCAACTATTTTTAATTGGAAAAATATTAGTATCTAACTGTAATTTTGGTAAGAAATCAAAATCAGTAATTATTTTCTTGGAATCATAGGTTATTTCTGGAATATATAGAATGCGAAAATCTTCCTGATCTACTGGAGATTGAAGGTATTTACCATAAAATTCATTAGGTAAAATATAAAACTGTAAAATTCCTGTTTTTGGAAAGTTTTTTAAATTAGGTACTTCTGAGAAATTAATTTGCGCCAACAAATATAAATATTCTCCTTTGGCATTTTTAGGATAATCTACACCTTTGGGCAGGTATAGTAAACCACCAAACTTACTTTGCCATAGATCGAGTTTATTGTTTGCTCTTTCTTTTATTTTGATATAAGGCTTAAGAGTAGCTTCTATTTTTTGTCTGTAAAGTTCTAACTCAAAAGGTAGTTTCAGTTTTTGCCTTAGCATATAAGTCTTGATTAGATTAGTTATTTTATGAGGATTTAGCAGCAAAGCTTTGATAAATGTTTGGTTGTGGAAGATTTTTATTATCTTCTATTAGTAACTCTAAAACATCTTGAGCATTTTTTACGGCTTCTTCATAAGTATCGCCATGAGTTCGAGCATATTTGCCAAATTCGGGTAGAGAAACAATATAACATTGGTCTTCATCTGACCATTGAATTACAATGCTGTAGCGTGATTTCATTTTTGAACCTCCTTGATATCTTTAAGAAAATCTTTTACATCTTTCTCTTGATAGCGTTTAGCATCATTCCCATCTTTACCAGATATAGTTATTTTGTAATTTAACAAAGGATGACTCCATTTAGTGTGGCTTCCGTTTCCTTGTTCGCAAATACAATCTGCTTTCAATAGCATAGCTTTTAATTCTCTAATTTTCTTGGGCAAATAATTCTTCCTATATCCGCTTTCTGTTTTAAGCTTACCTCGCAAGGGGAGATTGCACCAATGACTTAAGTAATTTGTATCCTGTAACATTGAAATAAATATATTTAACCGTTGCCCTTAAATACCCGTGAGTAAAACCAAAGCAGACGATATTTGTCAAGTAAGATGTTTCAACACCGATTTAGTTGCGCAAATTAGGGAAACTTTACCCTCAGAAGATACTTTAGAGGAAATGACGGTTATATTTAATGTTTTAGCCGATCGCTTGCGGGTTAAGATCCTTTATGCTCTCAGAAACGGCGATGAGCTTTGTGTCTGCGATATTGCTGCTATGTTAAATGTCAAGATCGCAACTGCTTCCCATCATCTACGAAAAATGCGAGATTTAAAATTAGTTAAATACCGTAATGACGGCAAATTAGCTTATTATTCTTTAAAAGATGAGCGTGTAACTGATATTCTTATTTATTCTTTGCAAAAGTTAGTTTAAATATTATTTACTTTATTTTTCTCTTTTTGAATAACCGTCATTATTAATTTAATTTACATTCTAATGTTCTTTTGAACGTTTGCACGATATCATTGATATTATTCAAACATTCATTTGAACGTCAAATTGTACATTATGTCAGAACACTGTTGTCAAAACAAAGCAAAGGAATTACAAAAGCTGCAAAAACGCCAGAGTAAGGTGTTATGGATTATTTTGGTAATTAATGCAGTAATGTTTTTAGTAGAGTTTATTGGAGGTATTAAGGCTGATTCATTGTCTTTAACTGGAGATTCTTTAGATATGCTTGGTGATGCTCTAGTTTATGGTTGTAGCCTTTATGTAATTCAAAGAGGCAATAAAGCCCAGGCACGAGCAGCAATCCTTAAAGGTGGTATTATGTTTATGTCCGCGATCGCAGTATTTGCCAGAGCCACCTATCAATTATTTGCTCAAACAGTCCCCACAGTGCAAGTAATGAGCGAAATTGGTCTTTTAGCTTTGATAGCTAACTTAATCTGCTTTTTTCTGTTAATTCGTCACCGTAACGATAATATTAATATGTCTTCAGTTTGGCTGTGTTCTCGTAACGATATTATTGCCAATACCTCAGTATTGCTAACTGCTGGCTTAGTTTTCTTAACAGGTTCTTTTTGGCCAGATTTTATTTTGGGGTTATTACTCACTTTTGTTTTTGCTCAATCTGCGGGGAAAGTTCTCACTCAAGCAAGAGCGCAATTAATTTGAAATAATGATTAATAAGGGAAAAAATGAGACAATGGGAATAAATTAGACTTATTATTCTATAATACCCCTAAATTCTCTATGTTATGAGGGTAAACTAAAGGAAAACTATTAGAATATTAACTAATATTATTGACGATTATTTCCAAGAGCTTCAGCTTGGGAATTCTGAGATGCTTGAGCTAACTTATGGATTGAACATTTGTAGAGTTCACACAATTGAGCAAATTGATCTGCACGCAGTCTAGGCATAGTCCGTCCATACTCCCAATTGCGGACAGTGCTTTCAGCTACATCTAAATGATAGGCCACATCAATGGTTCTTAGCCCCGCTTGTTCTCGAAGTTGCTTCATATTCATACTTCTCAGTATACTACCAGCTTAGCGTAACTGGTTAGCTCTTTTAAATTTACTATTGACTTTTGCTAATTGATTAGCTAAAATCAAATGAAGCAAAAATATCAAATATTATGGATTTTTCAGCAAATATCAACTATGTCTAGTCCTGATAGTAATAACTTAATGAGTTTAGCTACTTATTACCAAAGTGATAAATGGAATAGTCATTCCTATGCACAGCATTATCAAAAGCATTTTGAATCCCTAAGATTTGAAAAATTGAATATTCTGGAAATAGGTGTTGGTGGATTTAGTGATACTAATTCTGGTGGTGCTTCTTTAAAAATGTGGAGGGATTTTTTTCCTAATAGTGTAATTTATGGCATTGATATCTATGATAAATCAGGTCTTGAAGAAGAAAGAATAAAAATTTTTCAAGGAAGTCAAGATGATGCTATTTTTTTAGAAAATATTGTTGAGCAAGTTGGCGGATTTAATATTATTATTGATGATGGCTGTCATATTAATAGCTATGTAATTACATCTTTCAAAACTCTTTTTCCTTTGCTTAGAGATGGAGGAATTTATGTGGTTGAAGATACTCAGACTTCCTACTGGAAAATGTTTGGAGGGAATAGTAATGATTTAAACAGTGTGACAACTACAATGGGACTATTCAAAAGTTTAGTGGACTGTCTAAACTATGAAGAATTTGATCGTCCTGGGTATGTTCCTTCTTACTTTGATAAAAATCTGATTGAGATTCATTTTTATCATAATATTGTCTTCTTTTATAAGGGAGAAAATAATGAGGGTAGCAATATTGTGGAAAATAATATCTTGCCTGAAAATCATCCTTTGATTGTTTTAGACAATATCAAACTATCTAATTCTTAAAAGTTTAATCCTTATGGAAAATGATTTTTTTTCGGTTAAAACTAAACCATTTATGAATGGAAAATGGGTTTATGCTGATGCCAAAAAAGTGTTATTAATTGTTTTTGGATTTACAGAAAAAACCAATTCTCTAATTTTAATACGTCAATATCGACCTCCCGTTAATAAATTTGTAATTAGTGCGCCTATGGGAGCTTTTCCTGATGCTTCATTAGATAAAATAATACCAATTGCAGCCAAAGAAGCGGAAGGAGAAACAGGTTATAAGATTCTAGATATCAACTATTTTTTGACCATTGATCGTTCTCCTGGCTTAACAAATGAAAAGGCACATATTTTTGTTAGTAAATACAGTGAAAAATCGGGAGAGCAAAATATTCATGAAGATGAAATAATTGAAGTTTTACGTATTCCTAAAAATCAAATCTTAAATGAGATTATAAAGTATACAAATCTAGGGGATGATATAGATTCTAGTATTTTACTTTTACTGAATTTACCTGTTTAACTATACAGTGACCAGTGAACAGTTACCAGTTATTAATTATTGGCCACTGGTCACTGTTCACTGAAAAACTTCTTATTTGGAGTATCTTTCTAATAATTGAGAAATTTCCGGGTTATATATCCGTAGATAATTCCAATAATTACCAAACACAGTTTCTACATATCCTTTTGTTTCTCGGAAAGGTATTTTTTCCACAAAAGCATCAGGATCACTTTCCTGATATCTTCTTACCCATTTTGAAACATTACCGGGTCCGGCGTTGTAACTAGCGATCGCTAATAAAGAGTTATTACTATATTTAGAATGGGTATAATTTAAGTACCAAGTTCCTAAATTAATGTTGTCATCAGGATCGGTTAAAGAATAATTGTCTAAATTAATTTGATTAGCTACCCATTCCCCTGTTGCCGGCATTACCTGCATTAAACCGGTTGCACCAACTGGAGACTTAATTTCCTTTTCAAAACGTGATTCTTGACGCATTAAAGAGGTAACTAAAAGAGGGTTTAATTGACGACGGTTAGACCATTCTGTAATGGGACCATAGTAAGGAAAAGGGAATAAAGTTTGCCAATATTTATCCGTTTCTCTGAGTTCTTGCCATTGTTTTTGTTGTTCGGGATCATCTTTTTTCTGAAGGGCCCAAACTTGATTAATTCCTTGCAGATTTTTCCCTTGAACTAACTTTAATAAAGCATCGGTAAATCCTTCATTAACGCTTAATTCTTGGCTATCAGCGATTTCTGCTTGGAATAAAGCGATCGCATCTTGATCTTCTCCTAAACGATACAACTCCTTAAACATGGGAGAACCAGCAGGAGGAAGAGGACGACTTGTAGGTTTATTAACTTGGGGCAACATTTGACGAATATTGTTAAAATTCCCCACATTCCAGCCTAACTGTACCGCCGATCGCCAAGCATAGTAAGATTGAGGATGACGGGCAACTACGTATTCAAAAGCGGATTGAGAATCTTGTACCCGACCCAATTTTGCTGCCCATTTTCCGACCCAAAAAGCAGCTTTGGGGGCAATAGAACTATCAGAGTTATTGGTGGTGATAGGTTGGGCCCAAGTCCAAGCTTCGAGAGCATCTCCTCTTTCTGCTGCTTGTTGAGCCATTTGCCAACGATATTTTGCTGTTGCGTCTGAGTTGGCGTATTGAGATAAAAGGGTTTGACGAACTGCGGCCGCTTCCGTCCCCCTATTCGATTTATCTAGCAATTTAGCCTTGTCTAAAAGGGCTTCTGGGGCTTGTTCGGGAAATTTTTTGATAATTTCGTCCAAATAAGTGATAGCGGTCTGTGGAGGGGATAATTGAGCTAATCGTTTCAGCCCGAGGGCTGTTTCTTGGGCTTGAGGGAAACCAAACATGAGTTGACGATAGGCAGCGATTACCGTTTCCCTGTTATTACCTCGGGGTTGCACTTGTTGTCCCCTAGCGATGCGATAGTAATTTTGAGGAGTTTTGGGGGCTTTTTGGTAAGCGATGGCTGCTTTGTAAAAATCATTGACTCTCCAGTAACCGTCGGCGATTATTTGCCAGTCTTCGGGGGTTAGTTGTGCCGCATATTGGTTAACTAAGCGATCTCGTATGGGGTTGGTTTGGGGGTCATTGGCTGCGTATCTTGCTAACAAGAGCAATAGTTTAGGTTGATTGGGGTTTTCTTTTAACCTTTTACGGATCACCGTTTGAATATTGGGATGTTGGGGAAATTTTTCAATACCTTGGTCCCAATAACTCGGATCATAGTTTCCCAGTTTATATAATGCTTTAGCAGAGGCTAAAGAGTCGGGATAGGTTTTTATTAGTTCTTTCCAGGTTTTTTGTGCTAAGTCTGTTTCATTGGTTAACTCGTAACCACGACCCCGTTTAAGAAGAATATAGGGCTTCATGGGGGGATATTCTTTTTCTAACCCTTCCAATTGCCGTAAAGCTGGGCCGCCTTCGTATTCTTTGAGGAGATCACTGGCTAATAAGTAACGGGCCCGACTTCTTTCTAGGGAGAGATTTTTAGACGCTGCGATCGCTTCTAGTTGTTCTCGTCTTTGTTGTGGCGGAACTTCAGCTAGGGTTAAGACAAGGGATGGCTGGTTAATGTCTTCTTCTAGGGCAGTTTCGACTTTAGCTTGTTGTCTTGTTTCAAACCATTCTAGGACTTTCGGAGTTAAGGCAACAGTGCTGATAGAACCTAGTAACGCGATACTAGATAGAATCAGAAGAGGACGTTTATCTTTCAGTGGTTTAAGCATTCTATTCCCACACACAACAACTTAAGACTACATTATACTCTTAATATTTTCTAAACAATTTTTTTTAGCAGCGAACAGTTAATAATTAAGATGAATATAACTGGTAACTGATAACGGATAGTTATATATCAAACTAATTGATATTTAATCTACAAAACAAAACTCTGAATTTACACAAGTTAACATTGTCTTTTTTTTGGCTGATTTTGACTTATTTTGCTCCATATTTGCATTTTGGCTATTTTCGTGTTATCTTGCCTATCAGGTAGGATCGGGAAATAAGTGTACCTACAGATTAGCTTTTTCCTGGCAAATGCCTAAACTCCGTTAAAAGCACTTCCCTACTGTTGAAATTTTTATCTAAATTGATCCATCAGATTGTAACGTTTTAAAAATGATATTTTAATTTTTGTAAACTGATGTTGACAACCGTGCGATCCTGTGTATATGAGTATTTTGAAACTTTTTGATCTTTTTTCGGGGATAAAGATTATTGTAGGGGTTTAATACCATTAAACCCACCAAACTAACTATTAAAAGTAATTTAATCATGATTGGTAATTGAGTCTAATGTTTTCATAGTCCTTTCCGTTGTAAAAAATTTTCTAATTTTTCTCGCAGAGAGGTTTGAATAGTAGATAATTGTTGTTGGTTTAGTAGGTGTTTATTTTTAAAATTTTCAAATAATCCTGTTTCTTGTTCATATAAAAGCTGTCCATCACGACTTACATAATGAGCAATTAAAGGAGAACAATATTCAAGATTAACCAGATCAATTTTATCATCAGGAATGTTAAATATATCAGCTAGAATACTATAAATTTCTAAAAGATTAAATCCTGTCATAGTTTGGTTTTTGGTTTCATCATACAATATAGCAAAGTCCCAGTCACTATGAGAATCATGATCACCTCTTGCTCTCGAACCAAACAAAATTAGTATTTTTAGATGAGGAATTTTTTGTACTAATTTATCTGAAAAATTATGTAATTGATTGACATTGAATATCGACATTTTCGTAGAATTTTAATACACTTCATTATGATAACAAATTGCTAAAAGCAGAATTTTTTATTACTATTTGTCGTATTTTTCTAAGGGTTTCATAAAATCACTAACTGAACCGCGCTCAATCTTACCCTGTACATAATCTTGTTCTGATTTTGCAACATTCTCTAATAATTCTTTTCGTTTTCATTCTCGTAGAAGATTTTGGATAATATAACTGTTTATTGTTCATTCTAACCCACCCTATTTAACTGCGTTTAGCGATAAATGATGTATGCTATGGAAGAAGGCAAAAAATAAGATTAGAAAAAGAGTTACAGCTATGTCAATTATTCTTACTCTTGAACAGGAAAATTTTGTCAAAGAAAAACTAAAAACGGGAAGATATCAAAGCATTGATCAAGTGATTACCGAAGCCTTTCACTTATTAGAACAACAAAGTCAAAAACAACCAGTCAATTGTGGCGATGAACAACTATCATGGGAGGAAACCTATCAAGAGATGGCACAAGAAAAAGAAGATTGGTCAGAATGGGATATTACCCTTACTGATTGATTAGAAGTGGAATTGATAATTGACACCAATAGATATTATTGAATAGATGTGTATTATTTATACGCTGAATCATGATCGGAATGTAAGGATAAAAATCTTAAATAATCCCCTTCTCTCAAGACAATACACCGACACTTTTGGGTAACTCTCAAACTATATAGAGTCTCTCCTTTTTTACCTTTTTTGGAACGAATCATCTCCCATTTCAAGCCTTTATCTTTATATAATTGTTCCCAAGTTAATTGAGAAATTTTCCGAAAAGTCTTTAAGATAGCCACTGCCTCTACTTTAGGTAAATTAAATAAATCTTTCTGAAACACTGGGTTATTAAGATCGAGTAATATTTTACTCATTATGTTCTATATTCGTTTCTAATTCATCTAAATTTGAGGTTTGTGGTGGATGATTTGCATTCCATTCTAAGGCTTGATCAAGTTTTTCAACGAAAGGAGATTTATGTAACCAACTTTCATCTAATGGAACATCTTCGCATAAAGTCTGGTAAAAAGTTTCCCATTCTTTTCCCCATTGTTTTAAATCAATAACAACGGCCGTTTTTCGACCCTGATCATCGACAATAAATTGAATTCCTTTCATACATTATCGTCAATTCTAAAATTCTCATCAATTATAACTCACATCTTGCACCTTTGATAAAATTAGCTAGTTTACAGAGGGAACAGGGAACATAAAATAGGTAAAAGGGTTGATTTTGACTGTAACTAATTTGGAATTGATTTTATTTGTTTTATTATTAAATTTTTATGTACTGGTGAAAAATATCAGTTAAACCTATTGACTAAACGCAGCCTACTTAATGAAAATGGTGGGTTACGACGGATTTTTATATTCTAATTATTACCTAAATTATAGCCGTCTAACCCACCCTACTTAACTGTTCACTGTTCACTGAATAGGATCAGACTCCCCGACAAGAATAAAACCGGCCCAGTTAACCGGTTCGGGGTTGGTTTTCATGGTGCTTAACATGGCTTGGCGTAATGCTTGGGCTTTGTTTTGTCCTGTTTGCAGGTTCTTATGAAAGTCAATCATTAATTCAGAGGTTGCTGCATCGGGAACTAACCATAAAGACATGACCACACTGGGGACTCCAGCAGCGATGAAGGGACGAGAAATGCCGACAATACCATCACTGGTGATTTCTCCTAAACCTGTCTCACACGCGCTTAAAACCACTAATTCTGCTTGTAGATCCAAACCGTAAATTTCTCCGTCCCGTAAAAAGCCATCATTGCTGCTGGAAGAGGCAAAAACTAAGCTTGTGGGATCTCCATGAGTTGCAAAGTGGATGATGTCTGCATATTCTATATTATTTTTAATTAGCCATTCGGTTGCATTTTCTCCAATAAGGGGAGTTGTATCCAATAATTCGGCGATCGCATAAGCTTCTTCTTCGGTTCCGGGTAAGGGATCAAGAGGTTGATTATTGTTACCTCTAGGCATTTCTGGGTTGCCAACAATTAAGGCTGTTTTAAAATTTTTAGGGGTTTGTTTAGCTTGTTGTTGTGCGGTAAATTTTAATAATTGAATGGAAGGTGCAACTCTCAGGGTATGGTTTTCAATCAGGTATTGATTATTGTTATTTTTTAGTGCAGCAAAAGGAACTTTAAAGAGTTCCCCGTCTGGAATAATAACTATTTCTTCTTCTGGGTTGCTGGGTAAATGTTGAGCGATAGGATCGATTAATATTTTGTGCAGTTGTTGTAAACAGTCGTCATCTTTATGACAGGTTCCTTCTTTTAAGTTTTCGGTAACTTCTTGGCTGTTTCTTCCTCTAACTGTGGCAAAGGTATTATTAGAAAGATCGGCAATGGAACCATCAATATTATAGTTAACGTTGGTAGCGACGGGATTATTTTGGTGTATAAAGAGGGTTGTTGCTGTTGCAATAGCTGTTAGGGTTAGTCCTGCAATTAAATAGGGTTTTCGGTTACGAAGGAAATATACGGTTAAACCTGTACCGATGACGAGTATAAGGATAGGAATAACAGGAATATTAGCAGCAGAAACTGATTCTTTTGGGTTGAGGTTAACGTTAGCAAAGTGAACTTCCCCCGTTGGTTTAACTACCCAGATATATACTTTGGGTTCGTATTCTTGAGGTATTGCGGCATAACCAAAATCGATACTTGTAGGTGTAAAGTATTTGATTAATGTTGCGTTTTGTTCTTTGGCAATATCTTTAATTTCATCAATGCTTATAGATGATTCTGTATTACGACTGATGTAATAAGAAAGAGTGCGAGTACGTCCATATTCGGCAAACGCTAAAGCATCTGTATAGTTGTTTTGTTTAATTCTTAATTCTGTTAATCCTTGAGGGAATATTCCCTGAATTTGTCCTAATACATATCCTTCCCAAAGTCCACCCAATTCATTACCATACATACTAAGGCCGTCTAGCTCATAATTCCAATATATTTGATCATTTTTCATAGCTTCTAGAAACAAATTCTCTGCTTCACTTTCTTTTCCTTCTCTTAATAATGCTAATCCAAGATTTGATTGGATTAATGCAATTAAACTCCCATCATTTTGTTTTTCTTCTCTGGCATTTATTAAGGAATCTATTGGTTCTTTATAGTTTTTAATAGCTTTATTATAGTTACCCAACGAAAAATAAACATCTCCAATAAGTTTATGAATAAAAGGGTCTTGTTCCTGATTATTTTTATCATCATTATTAATACTTTTTGTAAGAGAATTCATTGCTTTATCATATTGTTTGGTTGCAATATAAGCTTGGTGTATTGAATGCCACGGATTTGGTATTTCTCCAGATTCTAAATCTTTTTCACAAGCTTTGACAGCTTTATCATAAGCTTCAGCAATAAGATAAACTTGACATATACTATCCCAACGATATTCATCGTGATATTTTGTTATAGCTTCAATTTTTTCCAAATCTTCTATTAGATTTTTCTTATCTGATTCAGAAACATATACATTATAGCTCCATAAGTTCTCTATCATAAAGAAAAAATGATTGATTTCATTTACTGGTGTATTTTCTGTTATTTCTATTCTTGATTCTTGATAAGTTGCCTGCGCTGAAGCTGAAGAAATAGTCAACTTTTTCTGAGTTATAGTCTCTATAGGATTAGAAAATATAGAAGCTAAAGTAATAACTGCTGCTGTTGCTAATTGAGATAATTTCATGATTAATAGTAATTAGATAATGGTTGATAGAGGCAAGAGGGAACAGGGAACAGGGAACAGAATTTTATGATTTCAACTTCTTGATAAGAGAAATAATCATTCTGCTTTCCTGCTTAATTTCATCAATAATTGATTCTATATCATTAAAATTACATAGATTGACTCTTGCGGATAAAATAAGATGAGTTTCTAATTCATTGATAGAACCTTGAGCAATATTCAAAAATCTTACATAATCTCCTGTTGATCTTCTCCCATAACCTTCCGCAATATTAGCAGGAATAGAAGTTGCTGATCGCCTAATTTGTTGAACCATACCATAAATTTCTTCTTTAGGAAATTTTTGTGTTAGAACATAACATTTTTCAGCAATAATCATACCTTTTTGCCATACTTTCAGATCCTTAAAATCCCTAACTTCAGACATAAGATACTCTGACTGTTGCCTGTTCCCCGTTCCCCGTTGCCTTTCTGAAAAATAAGCCATAATAAACTCCAACTGTTGCCTGTTGCCTGTTCCCTGTTCCCTCTAAAAATCTAAAAAGCAGGTTCTTCTGATTCTTCATCAATAAGAATTTCAGACATATCATAATAAACTCGTTTACCTTCTGCAAAAGTTTCTGGTTTTTTTTCTCCTCTAACTAACACAGGTTCTTTACTAGGAAACTGACGACGATTAATCAAATCTCTTAACACCTCATTAGGATTATCTTTTCCTTCTAAAGTAAACAATAAATCATCTTCATTACAAACAGCATTTTCATTTTTAACTGCACAAACTACATTAACATCTCTATCAGGAACCCAAGTATCTACTTCCGCAACAACATATTTTAAACCATCACGATTATGTATTCTTTGAAACCGTTTAGCAACCTCCTTACAACGTTCTTCTGGACTCCATTTTTCCCCAAAATAATAATTCTCAGGTTTCCAGGAAATAATCGTTGTTTGTGTTTGTGACTTCGGTTTATTAACTACAGTTGCAGGAACCATTTGACCGTTATATTCGTCTTGTTCACAAGTAAAGGTTATGCCTTCTTTTGTAGCAGTCGAAACAGAATCTTCTTCCTTATTAGTCATAGCATTAACCAAAAAGGCACCTATTAAGACAAAAGGAATTACAGAATAAATGAAAAGCTTTTCGTAACTAATCATGATTTACACCAGTATATGTTGTTAGGAAGTTAAGAGATATTCTTCGTAAGCTTTTAAACATTCAAATCGCTAGTTTAGACAAGGGAACAGGTAACAGGTAACAGGTAACAAATAAAGGTTTAGAGACTGTCTAATAAATGCGTGTCAGCTTAACTCGGAATGATATCTAATATGAGATTCCTGGTTTATTGGAATTACAGTTAAGAGAGATTACTCGTATCTCGGAATGACAATTATAGTAGTTTCCAGTACGTTTGAGATCCAGTAGTGTGAGAATCTTGCTAACTAGAGATAAAAAATGTTACTCACTAGAAATAACAAATGTTTAAACAACATTAGTATAAACTAAGTCAAAGAATTAGCAACGTCCCATTGTGACAATTTTATATAGCAATAGACAGGCTAGTTAGGACACATAAATTATATTTTAAGGGAACAGGGAACAGGGAACAGGGAACAGAAAAATGTCCTAATAGCTTTGGCGACTGCTATAACTGTCAAACTACCGTGTAATACAAAATCCGCTTATCTATTCCATCTAAAACCCCGTAGAGACGTTGCATGCAACGTCTCTACAAAAGGGGGTACTAATCTCGAAGTTAGTATCATACAATACATATAGCAGTGGCTAAGGCTATTAGGACATTTTTCTGTTGCCTGTTGCCTGTTGCCTGTTCCCTTAAATTAAGGTTAGCAAGCAAGATGCTTGCACTACGAATTAAACTGACTTACAAAGTTCAATGCCTGAATCAACCGGTTCCTTAAATTCCTCCAATAACTGACGAAACTCGTCCCCTTCAATAGTTTCTTTATCAATCAAAATTTCCACTAAACGATCGACCATCGCTCGATTTTCTCGGATAATATTTTGCGCCTTTTCATGACATTTTTCTACAATTAAATTAATCTGTGAATCAATTTGTGTTGCAATTTCATCAAAGGCCGCATAATTTTCTTGATTATCCTCTTCCAAGGCCAATAAACCCAGTTCCGACATCCCAAAACGAGTAACCATCTGTCTCGCTAAAGAAGTCACTTTTTCGATGTCATTGCCTGCACCGGTCGTTACCTCATCTTCGCCAAAAATTACTTCTTCGGCTGCTCTACCCCCCAATAACCCTGCAATACGGGCTAATAATTGGTTACGGGTAATTAACCCTGCATCCTCATCCGGGGTAAACCAGGTTAACCCTTTGGCCTGACCTCTGGGAATAAGAGTAACCTTTTCTACCGGATCATGACCGGCCATCATGGTTCCTACTAAAGCATGACCGATTTCATGATAGGCGATCAATCGCTTACTCTTACTATCCACCAATGGGGTTCCTTCCATACCAGCAACCACGCGATCGATCGCATCGTTAATTTCTGCCATTGTAATCGCTTCTTTGCGTCGTCTGGCCGTAAAAATAGCAGCTTCGTTGAGTAAGTTGGAGAGATCCGCACCTGTAAATCCTGGAGTGCGTCGGGCGATCGCTTCTAAGGATACCTCCTCATCCACCTTTTTATCACGGGAATGAACCTCTAATATACCCTGTCTGCCTTTCATATCCGGGTAATCAACCATAACTTGGCGATCGAAGCGTCCAGGCCGCATTAAGGCCCTGTCCAAGACATCGGGACGGTTGGTAGCAGCAATAACGATAATTCCGGTATTCCCTTCAAACCCGTCCATTTCTGTTAATAATTGGTTGAGGGTTTGTTCCCTTTCATCGTTCCCCCCACCGTAACCAACACCACGTTGGCGGCCAACTGCATCGATTTCATCGATAAATATGAGACAAGGGGCGTTTTCTTTAGCTTTTTTGAATAAATCTCTGACCCGTGAAGCACCTACACCAACAAACATTTCAACGAACTCTGACCCGGAAATACTAAAGAAGGGAACCCCTGCTTCTCCGGCCACTGCTTTAGCGAGGAGGGTTTTTCCTGTTCCAGGAGGGCCGATTAAAAGCACACCTTTAGGAATTTTTGCACCGATGGCAGTAAATTTTTCGGGTTCTTTAAGGAAGGTAACAACTTCTTCTAGTTCTTCTTTAGCTTCGTCAATACCGGCAACATCTCCAAAAGAGATCCCTGTTTTAGCTTCCATTTGAAACCTAGCACGGGATTTACTAAAGTTCATCGCTTGACCGGACATACTAGCTGAACGGCGAATAATGGCAATGACTATGAATAAAATAAATAAAACTATAGGGAGTTGTAGCATTAACCGCACCATAGCCGAGTTGTCGGGAGAAGGATTATAGTCAATCTGGACATTGTTGGCTTTGAGACTGTTAATGAGTTCGGGATTTTGTTGTAATAAGGGAACTTCTCGGGGTTCTTCTTGACCTTTTAAGGTTACTTGTGCTGTTTGTAGTCTGGGATCAATTTCTACCAGGGTAACTTTCCCTGCATTGATATCATTTAAAAGTTGGCTATAACTATATTTCTCTTCTTTCTCTTGTCCCCAACTTGGACCGGCCATTAACAATAATTGTAGGAAAAGGGTGCTGGTTATTAATTTGCCCCACCCCATGAAACGACTTTGTCGACTATGTTGGGGACGGGTTAATTCCCGTTGTTTTTCTTGAATGGTTGTTTGAGTTTGATTTTGTCGTGATGTTAAGGAGCAGATATCTTTCATAACCAGTCTGTTGTTAAAAAATTACTCTTTACTTTTATTATGAACCATTAAGCAGTATCTAGGGGAGTCTCTCAGGGATAATTTGGGAGTATCTTATTTTTATGGACAAATCATCTTTGGAGTTTGACGGGGAGACGGGGAGAGGGGGAGACGGGGAGACGGGGAGAGGGGGAGACGGGGAGAGGGGGAGAGGGGGGGAAATTTCAGCCGATTAGCTATTATATAATAAAGGGTAAGAAAGCTTGTTTTGGATACTCCGAATAATTTAGTATTTTGTTTTTTGTTTTGCTGGTTTTTTCTGATAATCTCTTTCGGAAAGACTATTACCAATTCCTTGTAAAATACCTTTACCAACTAATCCAATTCCACGCCCGATTACTTGGGTTAATATATACACTAATGCTTTGCCTAGTTTCCCCACTAATGAGCGCAATAAGGGAGAAGTTGCGTCTCTAATTTCTAATAGTATGGTTACGCTCCATTTTATTCCCCTTAAACTATTTAGTTCTTGTTGACGGGGACTATAAATAACGGAGGAATCAATACCTTTTTCGTTGAAAAAGAAGAGTCTATACTGACTTTCAAAAATGTCTTTTGGTTCTCCCCAATATTGTTTTTTTCTGTATTCCCAGGCTAAGCGGTTTCTAAATTTGGCAATTTCTCTGGATGATACTGTTTCTAAATTATACAATCTTTCTTTGATTTTTTCGTTGTTAGAAAAATAGTTTAAAATCAATGATGTAATAGCGTTGGCAACTTGTATAAGAAGGTTATGCAGTATTTTTTCTTGTTCTTCTTTTTCTTTGCCAATTTCCTGAATATTTTCATCACTTGCTAATAAAAGAAAATCAAATAATTCTGGAATACCAGGTATTCTCTTTAAAATTTCTTGAGAGACAATATCTTCGTTGTCTTCTACAATTATTTCTATATCTTCTAGGGAAAAGTTTTCTTGATCGTTACAGTATTTACTGAGAAAAATTAAAGCTGATTCTCGCCATAATCTACCTAAAATTGACAAGCTATTTCTTATTTTTGATAATTGAATATTATCTCTCTCGATAAACTTAATATCACTGATAATCCTGTACAATTGTTTTAAAACAATTTCTAATACTTCTTTTTTCTTCTCAGACTTTAAAATATCAATTTCTAAGGAACATTTAGTTAAGTTATTAAGGTTATTTTGCAGTTTATAAACAGTGTCATCAAAAATTGTTAACCCTTTTTCCTCTACTGTTACTTTTGCTGTTAATGCTGAACTTTCCCTACTGATTACTTGAGAAGGTAAGACAATAACCTCAACAGGTAACAACTGTTCCACTAACCACCTCGCTGTTAATAATTCCCTTTTTCTTCCTTTCAAAAATAGTCGATCTAACTTAGAAGTAGGAGGCTTTTTCAAATTTTTATTAATAAGTTGCAAGTTACTATTAATTTGTTCTAGTCCCGATTTTCTTGCTTTAGATAACCAATTTCTTTGAGTTTTTTTCGTCTTTACTTCAGATAATTTACCACCAGCAATAGTCGGCCAAATTAATTCCCCCTCGATAATTCTTTGCCAGTTTTCAAGTAAACTTTCTATAACTGTTCCTTTATTAATATAGCCTTCGATACCTATTTTTTTAAATTCTTGTTGTTGCTTTAAGCTAATATCATAACTAAGTAAACATAGTTTTATCTCCGGTTGACTTTCTTTTATTTGCTGATAGAAAGTTTCAACTGTTAACGTCTCATCGATTAAATTAGAATCTAAACTAATTAAATCAAAATTGTTATTTGATAACTGGTTTAAAGCATCCGTTAAATTATCCGTTTGACCAGAAATTTCCCACTGAGAATTATTACTTAAGATCGTTTCCAGTCCTAAGCGAAAAATAGGATCTTTGTCTACAATAAGAAGGGATATAGGGCGATCGCTCACAAGGTTTATACCGGTGAAGGCTTGGTTAAGGCTTCATCTAGTTTAGACTGTTCTGGTTGTTGATGGCCATAAAAATCGATACGATAGTCAGTTATAGTGACCCCTGTTTGCGCTTCTATCTGTTCAATTAAGTCAGAAGGTAGCTGAACATGAACATCAATAATTTGCTGAGTATCTAAACAATTGACATGACTATGGGAGTCGGTTATGGTTCCATACAGTCGTCCATCACATCGTTCTAAACATTCAATAATCCTTTGACTGGATAAAGCTTCTAGATTTTGATAAACTGATGTGTGACCAACATTTTTGCCGTTTTGACTCAGACGATTATAAATTTCTCTAGCTGAGAGATGTTCTTTAGTTTTCCAGAGTAATTCTAGGATATAGCGACGTTGCCTACTAATACGCATTCCTAGACATTGACAACGGTTTAAAGCATCTTCTAAAGAGCGAATTTGTGTGTTTTCTTCGACCATTTTTTTCCTAAGATTGACTTAAACATACTCGTTACCAATTTAGCTTAAATCAGTCCTAACTGTCCACAATATGGTGATCAGGTTTCAGTGGTGAGAAAATTAGAAGCAATTTTTAACAGTCTTAAACCCCGACAAAGATTATTCTTAGGGACATAATACTATCTCGTTTCTCATATATCATTACTGACTACTAGAGCTTACTTTATACTATAGATAAGGGGTAAGAAACAATAGTCTTATATTACTCTTATAATTAACCAATCCCAAGGAAAAATTAAATGATACAAGAAAAATTAATAGTAACTTATGATGGTTCAGCTTTTTATCCAGAAGAAAATATTAAATTGGAACCAAATACCCGTTATACCATTCAAATTATTTCTCAAGAAAAAACTCAACAAATCACTTCTAAAAATGCTTGGGATCTCCTAGAAGAGATGACAGGAACTTATGAAGCACCTGAAGACTGGTCAAGTGAACATGATCATTACTTATATGGTACACCGAAAAGAGATAATGATTAATGAATCAAGAGCGACTTTTTCTAGATACTGTTTTCATTCAGGCAATTCTTAACTCCCGTGATCAATATCATCAAGTTGCCAAAGAGTTTTTACCCCGTGTAAGAAATGCAAAAGAAATCTGGGTAACAGAAGCTATTTTTATGGAAGTTGCTAACGCGCTTAGTAACTATAACCGTGAAAAAGTCATTGCTTTTATTCAACAATGTTACTCTACTGATAACATTTTCGTCATTAATATTACCCCTCAACTTTTTCAAAAAGGTTTAATATTATATGGTTCTAGACAAGATAAAAATTGGGGGTTAGTCGACTGCATTTCGTTTCTTGTTATGAAAGAAAAAAATTTAACTGATGCTGTCACTTCAGATATTCATTTTATTCAAGCAGGTTTTCAAGCATTATTAAGATAAATATTCAACAGCACAATCACTATCAAATCCATCAGCTAAAATGAAATATAGTAGCTAAAAATTAAGCCTGTTATTTCTAACTTCCGAGTTCTAAATTATGACCGTTACCACTCCCGTTGACTTCCAGGATAGCTTTGATATTATTGTTGTAGGTGCTGGCCATTCTGGGTGTGAAGCAGCCCTAGCAGCAGCGCGTTTAGGGTGTCGTACCCTCATGTTAACCCTCAACCTCGATCGCATCGCTTGGCAACCCTGTAACCCGGCTGTAGGCGGTCCGGCAAAGTCCCAGTTAACCCACGAAGTGGACGCTTTGGGAGGAGAGATCGGCAAAATGGCTGATCGCACCTATCTGCAAAAACGGGTTCTCAACTCTTCAAGGGGGCCTGCTGTTTGGGCGTTACGGGCGCAGACGGATAAACGAGAGTATTCGGCAGTAATGAAGGAAATTGTCGAAAATCAAGAGAATTTAAGCATCCGTGAAGGAATGGTGACGGATCTGGTATTGGGGAAAAATGACGAGGTGATCGGCATCCAAACCTATTTTGGCACTTGTTTTGAGGCTAAAGCCGTTATTTTGACCACGGGAACCTTTTTAGGGGGTCGCATTTGGATCGGTAATAAGTCTATGGAAGCAGGAAGGGCTGGAGAGTTTGCAGCAGTGGGTTTAACGGAAACTCTCAATAACTTAGGGTTTGAAACAGGAAGATTGAAAACAGGAACACCAGCTAGGGTAGATAAGCGATCGGTTGACTATTCTCGCTTGGAACCCCAACCCCCAGATGAGGAAGTGCGTTGGTTTAGTTTTGATCCGGCGGTTTGGGTGCAACGAGAACAAATGAATTGTTATTTGACCCGAACTACTACCAAAACTCATCAATTAATCAAAGATAACTTACATTTGTCTCCTATTTATGGGGGGTTTATTGATTCTAAAGGGCCTCGTTATTGTCCTTCTATTGAGGATAAAATTGTTAGGTTTGCTGATAAAGAAAGCCATCAAATTTTTATTGAACCCGAAGGAAGAGAAATACCAGAATTGTATATCCAAGGGTTTTCTACTGGTCTCCCAGAAAAAATACAATTAGCCATGTTAAGAACCTTGCCAGGGTTAGAAAATTGTGTGATGTTGCGTCCTGCTTATGCAGTAGAATATGACTTTTTACCGGCAACCCAATGTTATCCTACTTTGATGACTAAGAAGATTGAAGGGTTATTTTCTGCTGGACAAGTTAATGGAACAACCGGTTACGAAGAAGCAGCAGCACAAGGAATTGTTGCTGGAATAAATGCAGTTAAATTTGTTAGAAATGAGGAGATGATTATCTTCCCCAGAGAAGAGAGTTATCTAGGAACATTAATCGATGATTTATGTACCAAAGATTTACGAGAACCTTACAGAATGTTAACTTCTCGCTCTGAATATCGTCTAATTTTACGGTCAGATAATGCGGATCAAAGAATGACTCCTTTAGGTCGAGAAATTGGCTTAATTGATGACCGTCGTTGGAATTTATTCCAAGAAAAACAAGCTAATATCTTAGGGGAAAAAGAACGACTTTATGAAACAAGAATTAAAGAAAGAGATGAAGTAGGAATTAAGATTGTTAATGATACCCAACAGAAGATAAAAGGTTCAGTAACCTTAGCTGATTTATTACGTCGTCCCAAGTTTCATTATCAACATTTAGAACAGTATGGTTTAGGCAATATAGAGTTAACAACCGTTGAAAAACAAGGAGCAGAAATTGACATTAAATACTCAGGTTATTTGAAACGTCAACAAATTCAAATCGAACAAATTAGCCGACATAGTAACAAAAAATTGCCCTCAGACATCGATTATATGTCCATAGACACCCTTTCTATGGAAGCGAGGGAAAAATTGACAAAAGTACGTCCTTTGACCCTTGGCCAAGCTTCTCGCATTGGTGGTGTAAATCCTGCTGATATTAACGCTTTATTAGTTTATTTAGAACTGCGATCTCGAAGAGATCCGCAAAGCGGTGCGCGTTATCAATCTGTTTAAATTTTTAAGTATACCGAACTGTAGAGGAATAGAAAAATAAAAAAGAAGATAATCGAGAATCATGTTATAGATTATCTTCTAATATTATTGAAACACTAATAATTCAACTCATTCAACAATAAAGGAGAATAAATTTAATGTTAAAACAACTAGACAGAATTACTTTTGAACCTAAAATCATGATGGGTAAAGCCTGTATTAGAGGAATGCGAATTCCTGTGTCTTTGATTCTTAATTTAGTTGCTAATGGGAAACCCAATCAAGAAATTTTAGACGAATATCCTGATTTAGAATTAGAGGATATTAAACAATGTTTATTATATGCTGCTTGGTTAGCTGAGGAAAGAGTTATGCCCATTGAACAAAATCAGAAACTAGAGTCAGTAAAATGAAGTTTTTAGCAGATATGGGAATCTCTCAAAAAACGTTAGAATGGCTACGAAACCAAGGCTATAATACTGTTCATTTAAGGGAAGAAGGGTTACAAAGACTTGATGATGAAGCTATTTTAATTAAAGCAAAAAATGAGGAAAGAATTATATTAACAATGGACTTAGATTTTACCAATTTATTAGCATGGAGTAAAGATATATTACCCAGTGTAATTATCTTTAGATTAGGTAACGAGAATTATGATAAAATCAATCCTCAATTAGAGAAAGTTATCGGTCAATGTGAAAATGAGTTGTTAACAGGGGCAATTATTTCAGTTAGTGATGGTGCTTTTCGAGTACGTAATTTACCGATTTAGTAGAGATAATTATCCCATTATCTCTACCTAGTTAATAACCTATATCTAATCAATCCATTCAGGAACACGAACCCTAACATTGCCATCAGAATCTATAGAAATCTCACCCCCTAGAGATTGAATTTCTGCTAATACTCGCTCAATCATTTCTTGGCTATTAGCATTACTTAAAATCTGGGACCAAGCTCCAATTTGTGCCGCTCGACTGTCGGGATTTTCTTCTAAAAAGTTAACCGTTTGTCGTCTTCTTTTAGCTACACCTTTACTATTAAATCTATCATTTTCAGGATAGGTATCAGCCCAGTTAGCAGCCATCGTATTCGAGTTTTTTGCTGCTTCTACATTCCCTAAAAATAGTAATTCATCTACACCTTTATAAATCCATAAATAATAAGGAGGATATACAGGAGATGTTACTTTAGGTGGGGTATGTTTTAAACTTTCTTCTAAGAATTCGACACTTTTATGGGGTAAACCCGCGAAAAGAGAAGTGGACACGGCTATTCTAAGATTAGCATCTACAAAACGAGGATCGTTGTCTATCACTAATTGGAAATAATCTGGACTAAGGGGATACCCAGTGTGTTTACGTGCTTCCCCATCTCCAAAATATTGAACAAACTTTAAGTAAAACCAATCTGCTAGTAAGTTACCATATCCAAAACTGGGTAATCCTTTGTAAACGTTCAATTGTATTTTTTCTAGTTGTTGTTGTTTCTTATATTCCTCTGGGGTTAACGCTTGTTTTTCAGGGGCAATTAGGGATTTTTGTAGCCCAATTACCCCGGTTAAGCTGAGGGCAATAATAGCTATTGTTCCTATCATTTTTCCTAACTGTTGTTGTGGTAATGTGCTATTCATTGATTATTTAAGTTACTATTTTGTTGAGATTATACTATTTATATTATTCCCTTAAATCCGTATTTTGTTATCACTGCTCAATATTTTGTTAGAAGAATTTTCATCAATTAGGGGTTAATGGCAGTTAACCCCTAAAAAGTCCACATCTATAGTCCAAGTTAATGAAAATGCGATAAATTTTTAATTTCCTCCACTCCCTAATAAGAAAAGACTAATTAAAGTACCACTATTCCAAAGACTATGTAATAGCATGGAAGAAAGAAGATTACGAGAGCGTGTGTAAACAATTCCTAAAACAATACCTAAAACAGTTAAAGGCAGCACTTCTGAAAGATTAAGATGAGCAACAGCAAAGATTAAACTACTGATTCCAATGGCTCCCCATAGGGGAAAATAACGAGTTAAAGAGGGTAATAAAAAGCCACGAAACATAATTTCTTCGTAAAAAGGTGCGGCGATAGCTGCGGTGAAGTAAAAGATAGCTAAAACCACTATATCTTGTCCTTCTAATGCGAGAGAAAGTAAGGGGTTGCTTCCTCCTTGACCATCCCAAATATTTTGATTAATCAATGAAATAATAATCACTAAAGGTAAAGCAACTAAATAGCCTCCTGTTCCCCAAATAATCCAGTTATTGAAAAAATTAAAGTTAAACCAATCTTTCGGTAAGGGAAAAAAGGATTTAATTGATAAATATAGCACTCCTATTCCTCCTAAAGATAGGGCAACATAGGTTGCTAATACATAAAACGCTTTTCCTCGCAAGCTTAATTCAGCAACATTAATAGTAAGAAAACTAGCTAAAATGGGGAGAAGTATTTGCCCAAATAAGAGAAATCCAACTACTAAAACTTGCCAAGGAATTTCTATTGTCCAGGGAGTTTCCCACTTAAATCTTTCATCTATGACTAAAATAGCTGATTCTTTCTTAACAGCTAATTGAATCAAACATAAGATAATAATTCCGACTCCTATTAATCCACCTACTACGGGAATAATAGCAATAATTGTTAACTTAATAATTGCTTGTTTTGCTGCTTCTTGTTGGCTTTCTTGCAATTTAATTAAATCATCTTTTCGCTCTTGAATTTGGTAGAGTTGGTTAAGAGAATAAGTCCGAAACCATCCGTTTAATTCTTGTTTAATTGTTGCTTCTGATTCTGCTAAAATAGGCTCATTATTGTTCCATAAATAGCTGAGTATATTAGCTGTATTTTTTATAGAAGTTGAAAAAGATAATTTTTGTAGTTCGTTTAATGTTCCTAACCCTTTGTTTGGATTTCCTTCTCCTTCTGCGATTTCTAAGAGTGCTATTTTAACGGTTATTTTTTCAATTTCTTGTAGTTGTTGATTTACTTCTATCTGTAATTTTGTTTGCTCATTATTTCCTAATAAAATGGGCAGAGAATTGTAATTTTCTTCCTGGTTAATACCTTGACTTTCTTCTTCGAGTATTTTTAGATTATTTTCTAACTTTGTTAAATTTTTCTCAGAGAGTTTACGAGCATCTTGATATTGTTTTAGGGCTGATTTATAAGGATTTTTCCCCAATACTGATTCACGAATTTGCTCAATTCCATTAATATTTTCATCTGAAAATTCTGCTGCTTGTAGCACTAAGTTTGTTTGATAAAGTTGTAAGTTCGATTGGACTTGCGGTTGATTAATACTACCAATTAACGATAAAATTACAGGGATAAGTGAAACGATAGTTAAAACAATTAATATTACTCTTTTAGTTGTCATTAAACTCTCTCTAAGTATTTTGACTACTGATTATTTGTGGAAATCAAAATAAATTCGTTGACTTCTCCTAGTATTTTAACATTAGTTAACTTTAAATTGTCAAAAGTTTCCTGATCTAATAATAAATAAGATGCAGTTGAAGCGAGTTTTTCTAATGTTGTGTTATCCTCAGCAACTATCTGGCGATCGCTATAAAAATCTAAACTAGGACGACTATACTCAAATGAAGTATAAATAATGGTTTTTGGAGGGGTATTTTCTTTAATAAGGTTAGCAACAGGTTTAACTGCAAATGCTTCATTTAGTTCCCATACCCAAACATTTGATGTTATAAATAATATTAAGCTACTGTATAAACCAATCACAAGAATATTAATAAAATTTGGTGAATTTTGTTTGAGTTTTTGACTTGTTAAAAGAAAGGTAATAAAAAGAAGAGAAGAAATAATACTTGTTATTATTTCTTGGGTGTCTTTCCATAAATAAATACCGCCAGCTATGGCTATAATACTTAAAGCAAAGAAGAATAATATATATATTTTAGGATAGGTTTTTTTGACTTGATATAAATTACTTAAATGATAGCCAATAGCTAAAGCAAAAAAAGGATAAATTGGCATAATATACCAAGGTAGTTTAGTACCCATAATAGTGATAATTCCTAAGAAGACAAAAAACCCAGTTAAAACTAATTTGCTCCAACTTTCTTCTCTTTTTTTCCAGGCTAAAAATAAGCCATTGGGTAAAAATAATAACCAAGGTAAACTATATTTAACTAATTCTAAAAAATAGTACCAAGGGGAACCACTATTTCCCTCAACAGCAGTAGATAAACGATCAAAATTTTGTTGTAAAAAATGAACTTGTATAAATTGTTCTCCATAATATTTTATTTGAAAATAATACCAAATTATTACAGGTAAAAATCCTAGACATAAACCTATCCATAACCAATAATTTTTAAGCAGACTTTGTTCACTGTTTTGAGAAGTATTCAAAATTGGTTTAAATATAGTTTGTAATCCTAGTAGTTGTGTTATCTTATTTAAGAAAATTGTTAAAGTTTCCTTTTCCCTATCCCAAAGTATATAAATCCCTAAAACTCCTCCTAAAGCTAAGGCTAAAATTCCTTTACTTAAAGCAATTAATCCTATCCCAAAACCAAAACCTATGGCCCATAAAGGTTGTTTTTTTGATTTTACTATAGAGAAAATAGCAAGGATAAAAAACGTGTTTATAATACCATCTATCATGGCTAAACGGCCATGACGTACTATGGGTAATAAAGTTAGATAAACTAAACTACTAAAAATAGCTGGTTGTTGTTTTAAAAATAATTTTTTTGCCACTAAATATAACAGGGGAACACCAACAGCAGTTATCAAAGCACAAGGAAAACGAGTAGTAAATTCATTAATACCTGATAAGTTATAACTTATATTAATTAACCAAATAATCAAAGGAGGTTTTAATAAAAAAGGTTGATCTGCATAGGTTAAATAAAGCCAGTTTCCTGATTGAAACATATCTTGTGCTACAGTAGCGTAGTATCCTTCATCCCAGTCTCTTAAGGGAACATTCCCTAAATTTAAAAGCCATAAAAATAAGGCTAGTATTAACAGAAAGAAGAACCAAAAACTATCATTTTTTGTGTTTATTTTCATCATATTGATTAACTTAAATTAGGCGCTGATTTTACTAAATAAAGATAATATTTTTCGTTATAGATAAAAGAATCGGTAAACTTTTCTATAAATTTAATTTTTAAATTAGGCGCTCGCTCTGAAAATTCTCGATTCATAATTAATAAAATATCTTTATTTTCTTTATCTATAATCTGATTCATTTGCTTAATTATATCAGTATCATTTACTATTTTTCGATTATTGGTAAAAAGAACATAACTCCCTAATTCTTGACTTTCGGGATAGTATATTTTCTGATTGAGATAACCACTAATAGGGGCAATTGTAAAATCTTCGCTCCCTACAATAAAATGCTTTGATAACTGATTATTTTTTATAAATTCTGCTGTGATGTGACTACTGGAATAAGGTGTTATTAAATCACGACTAAAAGCAATGATTCCAGCAATAAGTTGTAGCCATAAGATGATTAATAAAAAATATTTTTGATGATGATTAACAATATTGTAGCCATTTAACATTATTTTTGATAATCGATTATTAATCCTATTTATAAACTTAATAACAATTTGAGAATCAGCATAATAATGTGCTATCCATAAAGCAGCAATAAGGATTATATATAGGTGTCCATAGTGTCTTTGAGAACCCAAAAATTTAGCGTAAGTAAAAGCAAGAATTTCTAAACTTCCCACTAAATAAAACAGTAAAGCTATGGGCTTTTTAATCAAGATTAATAGAGAAAAAATAAATAAACCAAGAGAGAAAAGCGAAAAAATAAATAAATCTAGCGGTTTAGAATCACTGGGAATAATTACTAAAACATAACTGCGCCAAATTCTCGTAATTGTTTGAGTTAAACGATTAAAATCAAAGTGAAAAAACCATTGATTTGCTCCTCCTTGTAGCGTACTATCAGCAGGAGGTAATAACATAAAAACTGATATAAATATTCCCACAAAAAATATAAATAAAGCAGCAATAAGATTATATTTATTTGCCTTGGTTTGATACTGAAAATAATCTCTAAAAATATATTCAATGGTTAAACTAAATCCTAATGCTAAAGATATTAGTAAACAATAAGCATTTGTATTCGCCATAACAGCGAGAATAAATGCTAAAGGGATATAAGAACTATAACGACTTTTAAAACAGGCACAGAAAAGAAAAATTGCTAAAACACCAATAGCATAATTACGACTAATTAAGGAATATTCATATAAAGGTAAATAACCAAAGCTAAATAAAATTTTCTGTGTCTTATTAAAAGGAGAAAAAATAACAAAAATAGAAATAGTAGCAACAGCAATTAACCAATGAAAAAGCTGCATAGCAATAGGATTAGCCGTTATTTGATTTAAAAGCCATAAGCAAACGTACCAAATAAAAGGATGTCCTTCATACTTAATATTATCGAAAAAATTTATAAAAGAAGAACTATCCCTAGCAATTAACCAACCGTTTAACTCATCACGCCACATGGCATGATTTAAGATACCAATTAAGGTAATGATAGCAAAAATTATTATTAAAACTATTTCAAAACGATTACTTTTATAATAAGATTGAGAAGACAATTTAGATATTTTTTTTTGCTTTAAAACCATAGAAGATGAAAAATACTTCAAAAATATTAATAAGAAATCTGACAAATAGCAAAATAAGTTAAGTATAAAGTGGCAATAACCTGTAATCTAGAAAATGATAATTCTGAGAGAGGATAAGAAGATTGACTACTCGCGTTATTATAGTGCGTCACGGACAAAGCAGCTACAACGCTCAAAAATTAATTCAAGGGCGTAATGATGAATCTGTGCTAACAGAAAAAGGTCGCCAAGACGCTGAAAAAGTCGGTAATACCTTAAATTCTTTAGCCATTGATGCCATTTATTGTAGTCCTTTACAACGGGCAAAAAGCACCGCAGAAATTATCCAAAATTGTTTTCAAGAACCTCCTACTTTATCCCCAGATGAACAACTAAGAGAAGTAGACCTTCCTTTGTGGGAAAAGTTGCATAAAGACAAAGTTGCCCAGGAATTTCCCGACGACTATAAACGCTGGAAACAACGTCCCCATAAATTTAAAATGGTCTTACCGACTCCTGAAGGAGAAAAAGATCATTTCCCCGTGCTTTCTCTTTATGAACAAGCCAAAGAATTCTGGCAAAAATTACTAAATAAACACCAAGATCAGACCATTCTAATAGTAGCTCATAACGGCATTAATCGCTGTTTAATTATGAGTGCTATCGGCGTTCCTCCCTCCCATTATCACCATATACAACAATCAAATTGTTGTATTAATATCTTAAATTTTACAGGAAGTTGGGGAGAAACAGTGCAGCTAGAATCCCTTAATCAAACCTCTCATTTAGGCATTCCTATTCCTCCCCCTCGTTCACAAGATAATGTGCTGCGATTACTCTTTATTCGTCACGGAGAAACCCAATGGAACCGTGAATCTAGATTCCAAGGAATTAGAGATATTCCCTTAAATGAAAACGGCAAAAAACAAGGACAAAAAGCAGCCGATTTTCTTAAAGAAATTAACATAAATTTTGGCGTAAGTAGTCCATTATTACGACCCAAAGAAACCGCCGAAATCATCCTCAAATATCATCCCAATATTACCTTAGACCTGCGCCAACCCCTAGAAGAAATTTGTCATGGACTCTGGGAAGGTAAACTAGAAAGCGAGATTGAAGCCGACTTTCCTGGAATGCTGCAACAGTGGAAAGATGCGCCAGAAACCGTGCAAATGCCAGAAGGAGAAACCTTACAACAGGTTTGGGACCGTGCCGTTGCTTGTTGGCAAGAGATTGTTAAAGATTATAGCCAAGATGCCAACCCCAAAACAGGCATTGTTGTTGCCCACGATGCCATTAATAAAGTTATTTTATGTCACTTATTGGGATTGCAACCAGCTAATTTTTGGAACATTAAACAGGGGAATGGCTGTGTTAGTGTCATTGACTATCCTAAAGGAGTTGAGGGACATCCCGTATTACAAGCAATCAATATTACCACCCATTTAGGGGGAGTTTTGGATAAAACCGCCGCAGGGGCCTTGTAAGACTTGGAGATTCGGAGATGGGGGAGCAGAATATTAATATTGTTTCTACTCTTCCCCCACTCCCCCCCACTATAATATGATATTGTCAGAAAAGTATTGCATCCTGAGAAGATAGGACTTCCTTCTAAGTTGTTTGAGTGGTCAGTCAATGATTGCTTTAAGGCAATTACGGCACAACAAGAAGCAGCGAAAACGTATTTAATTAGAAAAATTTATTCTAGACACAGTGAAGAAAAACCAAGAAAAGAACTGATAAAATTACTTCGATTAGACCCAACAACAGACCCTTGGTTACATCGCCAATGGAGAAAACAATATAAAAGAGGACATACCTTTAATAGAAACCAGGTTGTTTATCAAAAGGGAGGCTATAAAGCCAAAAGACTATCTCGCTATACAATTAGATTAGAAGTTCAGGGATTAGTGAGATGTCAAAGAATTAGTTTAATTATCAAGTCTAATCGATTGCCTGTTGGTCAAATTAGAGTGATGAATAATCAGGGAAAATTAGAAGTTCACACAGTTTTTGAAAAAGAAATTATGGCTCAAGATAAACCAGAAAAACAGCTGGGATTAGATAAAGGATATACAGAAGGATTTTATCTAAGTGATGGTCGAGTAGTTGCCCCTAAATTGGGAGAAAAATTAACGGCTAAAACAGAGCGAATTAATAAAATTAGCCAGAACCGTTCTCGTTTATATCATCATGCTTTTAATTTTAAAAATAGACAAAAAAGAAACAGTATTTTCTCGAATAATTTAGGAAGAAAGGTTCAAAATCGAAAATTACAACGAGATAAATCAGAAATTAAAAGTATGATTAGACATGGATTAAGACAGGTATTAACTGAACCGACGAATATCTATGCAGAAGATTTATCAATTCCTATTAACTCTAAAGTAAAATCGAAGCGCATCAATCGAAAACTTAATCAATGGGTTAAAGGAGAATTACAGACTTCACTCGAAGAAATTGGACAACAAACGGGTTCAACCGTTAAAACCGTTTGTGCTGCCTATACCTCGCAAACTGATTTCCAGACGGGGACTCTCTTAGGGAGTTGGGTTGGAGATTGCTTTTACCGTTACAATGGGGAGGTATTGCAGAGTGATTACAATGCGGCTAACGTCATTGCTCATCGTGGTACAGATGAAGAAATTACTCGATATATGAAGTATCGGGACGTTAGACGGATATTGTTGCATCGTACTGTGCGATATCTGCACTCTATTGGATACAGTGTCAGTTATGCTCTTGAACATGGTTGGTTATCAACTAAATTCAAGTCAGAGGCTTTGGCTGTAGAGTCAGAATATCCCCCGATGGGGTATCGGGGACGTTTAAGCTCTGAAAAGGAAGAGTTTATCCAACTCGAATTACCTTTGTAGAGATAACAGCAATTTAATCACATACCTAAATTTTGGGTTTAGTGTACCCCATAATGAACTTAAGGGATTGACTCTCAGTCAAATTCTAGTAAGCTACTATATCAATAACTAAAAAAACATAAACAAGTAAATACCTGTTTATATTTATCTATATTGTACTTTCGGAGTGAGGAAATTAAACATCGTGTCGTCTAGCACTATTAGACAGCAAAAAAACTCTCAGGACTCCCCTAATAACGACCTTTCGTTTATCAAGGGAGTTGTTCGTACTGCTGGAGGGACAGCCCTGGGGGTGAGTCTCTTAGCCACTTCCCTCGTCGCCGGGGGTTTAGTAGGCTTAGCTATCAGTTTCCGTAACCTTCCCGATGTCCGGACCCTGAGGAACTATTCCCCATCAGAAACCAGTTACGTCTACGATATCAAAGGAAGGCTCCTAACTCGACTCCACGGAGAAGCCAACCGAGAAGGAGTAACACTCGACAAAATTTCCCCTGAGTTAAAAAGGGCCGTCTTAGCCATTGAAGACAGCCATTTTTACTTACACCAAGGTATTAACCCCAACAGTATCGGACGGGCCTTGTGGGTTAACTGGAAAAGTGGGGGTGTGGTAGAAGGGGCTTCGACTATCACCATGCAGTTAGTGAAAAATATTTTCCTAACCAAAGATCGAACCTTTAGCCGTAAACTCTCAGAAGCAGTTCTGGCCGTTCGTGTCGAACAAGTCTTTGAGAAAGAAGAAATTATGGAAATGTACCTCAATAATATCTATTGGGGTCACAATAACTACGGGGCCCAAACCGCAGCCCAAAGTTACTTCAATAAACCCGCCTCGGAATTAAACCTACCCGAAGCTGCCATGATGGCTGGGTTAATACAGGCTCCTGAAAGCTATAGTCCTTTTAACAACTACGCCAACGCTAAGCAACGCCAGAAGATGGTTCTAGACCGTATGGCTGATTTAGGTTGGATCACCCCAGAAGAAGCCCAAGTAGCCCACAAAACCCCTCTAGGGGTGGGAAAACCCACTTCCTGGCAAGCTAGTAAACTTCCCTACGTTACCGATACGGTGATGAAGGAGTTACAAGAAACCTTTAGCAAAGAAGTAATCACCAAAGGAGGGATGCGTATTCAAACCTCCGTGGACTATTTCATGCAGCAAAGAGCGCAAGAAACCGTTGAAAAAGGCTATAAACAACTAAGGCGTAGAGGTTTAAGAACCAAAGATTTACAAATTGCCCTAGTAGCGGTTGATCCAAGAACCCACTTTATCAAAGCCATTGTTGGGGGCGTAGATTACGAAAAAAGTCAATTAAACCGCGCTACTCAGTCCCTTCGTCAACCGGGTTCCTCTTTTAAACCCTTTGTTTATTACGCAGCCTTTGCCAGTGGTAAATATGGCCCCGGTTCAGTGGTTAACGATAGTCCCGTCAGTTATCGCGACGGTAGCGGTGTTTATAGCCCCAGAAACTACGGTGGTAGCTTTGCCGGTCCCATGTCCATCCAAGCAGCTTTGATTAGTTCTCGCAACATTCCTGCTGTGGTTATTGGGCAAAAAATCGGTGTTAGCAAGGTGATTGAAGTTTGTCGTCGTTTGGGGATAAATAGTCCCATGCAACCGGTGATTTCTCTTCCTTTGGGTGCCGGTGATATGACCCCTCTAGAAATGGCCAACGCCTATGCTACTTTTGCCAGCAACGGTTGGTACTCTGAACCGACCATTATTGTCCGCATTACAGACAGTCGGGGCAATGTTTTAAGAGATAATACCCCGCAACCACAATTAGTGCTTGACCCTTGGTCAACTGCTTCCTTAACCACTGTTTTACGAGGGGTGATTACCAGTGGAACCGGACGGGCCGCTAATATTGGCCGTCCCGCCGCAGGTAAAACCGGAACCACCGATAACGAACGCAATGTCTGGTTTGTGGGTTATGTACCTCAGTTATCTACGGCAGTATGGATTGGAGACGACGCTAACCGTCCTCTGGGTAGGGGAACCACAGGGGGTGGTCATGCTGCACCAATTTGGCGTAGTTTTATGTCAGAAGCCCTGAAAAATCAGCCGGTTCTGCAATTCCATGCTGCTTCTAAGTTTCCCCGTCCCAAGGTTAAAGAAAAAAAATAGCCAATGAACAGGGGAAAATTCGTACCAAACCTTAATCACCGCCCCTGGTTTCGTTTCATCTGGCAATGGCAAGGTTCCGTTATCCCCGCCATTTTGCCCAGAGTTTCTGCCTGCGCTTTTTTTGCTCTGGGGGTTAGCTGCTTGTATCATTTTGGGGTTAATGTAGCTTTGCCCTTAAAAAGTGGTTTAGTTCCTAGTATTGTTCTTGGTTTACTGTTAGTATTTCGCACTAATACAGCTTATGAAAGATACTGGGAAGGGCGAAAACTTTGGGGAACTTTAATTAACACAGTTCGTAATTTATCCCGCACTATCTGGGTGACAATTCAGGAAAATGATAGTAGCGATCGCAGGGAAAAAATCACCAATTTAAAACTATTAATTGCTTTCGCGATCGCCACTAAATTACATTTGCGTTCTGAAGGGGTTAATGAAGAACTCGCTCGATTTTTACCTCAAGAGGTTTACGATCAATTGTGTAACATGAATCATCCTCCTCTAGAGATCGCTTTTTGGATCGGTGATTATTTACAGCAACAATATGAAAAAAAAGCTATTGATTCTTATCAACTTACTGCCATGTTTAAATTATTAGATACTATGGTAGATGGATTAGGTGCTTGTGAAAGAATCCTCAAAACCCCCATTCCTTTAGCCTATACTATTCATTTGAAACAATTAGTTTTACTTTATTGTTTAACATTACCGTTTCAATTTGTAGATGAGTTAGGGTGGATGACTGCACCCATTGTTGCTTTAATTAGTTTTACTATACTCGGCATAGAAGCTATTGGCATAGAAATTGAAGATCCCTTCGGTTACGATGCTAATGATCTACCCTTAGATCAGATTTGTTATACTATGGAGAAAAACATTGAAGACTTGATTACCCTAGCCCCGTCTGTTAGCTATTTACCAAAAAATCAACCTTAATAATTATCAAAACTACTGACTAAAATGAATTGGCATATTCCTAATAATCTTTCCTTTGAAGAAGCATTACAGTTAACTGAAACTCTCACCGAAGCAATAGTTAACAAGAAACTAAAAGACGATGAGATTCAAGAAATAGTTACTACTTTAGTCAATAGTGAAAATGGGGCAAGGGGTTTTTTTGTTATCTATTTAACTAGCGATCTTTCTTTGGCGGATAATCCGAGTGAAGGGGTAATTAATGCTTTAAAAACCTCCCCAGAGATTGTTAGTGAACTATTAGTAAAAAATCTCGCCATGTCTTCAGCTATGGCAATCACTCATCGTCGTAATAATGATGAAAAGCAAGCACAAAGTTCTGAAAAAGTTGCTCAAAGAAACGGAAATTTAATTAAGTTAACCAATTTAGATTTAAGTTCCCAAAAATTAGAAGCATTAAAACAAACTATTATTAATAATAATGGCAGTTATCAAGGTTTTTTAGAGAAATGGGAATACGACGAAGAACAAAAACAAATTATCAAAAAAAATATAGAAAAAATCTAAAAAAAGTCAATAAATGATAAATGTTCAATGTTCAATGTTCAATGTTCAATGTTCAATGTTCAATGTTTGCTCATTGAAATTAATTTCAAGACTAACAAATGGTGTTCAATTGATTGGACTTATAATGTCTAATATATCTACTATTCAGTTATCTTTAGATAACGTATTGATCAGCCCGGTAAATTCATTGTAGGTTAGTCCATATAATATGTAAAAGATATAACTAATCACAGGAACTTTAGAAAAATTTACGAGTCTCAAGAATTATATCTATAGTTAAATAATCATAAAATGAATAAGAAATACTCAATTTCTGTTTTAATAATTTTAAGTTTATTTGTTCTTTTACCTCGTTTTGTTTTAGCGGAAACTGTCTTAGAAAAAATAAAACGGACAGGAGAATTAAACGCAGGAGTTAGAAAAGATGCTATTCCGTTTGGTTATGTTAATAAAAAAGGAAAATGGACAGGATACTCTGTTGATCTCATTCGTTTAATTCACAAAAAATTAGAAAAAGAACTCAATCAACCCATAAAGTTAAACCTGAGAGAAGCAACTATAGATAGTCGGTTTCGTATTATCCAACGGGGAGATGTTGATATTGTGTGTGGTGCGACAACTATCACCCAAACCCGTTTAACAAGAGTCGATTTTTCCGTTCCCTTTTTTATGACAGGAGCGCAATTTTTAGTTAAACTACAAGATGCTCCTAACTTTAATTATAATGGCAACTTAACCGACATTTCCATTGCATTTTTACCAGGAACCACTACTCAAGAAATTATTCCTCAAATCTATCCTTTAGCCAACTGGAAAGATATCAAAAGTCGAGAAGAAGGAGTAAGAAAACTCAAACAAAATGAAGTTAAAGCGGTTGTTAGTGATGGTATTTTGTTATTAGGAGAAATTGTTCAACAAGGTGGTAGTATTGGAGACTTCGTTTTATTGCCTTCTCAACCCATTACTAGAGAGTTGTACGGCTGTATTTTACCTCAAGAAAATACGGAATTTAAACAATTGGTTAATTTAACTATTCTTAGTCCAGAAAATCGTATTCTACAAAAAGAATGGTTTAGCATTAATAGCGGAGAATTCCCTTATATCATCGAACAAACCGACTAGAATCACGGTAAGATGTCGCTTAACAAAAATCTACCGATTATAGGTCGGTAGATTTGAATTTTGTGTTATGATAAATCTAGGCTGATAAGCAAGGCGAAACCGTTAAAAAGAATGTAGGTAATGGTTTCGTTTTAGTATTCTCAACCCAGAAAAATTAGATAGCTATGGGTGGCAATTTGGTTTTGGAGAGTGGCTCGTGAACTATTAAAATACTCTTCATAAGAGCCACATAAAAAATATATAGATACAGTGGTTGTCAATGTTGACAAGACTTGACAACTTTTTACTTTTGTTTCTTGCCTTTGGTAGCTAATCCTAATCCGCCTAAAGCAAGAAGTCCAATAATAGTTCCGGGTTCGGGAACACTCTGCGGTACAAAGTTGTTTGCTGCGATGTAAGAGTTAGATAACATACTAATAGTATCACCACCATCGGATAATGTATTCACAACACTAAGTTTGTTGGCATTTGGAACAATAGCTTCAGCATCAGGACTACCGTTATTAGAAGATAATGTATATGGGCCGCCTACATCGGTGGTGATATCTACATCAATCTCGAATACTCCATCAAATCCGTTAACGATACTACCAACCTCTGTAGCGGTAACAACAGTTTGAAACTCTCCACCAGGAACAGGTAATACAGTGCCAGTGATATCATAAGAAATCTTGCCATTAGCTCGGACAGGGGTAGGTAGTGGTGCATACTCGAATATGAATTCGTCAAGTATTAGGTCGTACCTAATTGTAATTTCATCTTCAATAAAGTCAGTTTCAGAGTCACCGTCAAAATTGAAGTTATCAAATGTTAATTTAGCTAAGCCACTATCTAAGACAACTGCGGTGTAGGGATTACCCATAGCGTCCTCAATTGTAGTTTGGTTTAAGATGAATCCAGAAAAATCACCAGAGAAAGTTTGGGCTTGTGCTGAAGAACCAATTAGAGTGGAAGCAAGAGCAACTACAACGGCTAAGGCAGAATTTGTTTGAATTTTGTTAATCATGATTAATAAGTAAACACCCTTAAGTAAACACCCTTAAGTAACAACACCAAGATAACAACAAGATTCTCAAAAATAGGTGAAAATTAATAAGTTTTTTATTATTTTATTTACTTATTTGTGCTATCATATTTTCCTAAAGTGTCAAGAGCAAAACTGAGAAAATCAGTGATAATTAATGAGTTTTTTATTATTTTATTTACTTATTTGTGCTATCACATTTTTCTAAAGTGTCAAGCAATTGCCGGTCGCAGAGTACAGATTATACATTGACTCGTGCTGAAAAGACAGGAAAAGAGAAAAGAAAAGGGTAGATTTCAGATTTCTTATTGATTTAAGAGGCTTTATTATAGATTTAAAAATTTTTAAAAGCAAAGGCTTATATTTACTCAATCTTCAATCTTAGGTCAAGAGCAGAATGAGAACATTTTTAATATTAGTAAGTATTTAATATTTTTAAATAAAAAAAGAAAAAAATGCCATAATCTTGAATTATTAGATTATTTTGGCGTTTTTACTGGGGAAATTGAGAATTTAAACCGTCTAGTTGAAACAGGAATTTCTAACAGTCAACTGGAAAAAATCCCCCACTACAATCTGTAATTTAGTGGGGGAGTATGTAAAAGGATTGATATCGTACCCACCTTTAAGGAACTTTCAACTCCACTAATTGGTTTTCAGGTAAAAAGCTACGGAACTTACCATGATCAGCAAATAAAGCTACTAAATGCAACCAAGCGTCCGGTTCACGGTGTAGATCACTCCAAGGGATAGCAATTTCTAAGCATTGATTAAATGCCACCTGAATACGGTGATTTTTGGGATGCCAGTCATTACTATGCCAAGCTTGTTGTAACCAGGCCGACTGAGAAACCAAATTAATGCCTACATGATGGTGGAAAGTATAGTTAACCGGCTCTTCGTCCGGAACATCCGCTAAAGGAACCGTACTGGTAAAGACATCGGTATCAGCATAATACCAGAGTAAATGTAACTCATTGGGTAAATCTCGACCAGGTTGAGACCCCATTTTCACATCAAAGCGTAGATATAAATTGAGGTGATCTGCGCCATAATAAATGCGTTGTACAGTACTCGCTTTGTGCATAGTTCCCGTTGATCCCCCAATTTCGATGCGTCCAGCTTTTTCCCAGTCTTCTTCATCAACATTACCATCGATCACCGGTTGAATAAAGCCTTCTGGGGGGCGATCGCCTTTTTTGCTGTGATCGTCTAAAGCTTGATATAAGTTTTCAGGAATGGGTTCACCCAAGGCCGAATAAACTCCCCGTAAATGTTCGCGGTACAATTCATCAAATAAAGCCCCATGACTGGAAGAATGTCCTTCCCCAAACCACCAACACCAGTCCGATCCTTCAGCTGCATATAACGCTTCCCAAGCTTCGGGATTAGTTTTTTCGGTAGCTTCGGGGTGTTTGGCCATCATCTTACGAGCATCTGTTAATAGATCCCAAGCTTTATTTTTGACGGGATCACCGATCCAAGTGCTAAAGCTACCATCTACCCAGGAACCACTATGTAATTTCTGGGGCTTAATTTCTTCTTTTGGGGGAAACTTCTCAATAAATTCGGAAACAGTGACCAATTCTATATCATCAACTTCGCTCAACTGGGAATATAAGGCTCGGAGGAAGTGTAGACCATCATCATGATAGTATTCCCAACAATTTTCTCCGTCTAGGGCAATGGTGACTAACCAGGGATCTTCCAGGGTGGTAACTTTGCTTTTTTGACGTTCCACCAAAGAACGAGAAATGGCTTGTAAATGTCCGAGGAAATCAGAAGCCGCGTGACGGGGTTCCATTCCACTATAACTAAAGCCGATTAAATCGGATAAACGGTGATCACGGAAGACAATGGCCAAATCTCCGTATTCCGTTTCTAAGCGATAGGGAAGATACATTCTGTGGGGATCACAAACATTGCCAGTTTCATCCCGATAGAAATAGTGTTCCACACTCCAACCTAAAACTGATTCATCGGAACACAACCAATTAAAGTTTTCTTGCGCTACATAGGGTAGAATGGCAGGGCTAACGGACTGTTCGGAGGGCCAGAGTCCTTTCGGTTGGCAACCAAAGCGATCGACGTAATTTTCTTTGGCTTTACGCAGATGACAGGGAATATCTTGAGGATACTGGAAACGTTTTTGCGGTAAGGTCATTTCAGGAATGGCTACCTGTCCTGAGTCCGTATCCGCTAGTAAGGGTAAAATGGGGTGAGTATAGGGCGTTGTCATTAATTCTAACTGCCCAGAATCCTGCATTTTTTTGTGTTGCGGGATAATTTGTCCGATAATTTCCCGATGTTTAGCAATAATTTTTTTGCGATCTTCCAAAGAAAAGCCTTTTCCTTGTTCAAACCAAGCAGCAATTTCGGGATCTTTTTCTCGGAAAATGGGATCGATCCAAGCTAGGTTGTGCCAAGCCAAAAGATCGCTATAATCATGGACACTCCAGTTTTCAAAGCACCATTCTCGACCTTTATCGTGCTTTTGCATATTCAATTCAGAATAACGATAATAGGGATCGATTAAGGTGCGATGGTGGGCATCAAAAAAGTGGTCAAAAATAAATCCTTTATCTTCATCTGTGAGATCAATAGCAGAAGTTAAGGTTAAGGCCATGTAGCGATCCAGTGCTGTTCCTCGGGCATAATCTTCTAACTGTAGAATCAAAGAAGGAACGAGGTTAACGGTTTGGTGCAGCTTGGGAAACTCTTCTAAGACAAGAATTAGGTCTAAATAATCTTTGACACCGTGTAAACGGGCCCAAGGCATACGATACTGTCCATTGGGATCATTAATCGCTTCACGGGATTTATACAAGGGTTGGTGTTGATGCCAAATAAATGCAACGTATAGAGGATGAGCCATTATATTTTTTAATCTCTGTGGTTGTGATGAGTAATAGCAAAAGTGAGTGATTAATGAAGGTGTATTTACCTAAAATGTGAGAATCGGCCTTATTGAAACACCCAAACTTGAACTGCCATATCTTCTAGATTACCCTGAAATCTCCCCTTATGCAGAAGTCAAAACTCAGAAGTTTGAAGTTAGAACTTAAACAGGCAAAAGTATCTAGGTTTCAGTAAAAATAACTCTTCTCAACTATACTTCCAGTTCTATTTTGTGGAAGATTACTATAGTATTTTGGACTATCATAGTAAGTCAATAGTGTCAATAGAAAAGATCATATTTTTCAAATTTATATTGCCTATTGGATAATTGAGTAAGAGACACAAAATAGTATTTTTTGCTTACTAAATTTATTCAAAAACTGGGAATATACTGAGCATAAACAGAAAAACTTTATCACCAGGTGGCAATATATAGCAATAGACAGGCTAGTTAGGACACATAAATTATATTTTAAGGGAACAGGGAACAGGGAACAGGGAACAGAAAAATGTCCTAATAGCTTTGGCGACTGCTATAAAAGTAAAGCTTTTATCCATTGATAACTTTTGTTCTTAATCCACGTAGTATTACTTACTCCTTTTTGGGTTCTTTTGGCTAATACCAAATGCCTCCTATTTGTGAAACAATAGGAGGACAATATTGAGTTTAATTTGCTTATCATAGTTTTAGTTAAATGTCGATAGAATATATCACATCATCTTGTTGATCTTTTTTCTTGAGTTTATCAGTAATTTCCGTAATAATTGGGTAAAATTATATGAATGAAAGTAATTAATATGATGGTGAAACAAGCAGCATTTGATACATTAGGCTATATGTCTGAAGAAACTATAATGATGGATGATAGTCTCTATCAATATTTTCTCAGACTGCTCAAAACTAAACATAGCTGTGAGGTATTGTATAGAATACGTTTACTATTAGTAGAAATAGACAATTATCCTGATAGTGAAGTTCAAGAAATGGTAAAGAATCTAGTTTATTCACCAACAGCTAAAACTAATTGCTTATCATTTTTCAATCGTCTTTGTCAAGTGTGTATTGCTCATTGGATAATTAATAAAGAAACTAAACAAGCTATTTTCGAGTTATTAGATTTATTTAAAAAAACCAATATTTATCAAATAGAGCAGCAAAAATTTATCACAATATGGCAAGAAGAGAGTCAAGCTTTTTCAGAAACAACTGAATATTTAAAACTACAAAGATTAATTCATATTACCAATCAACGTAAAAATTATCATCAAGGAAAACCCCAAGTTTTGGGAGATTTATTAGGACGTTATCCCTTTTTATATAAAGATTGTTTACTGAATAATCATAGTGTTCAGCAATATATTGATTTTTTAGGTTGTTTCAAAAGGCATCAACAAAAGTCTTTTAATCAAAAATTAAGCAGAACTATCATACGTCAGAAACAAAAAATTGAAGTTGCTCGTCTTCGCACCTTAGAAACTAAACTTCCACAAATAATTGAGGCTGTTCCTAATCCAAGCTTGTTAAAGAATCAAGCTTTCAATCAAGCGACAAAAACTTTTACAGAATTAACCAAAAATAACATAAAGAATCGGAAATCAAGTCTTTTTTTTGAAAAAATTGAATCCCTATCCTACCAGGACTTTAAAATAGAGTTTATAAATTATTTAGTCGAAGATATTAAAGAAGAACGTAAGCAACTTCAAGTACATCAATATTTAATAAAAAATATCGATATAAATCTCACTAATTCACACGAAAAATTACTCAAAGAATTTATAATATTACGCATCGGAAATCAATTATTAAATAAACTAATATTTAATCCGAATCAACCCTCAAACCGTCTTGATATGATGAACTTGAGAAGCTGTTTAGGCTCAACCCAGTTAGTTGGGTTACTTTTAAAATTGACTTTTTTGAGTCCCAAACTGAAATATTCTTTACGACAAAAATTAGCCCATCTCTTTGAGTATTATGAGTCAACTTCTATAGATAAATCTCGATGGTTAATCCAAATGTTAGAAAATTGTTTGCTGGCCTTTGCTATTGGGCAAGAAAAGGCTACCATCGTTGAGAATGTAGAATTTAGAATGTAAAATTTAGAAAGAAGAACCCACAGAGTTCAAACGATCAAAGTTTTCACCATCAGATTATGAGTCAAAACTACGAAATTTCTCGACCCCGTCCCCCCCTTCCCCCCAACGTCAAACGCGCTGCGAGAATTCTGCAATGGTCTGGAAATATCGGTTTCTGGGGACAGTTGGTATTAGGTGTATTAGCTGCTGCTCTGTTATTCTTGGCCTTAGCTGGTTTAGTGGCCCAAGAAACCTCAACCGAAGGAACTTCTTTTAGTGTCTTTTGTTCCATTGCCGGCGTTATCGCATTGGTGATCAGTATTTTGATTTGTTTTCGTTATAAAAAAATTGCCCAATTGATGCGCAACCCCGAGGCAAAATCACGGCCAAAAAAATCATCTACACTACAATTAATTAGGGCTGGTTTATTATCCAATTTAGTAGGTATTTTCCTCTCAATTATTGGTGCAGAAGGGTTTGTTGGAATTTTGTGGCGCAAACTTTCTAATATTCCTCAAGGTGCGGCAGTTTATGATACCAGTAAGTTACCGACTCCTAGTGAAATTTTATTACTTCTCGCTAATACTCACACAATTCTCTGTCACTTTGCTGGTATTGTTGTAGGTTTATATTTATTAGATCGTTTGGATCGATAATTATAGCAATACAAAAATTAGTTAGGACATTTTTTTCCTCTGAACTATCATGGGTTAAGAAGGAAAATTGGACCTAATTTCATAAAATAAATGCGTAATGTTATAGCTAAAAAATGAGGAAATTTAACCTATGCAAAGAACGAGATTAAATACTTTGGTGGAAGTAACTCAAACCAAGTTTAATGAAACTTTTAGTAATCCTTGGCGACGTATTTCTTTAAGTCTGATTAGTGTTCTTTTGGGCTTTTTTGTCGGTCAAGCTGTTTCTATTACCGCAGGACAAGAAGCTTATTGGGATATTACTGTAGGAATCTTTTTACTAATTTTTACGGAAGGAATTAGTAGAATTGTCTATAGTAGAAACAAAAAAGAAGGGCGATCTCTCAGTCTCGATATTCTCAATCTTTTTAAAATCGGGGTAACTTATAGTTTATATATTGAAGCCCTTAAATTAGGATCATAAAATATAAACTGTTAAGCATCTAAATTGCTATAGTAGACTGACCAAACATTGAACATTGAACATTGAACATCTTTCATTTTGGTTTCAAG
>NZ_JASJEB010000147.1 GCF_030064895.1 Crocosphaera sp. | reverse complement strand
ATATATCAAAAACCAGTCAGGAGGGTTAGAAACTAAGAAATAAGGATGCTTCGCAGTTTTATATGTTGGTCGGGCATTCATCCCTAAGTTATGGAACGTTAGGGAATTCTGCCCGACATTCGGTTAAAAAATTGCTCCATAATTATATTTTTTGGGAACTTCTCTTAATATTTTTTTAAGTCAGTTGTTTCTCTTTCATAAATGCAAAGAATTGTTGCACTAACTTGACATTTCGCCACCCTTTTTCTGCTTCTTGTTTAATAATATTTAAGGCTTCTTGAGAAGTATAAGGTTGTTTATAAGGTCTTTCGCTGGTTAATGCTTCGTAAATATCTAAAATTTGAAAAATTTGCGCTAATTTTGGAATACTTTCGCCTATTAAACCATCAGGATAACCACTACCATCCCAGCGTTCATGATGATGACGAATAATTTGAGCAATACCTCGGCGGTTTTGCATTGGTTTACAAATTTCTTCCCCAACTAAAACATGATTTTTGATTAATTCTCGTTCTTCTTCGTTTAATTTTCCTTGTTTCATCATCACTGCATCAGGGATAGCTACTGTGCCGATATCATGGAGATGGGACGCTAAAATAAGATCACTAATTTCTACAGGACTTAAGTTTAAATATCCACCAAATCCTTGGGCTAGTTTATCAAATCTAATTCCTGATTTTCCTTGAGGTAAGTATCTTTTTTCAAGAGCTTGAGAAATCAAAAATAAGACTTTTTGCATCTGTTCTAGCCATTCATAAAGCCTTTTTCGTTGGATTAATAATTCTACTTCGGGTAATAATACAATACTTTCTAGAGGCTTACTCATGAAAGCATCGGCCATAACTTTCTGACTTTTTATGCGAGAGCTATTATCATCGGCAACACTCATTAAAATAATAGGAATTAAACGAGTATCTTGATCTTGTTTTAATTGTTGACAGATATCAAAGCCGTTATAATTGGGCATTTTAAGATCCATCAAAATTAGATCGGGAGAGGCTGTTCTTATTGTAGTAAAAATATCACAAATACCATCATGTTCAATGACATCATAACCGTTGGCACTCAACAGGTCTACTGCCATGACACGACTAAAGGGGTGATCGTCGATTACTAAGATTTTTGCAGGTTCTGAACTTCCAAAAATATCCACGTTTGTTAGAGTTACCTTTCCACTGTTTGATTATACCAAATTGATGGCAAAAAGCTATTTTGTTTGAAGAATACCAGCTATAATTTGCCCTAAAGCAATTCCTCCATCGTTAGGAGGTATATTATTATGCCAAAAAGGGGTAAATTTTTCTTGTTTTAAGCGTAAAATTGCTCTTTCGCTTAAGTATTTATTCTGAAAACATCCTCCTGTCAAGATAATATTTTTTTGTTGACTTCTTTGGGCAATATCTATCATAATTTCAACTAGGGTATTGTGGAATTTAGCTGCTATTTCTTGATGCAATTTTTTTTGTAAGATATCTTCTATAATACTTTCTATCATTAATTGCCAATCAATGACTAAGGGATAGGTTAAACCTGTAATTTGATAGGGATAACTTTCATCTATTTTTAAGTCATTAATTGCGTGTTCTAAGGCTATTCCTGCTTGTCCTTCAAAGCTAATATTTTCACAAATTCCTATCATAGCTGCTACTGCATCAAATAATCTGCCAACACTAGAGGTTATAGGAGTATTAAGGCTACGGGACAACATTTGTTTGATTATGTTTAATTCTTTGGTTGCCATAGTTTCTAAGAAAGGTAATTTTATTGTTTCATTCTCTCCTAATACTTCAAATAAAATAGATATAGCAATTCTTCTGGGATCTTTTACTGCTTGAGTTCCTCCTGGTAATTTGAAGGGACGAAAATGGGCGATCCTTTCATATTTTTTATTGCTAACTAATAGAAATTCTCCACCCCAAATTGTGTTATCATCACCGTATCCTGTTCCATCCCAAGCAACTCCTAAAACGGCGGTATTTAAGTTAAATTCCTTCATTAATGATGGGTTATTTGCCAAACAAGCAAGAATATGAGCATAGTGGTGTTGAACAGTAATTACGGGTAAATTTTGAGCTTTTGCATATTGACTTGATACGTAGTCAGGATGAGCATCACAAACTATTATTTCTGGTTCAAAATCGTATAATCCTTTTAAACTGTCCATGACTTGATTGAAGGATTTTAATGCTTCTGGTGTGCTTAAATCTCCAATATGTTGACTGATAAAAACTTGATTTTTTTTGAGAATAGCTACAGTATTTTTTAAGTGTCCGCCTACTGCTAAAATATTAGGAAAATTATCATCTTTATTTTGAGTATTAATTGTAATAGGAAATGGTGCATATCCTCGCGCGCGACGAATAATCATTTCTCTTCCTGCTATAACTCTAACTACGGAATCATCTACAGGACGAATAATAGGACGATTATGAACTAAGAATAAGTCAGCAATATTTTTTAATCTTTTTAAAGCTTCTTTTTCATCAATACATATCGGTTCACTGGCAAGATTACCACTGGTGGCAACTATAGGAAAATCAAGTTGATGCAGTAATAAATGATGCAATGGAGTAGAAGGTAACATCACTCCTAAATAGGGATTATTGGGAGCAATATTAGGGCTTAAATTATCTCTAAAATCATTCTGTAAATACGGAGAACTTTTTTTCCTCTTTAAGAGAACAATGGGTGCTTGAGGTGAGGTTAATAATTGTCCTTCCAGATCATTAATTTCACAATAAGTTTTAATTTCTTCTAGGGAAGAATACATTAAAGCAAAAGGTTTGTGCGGACGATATTTACGCTGTCTTAATTGTTGTATTGATTCACTATTTCTAGCATCAACAATTAACTGAAATCCTCCCAACCCTTTTAAAGCAACAATTTTTCCTTCTTTTAAAGCATTTATAGTTAAGTTTAGGGCATCATTTTCATTACCTAATATTTCTCCTTTTTCATCCCATAATTCTGACTTTGGACCACAAACAGGACAAGCATTAGGTTGGGCATGAAAACGTCGATCTAGAGGATTTTCGTATTCTGCTTGACAAGATTCACACATAGTAAAATTTTTCATAGTTGTGTGAAGGCGATCGTAGGGTAATTCCTCAATAATAGTGTAACGAGGTCCACAATTAGTGCAATTAGTAAACGGATATAAATAGCGTCGATTATTGGGATCAAAAATTTCTTGTAAACAAGCAGTACAAGTAGCTAAATCAGGTAAAACAATAGCTTTTTTTTCCCCACCACTACTATGACGAATTTCAAAATTAGTATAATTAACAGTTTCTAACCAAGTGGTTTCTAGACTATTAATTTGGGAAATAGGAGGTTTTTCTGAGTCAATTCTAGATAAAAAATGTTTTAAAATTGTTTCATTTCCTTCTACTTCAATAAATACCCCTGCTGCTGAATTATTCACCCATCCTTTCAAGTTTAATTCTGTGGCTAACCGATAAATAAAAGGACGAAAACCAACCCCTTGAACTGCCCCCTGAATAATAATTTTTAATCGTTTTAATTGACTCATAACTCTGGATAATAGATAATAGATAATGGATAATAAATAATGAATTAACCTTGTCCTGAATGCAGTTAGGTATCTGAACTCAATTGAAAAAGTCCCTTCTCTTGGTAGAATGGGAAGTCAGATAGTTTATCAAGAGAAGTAAACGCTTCGGTAGATTGGTCTATTCTGGTGCAAAGAGAGTCACGCTTTCCAAAGATAGAACTCTCTATTTGCCCTTCAAGCGTACTTCTAAAGCATAAAATTAAAGGTTTCTAGGGAAAACTCCATTAGGAGTCAATCAGCTTAACCCTAGATGGTTAACCAGTAAGACTGGGGTGTGAAGTTTAAGCCAAAGCATTACTCATCAACTGATTTAGTTTTTATCTTCCTATCTTCAGATCAATCAGACTCACTCACATTTAGCAAGGACTATTGATAGATGGAATTTTCAATCGCTACATTATTATCCCACTTCAGTGATAACAAATTGGTGGCGGCCAAACTCCTAGAGAGAAAATTGGGATGTGAAGACGAGGAAAACGTCGAAAAATTGCAAATCATCCTGGACGCATTGGAATTAATCGGCATTTTAGAAAAAGAACGCGGAAAATATCGCCGTGTTCCCGAAGATGACTTAGTAGAAGCCAAGTTACGCTGTTCCAGTAAAGGGTTTTGCTTCGCTATTCAAGACGAAGAAGACGCAGAAGACATCTACGTTCGAGAACTCCATCTCAGTAACGCTTGGAACGGCGATCGCGTTTTGGTCAAAGTTATCAAAGAAGGAACCCGTCGCAGGTCTCCTGAAGGGGAAGTTAAACTAATTTTAGAACGGGCCAACCCTTCGTTATTGGCCCAGGTGAAAAAAGAAGAAGAAGAATATCAAGCTATTCCCCTGGACGATCGCTTACTATTTGAATTACTTCTTGATCAAAATGGCAATAATTTAGAAGATGCTGTGGACCATCTGGTTCATGTTTCTGTAGTCCGTTATCCTATTGGGGAACATCCTCCGGTGGGACAAGTTACCCGCATTTTAGGCAGTGATGCTGAAGCGGCCGCTGATACGGATATTGTCTGTTGTAAACACGATCTCTCCCAAAGTTTTAACGAGGAAATAGAACAAACAGCCTCAGAACTCCCCATTACCTTTGATCCCGAAACCAACGAAAAACGGGCCGACTGGCGAGATGTTCTCACTTTTACTTTGACCGAAGATGTCCAACGAGACTCTCTCCCCTTTATCGAAACGGCCTTTACTCTGGAAAGAACAGAAGATAATGACTGGCAGTTTGCCGTCCATATTACCGATATTGCCCACTATATCCAACCCGAGTCTTTACTAGATAAAGTTGCCAGAAAACGGGGAACGACGGTTTATTTAGGGGAAAAAGTTCTCTCGATGTTACCAGAAATGGTGACAAAATCTTATTCTCTCAAACCGGATCAAGATTGTTTGACCATCTCGGTGATCATGACCTTCGATAAAAATGGTCAACTGGTAGAATATAGCATCGAACCGACCGTTGTTCGGGTGGATAATCAACTCACCTATCCAGAAGTCCAGTCTATTTTAGCGAACTTAGATCAAGTACCCGAAGATCAACAACCTCTGGCCGATAAACTCAAAGACCTCTTTTTTACTCTCAGTCCCCTGGTTAAGGCCCAAAGGTTACAACGAGGTGGTTTTGAACTACAATTAGAACCGCGATCGCCTTATCAAGATGAGGGTAGAATCGGAACTTTAATCGCTTCTTCTCGAACCCCCATTCGTTCTCTATTGACGGAGTTAGTTGTCTTAGCTAATAAGTCCGTGGCCGACCATATTCGCGCTTTAGGAATACCCGGCATCTATTGTACCCAACCAGAACCAGACTGGGAAGAGTTGGAAGACTTATTAAAATTAGCCCAAAATTTAGGGTTAGAAGTATCCCTGGAATCAGAAGAAGACATTACACCCCAAGATTACTACAATTTAACCCAAATGTTGGGCAGGTCTCCCCATGTTCATGTTCTCAATTATTTACTCCATGAAACCTTAAAATCATCCAAGTATAATAGTCATCCAGGATCGCATTTTGGCCTCGCTTACGATGATTGTTATACCCATTGTGTTTCCCCAGGAAAACGTTACGTTGATTTATTAATTCAACGGGTCTTAAAATTGGTATTTAGTGATGGACGCGATCGCCGTACCAGACAAACTAAAATGGGGGTTAATCTCTTTAGTAGTAGCTGTCACGGTAAAATTAATTGGAATGTTTTACCTCCCAGTATCCAAGAAGAATTAGAAGATACATTTCACTTCATAGTTACCTATCTTAATGACCGAGAAAAAACCGCCGAAGAAGCGGAAAAAGACCTAGAAGGACTGCAAAAAGCGGAGAAAATGAAGGAACGAACCGGCAAGGTTTTTAAAGGGTTAATTACTGGTGTTCAATCTTACGGTTTCTTTGTAGAAATCGAAGATTTATTAGTAGAAGGATTAGTTCATGTTAGTTCCCTAAAAGATGACTGGTATGAATACCGTTCCCGTCATGGTTGTTTGGTGGGACGTAAAAATCATATTGCTTATCGTTTAGGAGATGAGGTGGAAGTTGAGGTTAAAAGTGTCGATTATTATCGGCAACAAATCGATTTAGTTACCGTCGGTGGTGGCAGTACATCTAATAATGATGACTGGAAAGATGAATAACTCATCAGCTAAAATAAGCATTCAGCTATCAGCCTAAAACCAACCTTGAGAGAGAGAACTTTATCTTGAAATACTGTAGAGAATTAAAGGAATGCTTACCACTTTTATCTCTTGGCTGAATGCTGAAATTTTGCCACTTTACTCCACTTATTTTATACTCTAATTCAATCTTAACTGTTTCCCTAATTATTAATCTTTCAAGGAAAAACTAACTATGAATTATCAAAGAAAAGTAATTACAAATAAACCCAAAATAGGTAAAATAAAACGATTATTTCTACCTCTAATCATCAGTATTTTAGTTTTCTTAAACGGATGCGTTCGTTACGACGTTGGAGTTAATTTCCATGAACAACATAACGGAGAAATTGTTCAACATATTCGCTTAGCAGAACAGTTAACCAGTTTGAGTAAAACCGAAGTAACCGAGTGGTTAAATAGTATAGAAAGTCGTGCAAAATCATTACAAGGAAAAGCAAAAAAAGTTTCTGATGAGGAAATTATTGTTACTATTCCTTTCGGCAATGGACAAGAATTAACCGATAAATTTAACCATTTTTTCAACCCTAATTATTCTCAAATTGCCTCCGGTTTAAAAGTGCAAAATCCTGAATTAGTGCAACTAAAAGCAGAGATGAATATCAAACAAAATAACTGGATATTTTTTGAGCGCAATAAACTGAATATTGATGTTGATCTCAGGGCTTTAGGTGTACTCTCCAACCAAGGAAATATTATTGTTAGTCCTGGTTCTTTAGTTAATTTAGAATTCGTTTTAAATGCCCCTTTGCGAGTTAAAAACTTTCCTGAAAATAGTAACTTAAATAGTGAATCTGATCCTGAAAATACTCAAGTAACTTGGCAACTAGAACCAGGTCAAATTAATCATATTGAAACATCTTTTTGGGTTCCCAGTTATTTAGGTATCGGAACCGTCATTATTATTCTTATTGTCTTATTAGGATTCTACGCCAAACATAGACATTTTCCAGGAGTACAAAAGACTGCTTAATACCACATCCTGTTCTCAAATATATCTTATCTTCTAAAAGAGGCAGGGGGCAGGAGGCAGGAGGGTTTTCAGGTTTTAAGCTATGCAATTTAAAAGGGGGTATCTAAATCGGATTGGGTATATTCATTAATAGCAATTCGTATGTACTTATCTGATAACTTAAAAACCTTATTTTTGCCTTTTGCCTTTTTACTTTTGCCTTTGTGAAGCGCGTGGCAATATAGCAATAGACAGGCTAGTTAGGACACATAAATTATATTTTAAGGGAACAGGGAACAGGGAACAGGGAACAGAAAAATGTCCTAATAGCTTTGGCGACTGCTATATATTACAGTTTACAGTGCGATATGCGAGAGAAGATAAGTAATTCAAAGGTGAGGTTTGAGTAACTAATACCGTCTTCCTCTTTCCCCCACCTTCCTCTACCGACACGATCGCAAAACTCGTTCCAATAAACAGGAAGGTGTCCCACAGGTGTAGTATCTAGTAATTCAAAGGTGAGGTTTGAGTAACTCACATAGTCTCCTCTTTTTCTCCAACCGACACGATCGCAAAACTCGTCCCAGATTTTTTCATCATAGTCTCTTGTTCCACCGAGGTCGTCCATATAGATTTTTTTCTGGACGCTGAAGCCAAATTTTCCGTTACTGTATTTGACCCAAAGTTTATCTATAGTGCGTAAGTCATCACAAGGAAAGTTATCGATATCTTTTCCATATAACCATCCTTCAGACATTCGGTTAGCTGCTTGGAGCATGACTTTAGCGGTTTCGTGGTCAGCTTCTTTCCATTCCCCTGCTGCCAAGAGGTCACGAAGTTTAGTGTAGTCAACCCCTTTTTCACTTTTGAGTTCTATTTCTGTACTTGTCGTTGATAAGATAGGTTTTGATATATTCGATTCTAGCTGTTGTATTTTTTCTTGTAGTTGATTAATTATTGATTCTTTTTCGGTTAATTGTTGTTGATATTCTTGTTGTCGAGAACTATTTACAGTTAATTTTTCAGCTAAATTTTTGATTAAGTGATCAAAGGCTTTATTTAGTTGTTGCTCGAAACGATATTTTAGCTCCTCAATACTATTATAACTTGTGTAAAAATGACCAAGTTTACTCAGTTTTTCCTTAAACTTAAGTAAGGTATTAATCTCAGTAGTAATGCGACTTAGATTAATTGGTGCATCTTTAAAATAAGTGTAAATTAGAGGTTTATTATTTTCTTTAAATGTACCAAAAGCGGTATCAAACTCCTCTTCAGTATATTGACCAACCTTAGTTAAAAAGAGACTAACAAATAAATCACATTCAGTAATTACTTTATTATATTCATCTTGGAGTCTTGTTTGAGACATCGCATCAAGAAAGTCCTCCCAGATTACCAATTCTAAGAATATACCTTGTTTGATATATTGCTTATTTTTACGGTTAATAAAAATCTCGAATTGTTCCCTATCTTCTTTTAATTCAGAGGAGGAAGCTAGAAAAAATTTTATTATTCTAATTTCAATTTTATTGGTGGATTGCTGATGTGATTTCTCTGTTTCTAATTGTTCTTGTAGTTTGTTGATTCGACAAGTAAAAGATTCTTCTAATTGCTCTTTTTGAGCCTTATGATTTTGCTCTAATTTTTCTAAATCATTGTTCCTTACCTGTTGTAATTGTTGTAAACTATATTCTTTTTGCTCTAATTCTTGTTTTTGAGTTTGGTAATTACTTTTTATTTCAGTAATTTCAGTAAGTTTATCTTGATATAACTTTTCATTCTCCTGAAGTTTGTCTTGAAGTTCTTGAATCTGTTGTTGATATTGTGCATCAGGGTTAGGACGTTTAGACTTCCAATCCCTAAAACACTTGATGAAATCATTAATTTTATTTTGTCTTCTGCGATCATAAGGAGTTTGTTCAATATTTAGACTTTGAGATAATTGATTGATCGCTGTATTAATATGGTCAATAACTTGTTCATCTCCCATACGAATACCTAACCACCCTCTAAGAGGGCCTGGTAACTTATCAGAGGTTAAACCACACCCTAGAAAAATAATAATCGGTTTATCTGTTGGCCAAAAAGAACCAACTTCAAAAGGAATCCAAGCCGAATTTAAACTATCAGGAGTTATTAAAACAATTAACGCATCGGAACTTTTAAGATTTTGTTTAAGTTGATCACTGATTGAATTAGAACCAAAAGATAACCCAGATTCGGGATCTGAGGTACACAAAATATCTCCTCTATCTATTTTTAAAGTATAAATAAGGAAATCAAATAGAGAATCAGCAATCTTTTCATCTGAATGACTATGACTAATGAAAATACGTTTCATAAATTCCCTAATTTGTCTCTATTTTTGCCTTCGCTTCTAATACTGGTAAACGCTTTTTAAATTCAGCCATTCTTTCACTCATTGACTTTAATTACCCTACTCTTTCAATAATACTAAAAACTGTTTAAAAATTGCAAGCACAATTGAACTAAACACCCTGTGGTTAAAGACAGGGAAACATCCCAAAGTTGCAAATTGTCCTTGATTGATAATAGTTGATCTGATTAATTTCCCCCCGTCTCCCCATCTCCCCGTCTCCCCGTCAAACTCCAAGAATAAGTTTTTTGCAAAAATGGGATGCTCCC
>NZ_JASJEB010000146.1 GCF_030064895.1 Crocosphaera sp. | reverse complement strand
AATCTGTTATATCTGACGGATAAGAACGTCTCTTCATAAAACTGTCATAAAAACTTATTCCATAGTTTTATAACCACAAATCTGTGCCGCCTAATTTCTTTATCTTTTCTTTACAAACAGTCTCTTATAACAATAAAGCTATCTCTTGTCTTGTTGAGAGAGGATGCTCTCCGATCAAAAAAGTTCTAGATAATGCAACGGTTAGTTTAAAACTTCTGGAAAATCACGCTCAGAAAAGTGAAACAGATGCTAGGTCTGAAACAGATAGGGCTAGAACTCAGCTTACAGAGTTTACAGATTATAGTAAGCGCACAATTGACCAGTTTATCGATGATGCTTGGGAGCCTTTTCTTGCTAGTAATTTCTGGAATAGTGTAAGAGTGGACTTAGTAAATTCTCCAGCAAAGAGAGCAGCACAAAGAATTGCTGATGAGGCATCTCTGAGTGGAATTTTACGTGATCTATTCATTGATCAACGGATTAATAGTATGATAGACATCGCTAACTTTACAATCCAAAACATTAATCATTTACCTTTCAAAAATGTAGAAGATATTCCTAAGATAGAATTATTAGCTGAGAGGTGTAAGTCAATATTCCTTGATGAATTTGAAGCTGAGTTTCAGACACAAACTATTGGTTGGTTCCAAGGTTTAAGTACTAATAAGAAGTACCAAGAAACAATATTTAGCCGAGTTACCACTGTTTTAGAGCTTCTTAAAGAGAAATGGGAGCAACTTGGACTTAAAGAAAATACATATCTAAAAAATCTGGATCAGCTAATTCCGGCCTTTAAGGGTGATTTTAATAGTGACTTCGATGAATACTTTACAGAAGACATTCAAAAAGAAATGCAAAGTATTATGAATGAGCGTTACTTAACACTTTTCATGGCTTATGTCAATGGTGTTGGTATTGGTGCTAGTATTGGTGCTGCCTTGGTTGGTTTGGAGATTGTTGCTGTTGGCTTCGGTACTATTGTTGGAATTGTAGTCTTTGTTGTGATAAGTATTTTAAGCACAGTGGCAAGAAACAAAACTGAATACATATCTAAGCTTGAGAAGAGTTTGATTTCAAATATTGATGAAGAAATCAAAAGACAACAGCCTGAAATTCTTAATAGTTTGGAGGAGAAGCTTTCGCTTATTAAAAATTTTTATTCAGTAGCCCTTTCTAATTCTCTGGACAAGATGCAAGAAAAACTAGAGAGTCGGATCAAAATTTCCCAAGATAACCTTATGATGGCTAAGGAAGAAAGGCAAGAGTTGGCACAAAAAGCTAGTGATTTTATAGTCAATGATATAGAGCCACTCACTGCTGAAATTAGTCAATTTGAATATTCAGTTCGTGAAGTATGGGACTCTGAATCTGCTTAAACACTTTGATTAAACTAAAAGATTGTTTCGGGAAAACATCTGGTACTGTTGCCAAGAAAGGCAATATAAAAATATATTTGCTGAGATCATTGCCATCCTAATTTCATGCCAAGAGAATGATCCCATGTTTCATCGAAACTCTACAAAAAACCGTGAGAAAAAACTACTCTTCTCACGGTTTTGAGATAAATTAAAACGAATAATTAAACTTGAGCAGGAACTTGTTCTGCTGCGGTAATTTTTTCGTAAGTTTCTCTCATTTTTAACCCAACTAAAACTTGGAATAAACCGGTTCCATTGGTAGAACCAGGATAATCTTTATGTTGTAGTAAAAGTTCGGTCATCTCACCATAATATTTGGTTCCAGTTTTACTGAGATGACTTTCGATGTAGATCATTTCTTCAAGGTTATCGAATTGACCATCTACTTCTAACATAGAGACCTCATTACCCATGAAGTTGTCGGGACCATAGTACATCTTGATACCAGGATAAGCACAAGTTAATTTACGTCCACAGGGCCGCCAATCAATGGTAGAACCTTCATCGAATAAGTAAGCGGGTTCAAAATTAGCAATACCTTCTTTTTGAACCAGACGAACTCGTAATAACTTGCTTTCGTGGTCTTCAATTAACTGAGTAGGTAAGACTTGAATTACCACATCAGCGTGTTGTTTTTGGGGTTCGATGTAAGCACTAAAGTCAGGTTTTCTAGCGTTGATAGAGGCTAATACATCTTCATAGGTGTGTCCTCTTTCAGCCATATCCCGTTGAATTTTCCAGTTGATTTTAACTTCATCACTGATATCGAGATAAACCCCAAAATCAACTAATTCACGGACTCTTTCATCAAATAAAGGGTGTAATCCTTCAATAACAACAACCTTATTAGGTTCAATGCGTTCAGGAGGATCTAGTTCTCCAGTTTCGTGATTATAAATGGGTTTATCAATAGCTTGACCTGATTTTAAAGCTTTAATTTGCTCATACATCAGATCAAAGTTGTTCGCTTTGGGGTTTAAGGCCGTTACACCAGCAGCTTTTCTTCCCTTACGATCTAAACTGTGATAGTCATCTAAACAGATGACAGTCATAAACTCTTCACCAAATAAATCGGTTAAACGACGTAAAAAAGTAGATTTACCGCAACCGGAGTCTCCGGCAACTGCAATAAGAACCACGCGATCTAAATTTGTGGTCATAATTTCCCTCTAAATGCAAAACAGAATTGTTAACCCGGTTTCGTTACCTTGTGATTAAAGTCTCCCATAAAGGGAGCAAAATTGGTCAATAATTGGATAAAATTTTTTGCAGAGTCGTGACTCTATTTTTTTCAGCCCAAAGTTGACCGAATCTTAGCAAGATCCAGATACGTATTAAATACTGACAATGGATTTTACCAGACCGACATCACTCTTCACAAGAGGCAAAGAACTTTTCATCAATTAATATTTTCCAAACCGTTCTTGGAAAAAAATATAAAACTGACGCAAGTTTAACAGATTTTTAGGGATAATTTGGTTATGCTCTATAAACGCACTGGTCTGATTTAAGGTTTCCCTCCTGATTAAGCCATTAATAGCAGTGTATTGAAGATTACCAGCCGATGGTAGGCTAAATAGAGCAGTTATGATGTGCAAAATAATTTTTAGGAGAGATCGATGTACAGTTCAGCCGTAGCAGCAACTTCTGGCCAGACAACAGCATACGGAAGCCGTTTGTTTGTCTATGAAGTGGTGGGGTTAAGTCAAAATACAGACAATGACAGTCTTAACTATCCCATTCGTCGTAGTGGTAGCGTCTTTATCACCGTTCCCTATGCACGGATGAATCAGGAAATGCGTCGTATTACCCGTATGGGTGGTCGTATTGTCAGTATCAATCCTTTGGATGCCGAAACCCCTTTAAAGTCCACTTCTACCCCTTCTGGTGGGTCTGGAGTTGCTCAACCACAACAAAGCAACCAAAAGGAAGCAAAAAGTAAACCTATGACTCAAGCGAAAAAGAAAGTTCCTGTTAATATTTATAAGCCCAAAAATCCCTATATTGGCAAATGTGTCGAAAATTATGCCTTAGTTGCTGAAGGTGGTAGTGGTGTTGTTCAACACTTGACTTTTGATATTTCTGGTGGGGATCTCCACTATTTGGAAGGACAAAGTATCGGTATTGTTCCTCCTGGAACCGATGATAAGGGTAAACCCCATAAGTTAAGACTCTACTCTATTGCTTCTACCCGTCATGGAGATAAAGTAGATGATAAGACTGTTTCTCTATGTGTTCGTCAGTTAGAATACGAACACCCTGAAACCAAGGAAACCGTTTATGGTGTTTGTTCCACCCATCTCTGTAATCTGGAAGTGGGTGCAGATGTAGCTATTACCGGTCCTGTAGGGAAGGAAATGTTACTTCCTGATGATGAAGATGCTACCATCGTTATGTTAGCTACTGGAACAGGAATTGCTCCTTTCCGTTCTTTCTTATGGCGGATGTTCTATGAGCAGCACGAAGATTATAAGTTCAAGGGTAAAGCTTGGTTAATCTTTGGCGTTCCTTACAGTGCAAATATTCTCTACAAAGAGCAGTTAGAAGAACTTGAAGCTAAGTATCCTGATAACTTTGAGTTAACCTGCGCTATCAGTCGGGAACAGAAAAATAGCGAAGGCGGTAAGATGTATATTCAACACCGTGTAGCTGAACAAGCTGAGAAGTTATGGACTATGTTACAAGATCCTAAGACTCACCTCTATATGTGTGGACTTAAAGGGATGGAAAGCGGTATCCAAGAAGGTTTAAGTCCTTTTGCCGCTCAACAAGGTGTAGAATGGTCTGATTTTGTCAAGAAGTTGAAAAAAGAACACCGTTGGCACGTTGAAGTTTACTAAATTTCAACCTTATCTCCAATATTGCAACAAAGGGTGGGTAAGTCTCACCCTTTTTTTTATCTAAAATAGACTTTTGATGATCTTAAAATTTCTAGATTGTCCTATCTTATTTTTGGGGTTGACAAAAAAGAAACTCCTAAAAAAGCCAACGTCGTGAGAATTTTCTCTAACTAACAATAGTTTATTTTTATCTTTTTTGGTTGCGATTGTTCCACATCTCATCTAAAATATTTTCAAAAACATCCTCAAATCTAAATTTTGGATTTAACCACCTCCAATTATATAATGCTGAGTATATTTGTGATCAAGGAATTTGAAGAGTTATTTGATATGATTACAAATATATTAAAGATAAATTAATTAATTACATAAACAAAATCCCCCCAACGGGAGGAAATGATGACTTACTTTGATTATTTAATCTATCTTAATTCACAGGAATCACGATAACACCAGCGTAGCAAGGTAACACCAATAACAAACTTAACTGCTTCTAATATCCAATAACTCCAATGAAGGGGAATCATAATAGAAGGCATAGTGTTCGTTGCGGAAAAAGCATTAATTTCTAACCCAAAACCACTTAATTCTGGGGTTAAAAAATAAGTGTAAATTAAAGCAATACCGAGTAAAACACTTGCTAAAATGATTGACCAACGTTCCTGAAGATGAATAAGAAGATGATGGCGACGGAAAATTAAAAATCCCGTTAAAACAAGGGCTGCACACACTAATTCAATACGGTTAAATAATCCAAAAATAATAAAACCTACACTAGCGAAACCACCCTGATTCATCATACCTGATAAGGATAAACCAGGAATAACAACACAATCAAGAAGAATACTACTACTTAGCCAGAAACCTAAAGCAAACATAACAACGGTTGTCCAGCTAAGAAACTTCCAGCGACGATTAGATAAAGTGTTCATAATTAGGATCGGCTCCTTTACTGACCTATCTATATTATTGGAATAAATGATTGATAATTCACAGGTTTTGATAAATTTCTTTACTTAACAAAAATATAAACTAACATTGAATTAAACATTAAAAAATCAATGTTCCCCAAGGTGATACTACTGAGTTGAGAAGATTAATATAGGTTAGAAATGTAATTAAGAAAAAATTAAATTCTCAATTCTCCATTCTTTTTTAATATCTTACTCTAGGATCGAGAAAACCATAAGTTAGGTCAGCAATAACATTAAAAATAACAATTAAAATGCCATAAATAAAGGTAATAGCCATCACTACAGGGGTGTCACTTCTTTGGATTGAATCGATTAATAATGCGCCAATTCCTGGGACTCTAAATATTTGTTCTGTGACTAATGCACCAGTAAAAATAGTAGGAATATCTAGGGCAATTAATGTTATAACTGGGATTAAAGCATTACGAATAATATGGTTTTTTAGTATAGCAAAACTGTTGAGTCCTTTTGCTTGTGCTGTGCGAACATAATCATGGGTTAATTCGTCTAAAATAGCGGAACGAATGAAGCGCATTAAGACAGCAGATTGATACAATGCTAAGACAGTAATGGGCATTATAGACTGTTTTATTTGTTCAATAAAAGTCGATAAATTAGTAATTTGTAGGGTGCTATTATAAATGAAAGGAAACCAGTTTAATTGCACACTAAAAATAACAATTAATAATAATCCTGTTAAAAAAGTTGGTAAGGAATAACCTAAAAAAGCAAAGCTGGTGATTATTTGATCTAATAAAGAATAGCGTTTAATAGCAGAAATTATGCCTAAAGGAAAAGCAATTAAAACACTAAATATATAAGCTGTTCCTACTACCCATAAGGTTGTTGGCAGACGTTGTAAAATGAGTTCTAATACAGGACTTCTACTGGTAAAAGAATAGCCTAAATCTCCCTTGATGAAGGCCAAAAACCATTTAATATAACGGATATGAATGGGTTGATCTAGTCCCAAAGTTTTGCGGATATTTTCTCTAACTTCTTCGGTAATAGAAGGGTTAGAGGCGAATTCTCCGAGGGGATCTCCTGGTGCTAATGCTAAGATAGTAAAGAGGACTAAACTAATAGCAATTAGGGTAGGAATAGCGATTAATAAGCGTTTAATTAGGTATTGAGTCATTTAATAATGGACAATGGATAATGAACAATGGATAATGAAAAAAATATTAATACTACATTCTAAATTCCTAATTTGTCATTCCGAGGTACGAAGAATCTCCTTAATAGTAAAGTCAGTATCACTATCTTAATAATAACTTGAGTAGCTTTTATTCTATTATATCTTGAAAGTTTAATCACTGATAATTAACCTATCCCTTAACAATATTTAGTCATCTTCTTTCCACATCTCATCTAAAACATCTTCAAAAACACTGTCAAATATAATTTCTGGATTATTCCATCTATCTATACTTTGTAGAGTCAATGTTTCTAATAAAAGACTATTAATGATTGGATAAATCTGATTATGATTAACAATATTAGTTTTATTTATGGATATAAAATTATCTATTTTATTTAGCAAATTATTCATTTTTCTTAACAAATCACCCAATTTTATGGATTCTAATAAAGACAAATTTGTTAATTCATTATTCGTATTCTGTAGACTTGTTCTGAAATGATTGAGTTTATTTTTTAACAAATATGTTTTATCTATTGAATATCGTAAATTTACTTTTAATGTATTCATTTGGTCTGGGGTTAATCTACTGGCTAAACGATTTGGTAATCCCTCAATTTGTTGTTTTAGACTTTGAAGTTGTCGTCGTTCATTATTCGTATCCCTTGTTATTTCTGTTCTTATATTGTTTAAAACATTCTGTTGCTTAGGTAGTGTATCTGCCTGAGTTAGATTATCTAGTTTAAGTTTAAGATTATTGAATAAATTTTCAAGTCGTTGGAGGGAGGTTTGTAATTGCGTTCTCAGATCATTTATATTTGTCTGGTCTAAAGGTGTTATTGGTAATTTTCGTTTTAACCAGTTTATGAACCATTGTGGTAGTGGCAAATTTAGTAAATGGATAAAATTCCTTATCTTATTTTTATCTGAAAAAAATTTTTTGTTTAATAGTCGTTTGTCATGTAGTCTTGTATTAACTTTTCTTTTCGGGCGTATATCAGTTATAAAATCACACCAAAATCTCAATCTTGCGAAGAAAATTTTAAAACATTTTCTCACACTAAAGTGCCAATTTCTGTCTCTTTGTAATTGAGGTTCATTAAGACTTGCAACATAAATAGTTTTTTGCAATAAAACTATGAAAAAAACTACAGATAAAACAAATGGTGTTAGCCAAAGTACCCATGCCGATGGTTTAGGTGAAATTTTTGATATTATCATCAGAATTGAAATTATAAGTATGACTATTATTCTAGTTACTCTATGTAACACAAAAAGTACAAATAATAATAATAATAATAATACTACTACTACTATTTTCGATACCGATGATTCTAAAAATTGTAAAATCTTTTGATAAAATTTTAAAATCTCTTGAGAAACGTCAAAAGTAATCAGTTGGTACTTATAACATAAAAAGAATCCTCCTATTAAAGAAATCCCTATAATAAAAGAAAATAGCCAGAAAATTAAATTAACATCTAAAGGTTCTAGATATCTATTATCTTTTTTTATGTAATTTTCCCAAGATATGTGAGTTAAATGATCTTTGTATTTTATTTCTTTTGTATCAAAATTTAGATATGTAGCTTTCTCTTGGCTTAGTTTTATTAGTTTTTTTTCTATCCTATTACTTATATATCTACCAATCATTTTATTTTTTCGTATTGAATATAGCGATCGGTATATTAAGTATAAACAAAGAGAGGGAATTAGCCAATTTATAACAACAAGACTTGGGAAAATCCCTCCGTCTTTAATTTCTTCAAAATCGGTTTTTCTGGTAATCGTAAATCTCGGTTGATCATTATTTGTTATGGTTGGATTGTTAATAACTAATTTTTTCCCAATTTGTACGGATCTATCGGGTGAAACAGGAGTTTCAATAATGGTTATAGGTTCGGCTATTTCTATATCTTCCTCTGTCAAAAAACCAGCTAATGGAGCTAAACCTAATGATGCTATCGTAAATATAGCAGCTAAACCTAATAAGATAAGTTGGCTAACTTCTGAAGCATTTTGTAATATTTCAGCCCGCAAAGCCTCATATTCTTTTAAAGTGAGTTCTATTGCTTTATCTATGTTTAATACATCGAAAAATTTTCGACGATTAAATTCTGCTAATAATTTCTCGCATATTTGATCTACTCTTTCATCATTGTTTATTCTTGTGTCAGCTATTAATTTTTGCTTTGTTTGACTAATTATCGCACTTATTTCTTTTTCTCCTATCTCAAATAACCATTGTTCAATACGTCCTTGTATTATGTATTGATAGGCTAAAGTTTTGTTGGCTTTACATAAGTCAATTAATTCCTCTATACAATAAGCATATAAATTATTGGTAGGATCAAATTCAAATTGTTTTGCCATTTCTAGATTAGTGATTCTAAAAAAATGATGATTCAGTAATTATACAATGCTTAGGATACTTTTGAGCAAATAGGACTAAAACTTCTTTTTTGTTCTTACAACTATATCACCACCCATTATGATTAAGATGTTATTGAGAGTCCTTATCCTTCGGAATGACAATTAACTCAGATAGATTTCCTCGTTCCTCACAATGACAATTAAAAATACAAAAATCCTACTATTTTCAATCTGCAAAAAAATAGTAGGAATAATATATTAGTCTGTTACAGTGATGAGAAAATGCGCTTAAAAATCAATCATTATCTACTCTGGATAATTCAAATTGAACATTAGATAAATAATTTGAGTTATTAAGGGCTTCAGAAGATAAACGCCCTTCTTCAATGGCAGCCTTAACTAAAGATTCAGCATTAACTCTACCAGATTTAATGCCTAAACTAAAGCGAACATAACCTGGAATTCCTTGCTCACTAAAAGTACCACCTCTACCATGACTAACTAAATTAACGGGAGATAAATAAGCAGTATTATTTTGTTCAATACTAGACCTAACTGCTACTGTTTCAGTTGCATTAATAGGAGCGAAAAAACCACCTAAAACAAGAGAAGATAAACCAGCAATAACTAAACCTTTCATAATTAATAACTCCGTTGCTTTGTTTTGTTATTATTAGTATGGGAGCCTTCCCTGAAAAGCATATTATTAAATTCTGAGTTAAGAATAAGAGTTTATTAAGTTATCTGAGAATATTTTAACAACAAGAAAAATCCTACTATTTAAAATTTGCAAAAAATAGTAGGATTTAAATTAATAGGGATATTAGTCTATTACAGTGATGGGCAAATGAAGTTAAAAATTAATCATTATCTACTCTAGATAATTCAAATTGAACATTAGATAAATAATTTGAGTTATTAAGGGCTTCAGAAGATAAACGCCCT